>JAJEAI010000026.1 GCA_022824205.1 Candidatus Binatia bacterium
CGCCAAGGTGCTGCTGCATCTGATGGCCGGCTCCAAGGAGGACGCGGAGACGGTGAGCGCCTTCTTCCAGGACATGCGCCAGCGCGGCCTCGGCGATCCCCTGCTGGTGGTCTCGGACGGCGCGCCGGGCATCATCAAGGCCATCGAGACCTGCTTCCCGCGATCCGCGCGTCAGCGCTGCCTCGCACACCGCTTGAGGAACCTGGTCGCCAAGACGCCCGAAGATCTGTGGCCGGAGTTCAAGGCACGGGTCCCAGCCGCCTACCAAGCCCCCTCCCGCGCCATCGCACGCGACCTCGCCGCGGGTGTGGTCGCCGACTACGAGACCGAACTGCCCACGGCCATCGCCTGCTTCATGGATGACTTCGAGGCCTGCATCGCGCACTTGCGCATGCCCATCTCCCATCGCCGTGCCATCCGTACCACCAACCTCCTGGAGCGGCTGTTTGTCGAGGAACGCCGGCGCCTCAAGATCATTCCCAACGCCTTCGGCGAAAAGCCCGTCCTCAAGCTCATGTTCGGCGCCATGATCCGGGCTGCCGAGCACTGGAGGGCCTTCAAGGTCTCTGATATCGAGCGCCGCGAGATGCGTGCCATCAGAGAGGAACTCGATCAGGAATATGAGGCCTACAACGGCCCAACCCAACCGCCTCTACCAATGCTCCCCCTACCGAATTATCCAGCACTTCTCGGACTTGACCATCCGTTGTCAGGTGAATGTGGTCGAGTCTATTCTGCCGGATTTAGTTGAAACTTTGCGCATGTCACTTCAACTTGAATTGTATTATTTATGTTCTGACCCTCTGCGAACCAGGAGTCGTTTATTTCGTATACTCTAACCCATTCACCGGCGCCAGCGAGACTACCGCCAATTCGTGTCAGAAAACATAGTGAATTCGGACCACTCCATAGACTTTTCGTAGTTTTCTGTGCAGTTAGATCTAACACAATTGCGTCAAAGTCTATTCTAAGCCTGGGGACCTTCTTGTTTAGGCTTGCCATTTCAAGGAGTTTTTCGTCCACCCGAGACATTATCCTATTGGCTGCATCAAGGGATGTTTCCGACAACTGTTCGGACTTTAGTTGTTTTTCATAGCGCTCCGATGCAGCTTTAATTTGTTCATCAACTATTGCCTTATCTCTTTGTATGTTGGTGTAACTCTCCGCGACGATTTTCCTTTGCCGCTCTAACTGGCCTTGTATCTCGCTTGCTTTGGCAATTAGCTCTTCCGCCTTTTGCTGAGGATTATTCTCTCTAATCTTGTTCACAGTGTCCGAAAGCGTACCAATCCAAAATGCGCCACCAACAACTGCAGCCACGGCGGCGACGACTGGAGCGATTTCTGTCCACTTCATGTTGATGTCCCTTTCCAGGCGCTCACTTGGCTAGGGTGGTCCTTGTGTCGCTACAGCCGATTCCTGGATCGTCCTGTCTCCTCAGCAACGCCTCCGGCGCTACTTCGCCTCGAACTCCCCGCTAAACCGTCACCGTGTGCTCAATGCATCTCTCCCTCGTCGCCCGATTTCCGGCACCACCTCGATCACGAGCACCCACTCACCGACCCACAGTTCATGCACTTGTAGCAGGCCCCGCTACGCACCATGATGGCGCCGCAGTCGGAGCAGGAGGGGGCGTCCTGCTGGTAGAAGCCTTCGGCGGCTCTGCCGTAGCCGTCGCCGGCGCTTTCCAGCGACTTCGGCGCGGCGGGCGTGGGGGCTTCGGCGAGTTCTTCGGCGTCCCTTTGGACCACGCCGACTTCGGTCTGGGCCTTGCCGTCGAGGAACTTGGTGGCAAGCCAGCGGAAGAGGTAGTCCATGATGGACTTGGCCATGGGGATGTCGGGGTTGCGGGTGAAGCCGGAGGGCTCGAAGCGCATGTGGCTGAACTTGTCCACCAGGACCCGTAGCGGCACGCCGTACTGCATGGCCATGGAGATGGCGGTGGCGAAGGAGTCCATGAGGCCGGAGATGGTGGAGCCTTCCTTGGACATGGTGATGAAGATCTCGCCCGGCTGGCCGTCCTCGTACATGCCGGCGGTGATGTAGCCTTCGTGCCCGGCGATGTCGAACTTGTGGGTGATGGAGCGGCGCTCGTCGGGGAGCTTGTGGCGCATGGGGCGCCAGTCGGACGTCTCGGCCGGCGTGTCGCTCTTGCCGCTGGTGCTCAGGGGCTGGGTGCGCTTGGAGCCGTCGCGGTAGATGGCCACCGCCTTGACGCCGAGCTTCCAGGCCTCGACGTACGCCTGGGCGATCTCGTCCACCGAGGCGTCCGTGGGCATGTTGATGGTCTTGGAGATGGCGCCGGAGATGAACGGCTGGGTGGCGCCCATCATCCGGATGTGACCCATGTAGGCGATGGAACGGCTGCCGTTGGCGGGCTTGAAGGCGCAGTCGAACACCGGCAGGTCGTCCTCGCGCAGGTGCGGCGCTCCCTCGATGGTGGCGTGCTCGTCGATGTACTCCACGATGGCCTGCACCTGCCTGTCGTCGTAGCCGAGGCGCTTGAGCGAGCGCGGCACGGTGTTGTTGACGATGGTGAGCATGCCGCCGCCCACGAGCCTCTTGTACTTCACCAGGGCGATGTCGGGCTCCACCCCGGTGGTGTCGCAGTCCATCATGAAGGCGATGGTGCCGGTGGGCGCCAGCACGGAGATCTGCGAGTTGCGCACGCCGTGCGCCTCCCCTTCCTCGCACACCGTGTCCCACACCTCGCGCACCGTGGCGAGAAAATCCAGCGGCACGTGGGAGGTGGAGATCTTGTGCGCGTGGGAGCGGTGCATGTCGAGGACCTTGAGCATGGGCTCGCGGTTGACCTCGTAGCCGCCGAAGGGTTGCAACCGGTCGGCGATGCGGCTGGACTGGAGATAGCCCTCGCCCGTGAGCAGCGCGGTCACCGCCGCGGCGTAGGAGCGGCCGGCGTCGGAGTCGTAGGGCAGCCCCAGGGACATGAGCAGCGCCCCCAGGTTGGCGTAGCCCAGCCCCAGCTCGCGGAAGTCGCGCGCGTTCTGGGTGATCTCCTCGGTGGGATACGAGGAGTTGTCCACCAGGATGTCCTGGGCCGTGATCATGATGTCCACGGTGTGGCGGAAGGACTCGGTGTCGAAGCCGCCGTCGTCGCGCAGGAACTTGAGCAGGTTCAGCGACGCCAGGTTGCACGCCGAGTTGTCCAGGTGCATGTACTCCGAGCACGGGTTGGAGCCGCTGATGCGGCCGGTGTTGGAGCACGTGTGCCAGTTGTTGATGGTGGAGTCGAACTGCATGCCGGGATCGCCGCACAGGTGCGTGGCCTCGGCGATCATCCTGAGGATGTCCCGGGCGCGGAAGGTCTCCGACACCTCCCCGTCGGTGACGAAGCGCGTGCTCCACTCGCCGTCGTCCAGCACCCGCTGCATGAACTCGTCCGTCACGCGCACCGAGTTGTTGGCGTTCTGGAAGAAGACGCTGCCGTAGGCCGGGCCGTCCAGGCTCGCGTCGTATCCCGCCTCGATGAGGGTCCAGGCCTTCTTCTCCTCCTCCACCTTGCAGTTGATGAACTCGACGATGTCGGGGTGGTCCGCGTCGAGGATCACCATCTTGGCCGCGCGCCGGGTCTTGCCGCCGGACTTGATGACCCCCGCCGACGCGTCCGCCGCGCGCATGAAGGAGACCGGCCCCGAGGCGGTGCCGCCGCCGCCGAGCTGTTCCTTGGACGAGCGGATGTTGGAGAGGTTCACGCCCGAGCCCGAGCCGCCCTTGAAGATCACGCCTTCCTTGCGGTACCAGTCGAGGATCGACTCCATGGTGTCGTCCACCGACAGGATGAAGCAGGCCGAGCACTGGGGCCGCTCCTCGATGCCGCAGTTGAACCACACCGGGCTGTTGAAGCAGGCCCTCTGGTGCACCAGGATGTGGGCCAGTTCGTCCGAGAATGCCTGGGCGTCCTCCGCGCTGGCGAAGTAGCCGTCGTTCCGGCCCCACCCGGTGACCGTGTCCACCACCCGGCTGATGAGCTGGCGCGCGGTCCGTTCCCGCTGAGGCGTTCCAAGGGGGCCGCGGAAATACTTGGAGGCGACGACGTTGGTGGCCATTTGCGACCAGGCCTTGGGCACCTCGATGTTGTTCTGCTCGAACACGGTCTTCCCGCTCTCGTTCTGGATGGTCGCGGAACGCAACTCCCATTCGATTTCGTCGTAGGGATTGACCCCGCGTTTGGTAAAGTAGCGCCGCACGCGGATGCCCGCGCCCTTGTCTCGAACGACGTCCTCACGAAGCGGTTTGGCGGGTTGAGCAGGTTGGGTGGTGGTCTTGGCAGCCATGGGTGTGTCCTCTTCCGGTTTGGATTTTACTGGGTGATTCGAGTCAGGATGTAGTGCCGAATCCCCAATTTACCCACCACATGTAGTGCTGTCAAGCGAAAATTTCGGCCCGTCTCTTGCCGCGGGACGGCGCCGGTGGGTATCATGGTGGCAGGGTTGGACCCTGGAAGCGTGAACGATCGGGGGATCATGGAACGACTCGGCGACATTGTCGACCGCACGGTGAAGCGGCTGCCCCTCAGCCGCCGCCTGGAGGACTACGCGCTCTGGACGGTCTGGGACGACACCGTGGGTCCGGCCGTCGCGCGCAACGCGCGCCCCGAGAAGCTCCGCAACGGCACCCTCTTCGTGCGCGTGCGGGCGGCGGCCTGGATGCAGCAGCTCCACTACATGAGGGACATCCTGCTGGAGAAGCTCAACCGGCGGCTCGGACGCGAGGTGATCACCAACATCTTCTTCGTGGTAGGGGAAGTGACCGCCGAGACGCCTCGGGAAGACCCCGACGATCCAGCCGAGCCCGCGGCCGTGGACACGGCCCGGCTCCCGGAGCAGGCGTTGGACGAGATCGACGACCCGGAGCTTCGGGACTCCCTGCGCCGCCTGCTGCTGAACCATCTCAGGAAACGGGGATGACCCGTTCCCGCCTCCGGTCCGGGACAGCGTCGAGGCTTACGGCTTCAGCAACCCCGTCATCTCGTCCGTGTACTCGTTCTCGCCACGGTAGACGACCAGCGGCGGCGCCACCTTCAAGCCGGTCCGCGCCCCCTTGACACCCTCCACCAGGACCAACGTCGCCGGAGCGTCCGCGAAGGAGTGGACGAAGCGGGCACGCCTGGGTTCGAGGCCGTGCCGGCGCAATAGCGAGAACAGTTCCACGGCCCTCTCCGCGGGGTACACCAGGCACATCCGGCCGCGGTGCCGCAGCAACGAGGCCCCCGCCCGCACAAAGTCCGCGAGCCCCCCCTCCGCTTCATGCCTCGCCAGCAGCCGTTCGGTGTCGGGATTGACCCGGCCGCTACGCGGCGGCCGGTACGGGGGATTGCACACCGCGACGTCGAACCTCCGGGACGCCAACTCCTTGTCCAGCGCGCGCACGTCCGCCGGCACCATCTGTACCCGCTGGCCGAGGCCGTTCAACTTCACGCCGCGCCGGGCGCGCTCCACCATGGTCTCCTGCAACTCCACCCCGACCACTTCCACGCCATCGTGCAGGACCGCCAGGGACAGTCCCACGACGCCGTTCCCCGCCCCCAGGTCGACGATGCGCAGATTTCCCTGGACCGCCACGAAGCACGCCAGCAGCAACGAGTCCAGCGAGAAGCGGTACCCGCCCCGCCGCTGCACCACCGCGACCCTTCCGTCGAATACCCGGTCGACGGTTTCGAGTTTGGCGGACGGATGCTTGTCGTCTAAGATGGAGAGGTCCCCACCGACAAGGTATCCGGATTCCATCGACTCATCTCCAGGCATGACCACCCTCCTCGCCACCATCGGCGCCCGCACCCTCGCCTATCTCGCCGGCATGGGGCGGGGCGTGATCTTTCTCGGGTCCGCCCTGCTGTGGGCGTTGCGGCCGCCCGCCAAGGTCCGCCTCATCATACAACAGATCCGCGCCATCGGGGTGGATTCGCTGCTTGTGGTGCTGCTCTCGGGCCTGTTCACCGGCATGGTGCTGGGGCTCCAGGGCTACTACAGTCTGCGCAAGTTCAACGCCGAGAGCTTCCTCGGCGCGGTGGTGGCGCTGAGCCTCTTGCGGGAGCTGGGGCCGGTGCTGTCGGCCTTCATGGTGACCGGCCGGACCGGTTCGGCCATGGCGGCGGAGCTGGCCTCCATGCGCGTCACCGAGCAGATCGACGCCATGCACTCCATGGCCATCGATCCCGTGAAGTACCTGGTCTCGCCGCGCGTGGTCGCGGGGCTCATCGCCATGCCGCTCCTCACGTGCATGTTCAACGTCATCGGCATCTTCGGCGCCTACATGGTGGGCGTGGGCCTGCTGGACCTGGGCTCCGGCAGCTACATGGCCGGCATGGAGCAGAGCGTGCAGCTCCGGGACGTGGGCGAGGGGCTGCTCAAGTCCGCCACCTTCGGGGTCATCATCAGTTGGGTGTGCTGCTACAAGGGGTTCCACGCCCTCCCCATGGCCACCGGAGTGGGGCGCGCCACCACCGAGGCGGTGGTGCTGTCGTTCGTGTTGATCCTGTTGTCGGACTATTTCCTGACCTCGGTCCTGCTGTAGTGTCGCGTCCCGGTCCGGAGCTCTTCATGATCCAGGTCATCGACGTCCACAAGAAGTTCGGCCATCAGGAGGTGCTGAGGGGCACCCACCTGACCATCGAAGACGGCTGCATCACGACCATCATCGGCGGCAGCGGCAGCGGCAAGACCGTGCTGCTCAAGACCATGATCGCGCTGCTGCTCCCCGACAGCGGGCGCATCCTGGTGGACGGCACGGACATCACCCGCCTGGGACAGCGGCCGCTGAACGAGATGCGGCGCAAGTTCGGCTTCCTGTTCCAGGGCGCCGCCCTGCTCGACTCCATGACCATCTTCGACAACGTCGCCTTCCCGCTGCGCGAGCGGACGCGCCTGGGCGAGGACGCCATCGACCGGAAGGTGCGGGAACGGCTCGACCAGGTGGGGCTCAAGGACATGGGCTACAAGTATCCGGCCGAGGTCAGCGGGGGCATGAAGAAGCGCGCCGGGTTCGCCCGGGCGCTGGTGACCGATCCCGAGATCGTGCTCTTCGACGAGCCCACCACCGGCCTCGACCCGCGCCTGGGCCAGAGCATCCACCAGCTCATCGCCGCCATGCAGGACCAACTCGGCTTCACCGGCGTCATCGTCAGCCACGACATCCCGGAAGTGTTTACAATATCCCACCGCGTCGCTATGTTGGCGGACGGGGTCATCGTCGAGAGCGGCCCTGCCGCGGAGTTTCTCCAATCGCACAATCCGGTGGTACGGCGGTTCCTGCACGGCGATGCCGAGGAGGCGGTCCAGTGAACCATAGAGCTACGGAAATCGTCGTCGGCCTCTTCGTGCTGGCGGGCGTCCTTTGCGCCGGCTATCTCGCCATCCGCCTGGGCAAGCTCGAAGCCTTCGGCAATACGGGCTACGTCGTGTACGCCGACTTCGCCAACGTGGCGGGGCTGCGCCGCGGCGACTCGGTGGAGATCGCCGGCGTCGGTGTGGGCCGGGTGGACTCCCTGACCCTGGTCGAGGACCGCGCGCGCCTGGCCTTGCGCATCGACCCGGGCGTGGCCATCCAGGAAGACGCCATCGCCTCGGTGCGCGCCCGCGGCCTCATCGGCGACAAGTTCATCGCCATTTCCCCCGGGGCCTCGGACCGCAACGTTCCGGCCGGCGGCCGCATCCGCGACACCGAATCGCCGCCGGACATCACCGACCTCATCGGCAGGATGATCGGCGGCGACGTGACGGGCAACGCGCCCTGAGCGCCGGCCGGGCCAACCCTCGCATGCGCTTGCGGAATCCAATCCAGTGGTGCCGTCACCATCTCGCGTTCTACGGCTGGCGGATGGTGCTGGTGGGCTGCCTGTTCCGGTTCCTCGGCGGCGGCTTCCACTTCTACGGCTTCACCGTCTTCGTGCTGCCGCTGGAGAAGGACCTGGGCATCAACCGCGCGGCCACCGGCCTGGTGTTCGGCCTCGCACGGGCCGAGGGAGCCATCGAAGGCCCCTTGGCCGGCTATCTCATCGACCGGCTGGGGCCGCGTCCCATCATGATGGCGGCGGTCCTGCTCACCGGCCTGGGCTACGTGCTCCTCTACTGGGTCCAGTCCTACTGGATGCTTTTGGTCATCTACCTGGGGGTGGTCTCGCTGGCCTTCGGCGCCGGCTTCATGCACTGCCCGATGGTGCTGGCCAATAGCTGGTTCATCCGTTACCGCGCCCGGGCCATGGCGCTGGTGAGCTGCGCCATCGGCGTCGGTGGCGCCCTGCTGGCCCCGGTCCTTGCCTACGTGGTGCACTACTACGGCTGGCGCTTGGGAATGGTCTTCGCCGGGATCGCCTTCCTGGTCCTGGGGACACCCCTGGCGGCCGTGGTGCGCCGCTCGCCCGAGGACATGGGCCTGTCCCCGGACGGGGGCACCCCCTCGAGCGACCCGCTCGCCGCCGGGCGGCCGGTGCCGGGCGGCCCGGCACCGGCCGACACCGAGGTGGGCATCTGGGAGGCTTTCCGCGGTTCGCCCTTCTGGCTCCTCGTGTGCGCCACCCTCTTCCGCGTGCTGGGTCTCAGCACGGTCATTCAGGCGTTCGTGCCGATCCTGGTGTGGAAGGGTGTGGCGGAGCTTTCGACGCGGTGGTTCCTGGGCGCATTCGCGGCGCTGTCGCTGCCCACCCACCTCATCGTGGGCTCGCTGGCGGACCGCTTCAACAAGGCCCGGCTCATGGCCGTGTGCATGCTGGTGGCGGCCAGCGGACTCCTGTTGCTGACCTATGCGCAGAACACGATGTGGATCTGGCTCTTCCTGCCCCTCTTCTCCCTGGTGGAGGCCGTGTTCCCCGTGACCTGGGCCATGGTGGGCGACCTCTACGGGCGCCGCCACTTCGCCAAGGTGCGCGGCAACATGGGCTTCTTCTACCAGTGGGGCGGCCTGTTCGGACCCGCCCTCGCCGGCGCCATCTTCGACGCCACCCAGAGCTACAAGCCCGCGCTTCTGGGCATCGCCGGCCTGTACGTGATCTCGGCCGGCCTCTACCTATGCCTCAGCAAGCCCTGGCTGGCGCGCGTGAACGCGCAGGCGAACAGGTAAACCCCAATAGGTCATTCCCGCGAAAACGGCCGTCTCAGGACTCATGAAGTAGAGACCCCTCTGATCGTCATTCCCGCGAAAGCGGGAATCCAGGTGGGGTGAGGCGGAGAAATGCGCCGTTTGGCCCCCCACCCCCGGATTCCCGCTTTCGCGGGAATGACGACTCGGGGCGTTGGTGCAGACTCGGGGCGTTGGAGCCGATTCTCATCCGAGCGGCGTCTTGACACAGCCTGGGAAGCGCGAATCCTGGGTGGAGAGGAGCCGAACGGCGTGTTTCCCTTACCCCCCCAGCGAGATGGCCGCGGTCCCCGCGATGACGCAGATGGCGCCGACCGCGGTCCGAAGACTCACCTGCTCCAGGTCCTTCAGGAAGATCACGGTTCCCAAGAGCACCCACAGTGGGCTGATGCCCACCAGCGGCGAGACCGTGACGACGCTGCCCACGCCCAGGGCGGTGATCACCAGCAGGATGCCGCAGGTCTCGGCGGCGCCGGCGGCGATGAACGGGAGCATGGCGCGGCGGTGCCACACCAGCGGCTCACGGCTGAGCGGCATGTAGGCGAGAAAGCAGGTCAGGGAGACGATGCCCACCAGCGCGGCAAAGAACAGCGGCTCGTGGGAAATGGCCAGGGCGTAGCGGCGCATGGGGTGGACGATGCCCGCCAGCAGCGCGGCGGTGAGCGGGAACAGGAACTCCCACCAGCGGAACGAGCGCACCTCGGCGGCGGGCTTCCAGGTGATCAGGACGATGCCGCAGACCACCGACACAACCCCGGCCAGCACCAGGACCGTGGCGCTCTCGCCCAGCACCGTAATGGCCACGAACACGCCGAACATCGGATGCGTCGAGCGTATGGGTCCGCTGCGCGACGCCCCGACCCGGTGCACGCCGGTGTAGGTGCACAGCCGGATAATGGGCTGGAGCATGCCGGCCGCGACGAAGACGTAGACCGCCACCGTGTCCACCGGGGGGATGCCGCCGGTGAAGAAGACCGCGGTCCAGAGGCTCACCGTGTGGACGATGAGCGAGATCAGCGTGACCGTCTTGGGCGTCGAGTACTGCATGCCCCGTCGCGAGGTGACGAGCACGCAGGCGTAGGAGAGCGAGGCGCACAGGGCGATAACCTGGGCGGGGATGGCCATGGGACGATTTCTGCCGCGCGGCGCGTGACGGGAGACCCGGGAACCCGCCGCACATCAATCGGGAAGCGGCAACCGCGGCATGCGCAGTTCGGGGGCGGCGCCGCCCTCGGTGCATACGGTCTCGATGGCCGCCAGATCGGCTTCCACGTCCACCATGAACTCCCTCATGTCCACGCCCAGACACGCCGGCCGGTAAGGATCGAGCTTGCGGATGGCCGAGCGCAGCAGCTTGACGGCCCCCTGGGGCACCTCCTGCTCCCACTTGAAGTAGCCCGCGGCCACCTGGATAATGCCCTGGTAGAAATCGCGCTCGGGGCCGTGGTCCTCGAGCCAGAGCTGCTCCAACGTCTCGTGGGCCTCGTAGTAGAGCCCGCGGTTGAACTCGTCGATGGCGGCGAGAAAGCGTGGGTCATGTTCCATGACGTAAAGGCGACCTCCGATCCAGGTGAACCCCATGAACACCGGTGCGCTCGAATGCTCAATTCCTACCCCATATCCCCCTCCCGGCAAAGCCCCGCGCGCGGGGACTCCGGCATGACGCGATGACGGCCCCATTCGCCCTGACCATCGACACGCTGACCCACGGTCCCTTCGGGCTCGGCCGGAGCGACGGCAAGGTCGTGCTCGTGCCGCTGACCGTGCCCGGAGACCGGGTGGAAGTGGACGTGGTGGAGGAACACAAGAACTACTCCGTGGCCCGGCTGCAATCGGTCGTGGAACCGTCCCCTGCGCGCCGGACGGCGCCCTGCCCCTACACCGGGGCCTGCGGCGGGTGCTCGTGGCAGGAGGTCGCCTACGAGACGCAGCTTCAGGCCAAGCAGCGCAACGTCGCCGACGCGCTTGCGCGGGTCGGCGGCCTCACGGGCTTCGAGCTCCTTCCCATCCTGCCCGGGTCCGGCGAGTTCCACTACCGGCGCCGCATCGTGCTGCACGTGGACGGCGAGCGACGGATCGGGTTCCGCCGGGCGTTCTCCCGGGAAGTCGTGGAGGTGCGCCGCTGCCACATCGCCGAAGCCGGCGCGGAGAGCGGCATCGAAACGGCCGTCCAATGGATCGGGCGTCTGGCCACGCAAGTGTCGGAGGTGGAGATCCTGAGCGCCGACCGGCCGGGGCAGGTCATCCTCTCGGCCAAGAGCCGGCATCCGTACCGGGGTTCCGACGGCGATGCATGCGCCGGATTGCTGGGCGGCCCGGTGGCGGGGATCGTGATGGCGGGACCCGGATGGCGCCGGCGGTGGGGCGAGACCGCGCTTTCCTGCGTCGTGGACGGCGACCTGCGGCTGACCCACGACGCGGGCACGTTCAGCCAGATCAACCCGGAGGGAAACCGCCGGCTGGTGGACGAGGTGATGGCCTGGACCGGCTTCGGCGCCGAGGACGACGTGCTGGAGCTGTACGCGGGCGCCGGCAACCTCACCCTGCCCGCGGCCCGGAGAGCGCGACGGGTAACCGCCGTGGAAGCGGACGCGCGACTGGTGCGAAGCGGCCGGCGCAACGCCGCCGACAACGACATCGGCAACATCCGCTGGTGGCGCCACGATGCCGTGGCGGCCGTGGATGAGTTCATCCGCCAGAAGCGCCGCTTTACCGCCATCGTCCTGAACCCGCCCCGCGCCGGGGCCAAGCGGGCCGCTCCCGGACTGGCGGCGCTTGGAGCCGGGAAGGTGCTCTACGTCTCATGCGACCCGGCGACCCTGGCGCGAGACCTGCGTCAGCTCGCGGCCCAGGGCTACGCCCTGCGGCGCGTGCGCCCGGTGGATCTCTTCCCCCAGACGTTCCACGTGGAGACCATCGCGGAGCTGATCCGGGAGTAGGACATCGCGGCGCCACCGGCGACAACCGCGAATAGGTCGTATGGACGGCGGGTTACGCTTGTTTTGCTGCGTTGTTACTTGAAATGTGGCAGGCGCCGCGAAAACTGCCCCGCGGCCGCGATCGACCCTTGAGTCAAAGGCGCCGGCTGGTGTAGACTGCGTGCTGGGAGGAAGCAATGACCCAGCCGAAGAAACGGGTAACTCCGAAGGTCACCATCATCGACAGCAACGGCGCCAGCCAGACCATCAACTACCTGCTCGAGGACCGCGACGAACTGGAGTGGCTGATGGCGGTGGGCCGCAACAAAAACGGTGACATCTTCTTTTACGACACCGGCGGCGACATTCTGCACGATCTCGGCGCCCTGGAGTACGTAAAGGAGCGGATCCTCAGGGACTACTTCGGCGAGATGGACGAGTAGCCATACCTCGCTTGGACGCGCGTCCGGATTCAACGGGCCGTGTTCGCGAACGCTTCCAAAGCATCCCGAAGAAGACCGCGGCCGCGGCGATCATCACGGCGCTGAGATACTGCCCTCGCGACAGACCCAACGTGAGCCCCAGGTGCGCGTCGGGTTCGCGCACGAACTCGACCAGGAACCGGGCGATTCCGTAGCCCCCGACGAACGCCCAGGTGACGATGCCCGGGGCGCGCGTCCGCGTTCCCAGCCACAGCAAGACGCCGAGCAGCACCGGACCCTCGAGAAACGCTTCGTAGAGCTGGGAGGGATGGCGCGGCAGCGGCCCACCGCCCGGGAACACCATGCCCCACGGCAACTCCGTCGTGCGTCCGTACAGCTCGCCGTTGATGAAGTTCCCGAACCGGCCCAGACCCAGGCCCAGGGGCGCCGCCGCGAAGATGCAGTCGGAGCCGGAATAGAACGGTATCCCCTGCTGCCGCACGTACAACCAGCCCGCCAGCGCGGCCCCCAGCGTGCCGCCGTGAAACGACATGCCTCCCTCCCACACCGCGAAAATCTGCGCCGGGTTCGTCAGGTAGTACGGAAGGTTGTAGAAGACCACGTAGCCCAACCGGCCGCCCAGCACGACCCCGATGGCCACGTAGCTGATGAGTTCCACCAGCTTCTCCCCGCCCAGCGTCAGGCCGCGCCGGCGCGCCAGCCACGCCGCGATGAAGTAGCCGCCGGCGAAGCCGAAAAGGTACATCAGCCCGTACCACCGGACCGTCAACGGCCCTACCTGAAAGGCCACGGGATCTATGTCAGGGAAAGTCCACATGGTTGTCTTTACCGGCACAACCCCCTGAATCGTCATTCCCGCGAAAGCGGGAATCCAGGTGGGGTGGAGCGGGGAAACGCCGCTGTAGCGCCCCGCCACCACCCCTGGATTCCCGCTTCCGCGGGAATGACGTATTCGTGACGTGCCCGCCTGGAGCGTCTTGACACAGCCTGGGAAGCGGAATCCAGGTAAGCCTAGCGGAGGCTCCTAGCATCCCGCGTCTCCGCGGCCGCGCCTGCACCGAGACGCCAGACAGACGCCGATCACCAGGACGATGGCGCCGGCGAGATACACCCAATCGTAGTTGTCCGCCGGCTCCGTTTCCGCGACGCCGCCCGCGGGAACGGCCGCCAGCGCCGTACCATTGCCGAGCATCGCCGCCATCAACTCACGCACGTCGTCCTTGTACCAAGCCTTGAAACCGATGCTCTTGCCGAGAACCTGACCCTCGCGGCCGATGAGAACCGTTTCCGGAAGCCGCATCACGCCGTACTGCCCGGCGATCTCGCTGCGCGGGTCCAGCAGCATGGGATAGGTCAACTTCTGCTCTTCGGCGAACGTCTTCACCTCCTCGGCGGTCTCCATGAAATTCACCGCGACGACTTCGAGGCCCCGCTCCCGGAATTCCTGGTAGAGCCGCTCCATGTCCGGCATCTCGAGCCGGCACGGCGGACACCACGTGGCCCAGAAGTTGAGCAGCACCACCTTGCCGCGGTAGTCCTCCGAGGTGACCTTGTTCCCGGCGGCGTCCACCGTCGTGAAGGCCGGGGCTTCCTCGAACCCCTCTTGCACAAGGAAGCCGAGCTTGCGCAGGCGCTCTCCGTCAACCGCCCCCCAAGCAGGCGCGCACAGAACCACGAACCACAAGACCGCCGGCAACGCCTTCATCTCGACAGACCCCGCTGTCTCAATCGCACCGAGCCCCCCGACCCCAGGGCCGCGCCCTCTTTCCCCGCCTCGTCCCGGGCGTTGGCCGCTGCGTCCTCCGAAACGAGGCGGCGCGCCACCAGCACCAGGATCGGGATCACGTACATGTGGCCGCTGACCCACATGATGCCGCCGCCGAGCCCCTGGTCCTGGATCGGGCTCAACGCCGCAAGGCCGGGGACGGCGGCGTAGAACGGGTAGAGAATGCGTTCCGGCACGGCGATGGACATGCCCAGGAGCGTGTTCTGGAGCGTCGCCGCCAGGAGGTAGATCACCCTTGTACCCAGCGGCCGCGCAGGGCGGTAGAGCGGCGCCACGTTCAGGATGGGCCACCAGAAGAGCACCGCGGTGGCGAAGAACAGCCAGTGCTCGAGATCGTGCACCCACCAATACCTGAGCGCCGCCTGGTACAGCACCGGATGGTGCCACCCCCACAGGTTGACGACGTAGAGGGTCCAGGCCACCGGCATCGACGTGAGGGCGGTCAGCACGGACCGCCCGACGCGACCCTCGCGAAACAGCCCGGCAAAGCGCTCGCGAAGGCCTCCGGGGAGGCCCCACAGCACCACCGGGAAGGGATTGGCCAGCAGAATGCCCAGGGGCGCGATCATGAGCAGCAGGATGTGCTGCACCATGTGCATGCTGAGGCGCTCGGCCGCGAGACGGTCCAGCGGCGACACCAGCGCCACCGCGAGCGCGGCGATGCCGCCCAGGTAGAGCACGAGGCCGGTCACGGTGGCGGCGCCCTCCGACTGCCCTCGCAGCCGCACCCAGCCGGTGAGGTAGATGCCGGCCGCCAGGGCCAGCACCAGCATGATGTCCAGGCGCAGGCCGGACGGCACCATGCCGAACAGCAACACCAGCGCATCGAACGGCAGCGGCTCATCAGGCCCGCCGTGACCTCCGTGGGCCAGCAGAAACCGCGGCCACGAGAGCGTTGCCACGGCGACGACCGCCGCCACCCGTGCGAAGCGCCTGCCGGCGCGGCCCCGGCTGCCGGACCGTGCACCGGCATGCTCCCGCGCCGGCACCGCAAGCGATGTCACGAAACCCTCCACAGGAGGAGGCCCCAGGACGGCAACAGCGCCACGATGCCGAGCAGCCAGTACACCAGCCGCGGCGCCCACGTCGCGCGCGTCTTGAGCCAGCGCACGCAGAACTCGGTGGCGATGACCCCGATCAGCGCCGCCGCCGACGACAAGGCCAGGAACGCCTTGAGACCCTTGTCCGGATTCACCCCGGAGAGGCCGTCCAGCAGGCCGGTCAGCGCAATGAGCCACGCCGGCGCCATGGCCGCGAGCCCCACCATCCATAGAAACTCGGGCTTTACGAGGCGGTCCCGAAAGTACACGGCGGCCGCCGCACCCACGAGCACGCCGAACAGGCCGACCCAGATCGAAAGCGTCATTGCCGTACCCGCGGTCCGGTTTTCCGGAACATCGCCCATCTCCCGGCCTGGACGGCATCCCCACCCGGTAGAACCGTTGGGAAACCCGTGACGGGAACCGGCCGACCCGCGGTAACCAGACACCGTTCCATGATTTCAATATGCGCAGGATTTTGCTTCACGGGCAAGGCGCGCTTGCCGTGAAGCGGCGCTGTGCGTATGAGAGATCAATGAGGCCGTGATGCGATTCTCCGTGACATCCCTGTTCGACCTGGGCGAGCTTCCCGCCGACCTGCGGCGTCCCCTGGGACTCGTCTACGCGTCGAGCCTGCTGGTGATCATGGGCGTGAACATCGTCCAGCAGGTCCTTCCGGTGATGCTCGATCCGTTCGGCATCACGGACGCCGAAGTCGGGCTCGTCATCGCCGTCTACACCGCTCCGGCCATCGTGCTGGCGCCGCTTGTCGGGCTCGCCGCCGACCGCTACGGCAGGCGCCCCCTGCTGCTGGGCGGGCTGCTGCTGTTCGGCGGGGCCGGCGCGGCGGTGGCGTTCGCGCCCACCTTCGGGTGGGTGCTGGGGCTGCGTACCCTCCAGGGCGTCGGCTTCAGCGCGGTGATTCCCCTCACCATCGTGCTCATCGGCGACTTGTTGGAAGGCCGCCGGGAGGTATCGGGCCAGGGGCTCAAGGTCTTCATCGACCGGGTGGGCGAAGTGGTGCTGCCGCCCCTGGGCGGCGCGCTGGCGCTCGTCGGATGGCGCTGGCCCTTCCTCGTCTATGCCGCCGCCGTCCCCTTGGGGCTGCTCGCCTGGGCGTGGATGCCGGAGACCCGGGGCAAGGCGCCGGCGGCGACGGGCCAGTATCTCAGGGACGTGGTCCGGGTGGCGCGCAACCCACGCCTGCTGCTGGCCTTCGCCGCCGGCTTCCTGCGTTTCTTCCTGGATTACGCCTTCTTTACCTTTCTGCCGCTGTACCTGGTGCGCGCACACGGTTTCACCACCGCCGGCGCGGGCCTGCTGCGTTCCTTCCACGCGGTGGGCGCCATGGTGACGTCGAGCCAGGCCGGACGCCTCGCGGGCGCATGGGACAAGGGACGGCTGGTGCTGGGGGCCTTCGTGGTGAGCGGCCTGGCGCTGCTGGCGGTGTCCTTCGCCTCCGGCACCGGCATCATGGTCCCTGCGCTGGTACTCTACGGCCTCGCCAACGGCATCATCTCGCCCATGCAGAAGAGCCTGCTCACGCAGAACGCGCCCCTGGAGCTGCGCGGTGGAGTCATCTCCCTGGACCGGCTGACCCAGCAGGTCGCCAAGACCGCGGGGGTGTCCGGCATCGGACTGCTGCTGGCGTACACGGAAATGTCCACCCTCTTCCAGGGCATGGCCATCCTGTCCTTCGCGAGCGTGGGCCTGATGGCACCGCTGGCGTGGCGGTCGGGAGATCGCACGCAGATGGGACACGGTGGAGACGGCGGAGACGCCCGACTGCCGCGACCGGACATGTAGGGGCAGCCGTCCGGTACCGGAACGAACCCGCGAAACGTCATTCCCGCGAAAGCGGGAATCCAGGGGTGGAGAGGGGCAAGACGGCGCGCTTCCGGTTCGAGGCGGTAGTACCGATTGATGTTTCGTCCGACGGGCTATACGATACGGGCCGCCCGCGGGCTGGGACGACGGGACCAGGAGGACATCCATGCCCATGTACAGACAGGACCACATCCATCTCAGGAGCCGGGACCCCGAGGCCACGGCGAAGTACTATCACGACGTGTTCGACGCCAAGATCATCGAGACCATCCAGACCGACGGACGCCCCCGTGTCGACCTCGACATCGACGGCATGACCATCTGCATCGCCAGGGCGCAGCCCGACCAGAACGTTCCGTCCGCGCCGGACCGGCCCTATGTCGGCCTCGACCATTTCGGGCTGCAGGTGGACGACCTCGAGGAGGCGGCCGCGGAGCTGCGGCAGCGCGGCGCCGAGTTCTTCTCCGAGCCCCGGCTGCTCCGGCCGGGCCTCAAGATCGCCTTCGTGCGCGCCCCGGACGACGTGCGCATCGAGATCGTCGAGAGAAAGAACAACGCCACGTAGGGGGTGTACTCTTCGACTTCGCTCCGCCAAGGAGGAGCTGCGCTCGGGGCGAACGTCAAGGCTGCGCCTCGACTCCGTCAGCCCCGAACGCAGCGCGGCGCCTTGACCCCTTCGTCCTGAGCGTAGAGAAGCGGAGTCGTGGACCATCCGGAGCGATTACGCTTCGCGGTATTCGGCGCCGTCGATGGGCAGCTCGGTGCCGAGCCCCTTCTCCACGGCGCGGTCGTAGAGCAACCGGCCGATGACCTGGTCGCCCACGCCCCAAAAGGCGTTGTTCTTGTAGAAGCTGATCTGCTCCTCGGACGTGCGGCCCGGCACCTGTCCGGCGAGCACCTCGCCCAGGTCCCAGACGTCGTCCCAGGTGATGACGCCCTGCTGCACCGGATCCCACAAGACGCCGGGTTCGTCCAGGATCTCCTGGCGCTTGGAGTTGCACACGATGATGTCGCAGCGCCGGAGCGTCTCGTCGTCCACCTCGCGCCGCTTCATCTGGATGAAGCCGCCGCGCATGAGGCCGATGTTGCTGGAGACGATGGAGCACAGGTGCACGCCCGGCTCCAGCCAGTCGCCGTCGAAGGTGGGTACGTTGGAGTTGGTCACCGACAGCAGGATGTCGACGTCCTGGACCGCCTCGCGATTGGTGGCCACGGGGCGCACCTCCATGTCCAGCAGCTCGGTCATCTTGGCGGCGAACCGGGTGCGGTTCTCCGGATTGGGGCTGTAGACCCGGGCCTCCTCGATGCCGGGAACCACCGCCTTGGTGGCGAGCAACTGGCACTCCGCCTGGGCCCGGGAACCCAGCACCCCCACCACCTTGGAACTCTGGCGCGCCAGGTGCTTGATGCCCACGGCCGTGGAGCAGGCGGTCTGGACGTTGACCACGTTGTTGGCCTCGGGCAGCTCCGCCACCCGCACCTCACCCACCGTGATGCACTTGAGCTCGGCGTTGTCGCCGTCGAACATCACCCGCACCGGCCGGCCCCGGGTCTGGTAGGTCTGGATGCCGTTGTCGTGAATCATGACGTGTTCGCAATGGGTCAGTATCCCCGTCACCCCCGCGGAATCGGGCGCCCCCTGGTGCACCGTGACCCGGGCGTTGGCCGTGGAGTGGACGCGGCGCCGGAGCGCCCCCAGCTCGCGGTTCTTCGCCCAGTCCAGGTAGCCCCGCTCCATGGCGTCCACCGCCTCCTTCATGGTGATGAGCCCGTTCATGTCCTCCGGACCCAACAACAAGACCGATGCCATAACTGCCTCCTGACTGGTTTGTGATACCCCGGCGTCCCTCAGCCCAGGGGCGCCGATTCTCGCTTCATCAACAGATAAAGCCGGCCCTCGCTCTGCATGTATCCCGCCTGCGCCCCCGCCGCGGAGCCGGTGCCGAAGTAGAGGTCGGCACGCCCCGGACCGCGGATGGCCGCGCCGGCATCCTGGTTGACGATGAAGCGCCGCACCGGACGCCACCCCGCCAGCGCGCCGGTGTCATCAAGCACCGGCGTACGGGTCTCGAGGTAGAGCAGCGCCCCCTTGGGATAGACCGCGGGATCGGTGGCCACCGAGCGCCCGGCGGTCAGCGGCACCCCGAGGCTCCCCAACGGACCCTCCTCTCCCAGCCGAAAGAAGATGTAGCGCTCGTTGCGCGCGAACAGCGCCTCGCGCTCTTCCGGGAACTCGGCCAGCCACGCGCGAATGCGCTGCATCGACATGGACTCCCGGTCGACCTTGCCCTCGTCGATCAGGACCTTGCCGATGCTGGTGTAGGACCTGCCGTTGGAGGCGGCGAAGTTGAGCGGCAGCTCGCGCCCGTCGGTCATGCGCAGGAGCCCGGAGCCCTGGATGTGCAGGAAGAAGCGGTCCACCGGGTCCCGCAGCCAGGCGATCTCGTAACCCTTGCCTTCGAGCACCCCGGCTATGTCGATGTCGTAACGGGAGGGGTACACGACCGGGTCCGCGGCCCCCTCCGCAACCGCCCGCGCGCCCGGCGCGTCGGGTTCCCGGTACACCGGGTAGCGGTACTCCTCCGTGCGGACGGCGCTCGCATCGATCACCGGCTGGTAGTAGCCGGTGAACAAGACCGACGCCGCCCCATCGCCCGGCGGGGCCGGAAAGAAGTCGAAACGTTCCGCCAGCTTGTCCGCCCAGGACGGATCCGCTTCGTTCGTCCCGTCGAGGAGGTCGAGCAACTCGGCCAGCGACGCGCGCACATCGTCCGCGGTCACCGGCCGGGGCCAGCCACCCGGCCCCGAGTCCCCGAGCGTCGCATCGAGGAAGCGAATGCTCTGCGTCACGGCGTTGCGCAAGGACCGCGGATCCAGGTCGTCGCTGATCGCATCCACCACGACGGGCGCGGGACCTCTTTGGACGGGCCCGCAGCCCCCGAGCAGCAGCAGAACGGCGGACAACACCGCGAACACGGAGGCGCGCGCCGGACCCGCTCCCCCGCGAACACACACCGCGCGCCCACGCCGCCGGGGCAACTGTCCCGTCCGAGCGTTCCCGCGCGTCAACCTCGGTGTCGCCTTCGCGGGACGCGACACTAGTGTCCTGCCCCGTATAAAACGTCGTGAAGATGCGCAGGACTTTTTGTCGTCGGCAAGGAGCGACGACGAGCAGTGGCCCCTACCACGCGAGGAGGAGCAACGCAGCCGACGGCGAAAAGGACCAGCAGATTCATGACGTTTTATACGGGACAGGACACTAGTCCCGAATGTCCTGGGTGAACCACTCCGTGGGCAGCTCGCGCCCCATCCCCTTCTCCTTCGCCATCTGGTAGACGCGGCCGGCGCAGGCAGCGAACTGGAGCCCCTGGGTGCCGGCGTTGATGAAGAAGGTGGTCTGGTCGTCGTTCGTCCGGCCCGGCTGCCGGCCGAGCTTCACGTCCATGAAGTAGTGGAAGTAGTCGCCGGTGTAGTTGTCCTGCACCGGATTCGGGATGCGCGCGATCTCCTCGGGCTGCCCGGCCACGTAGCCCACGTTGCCGTGGAGCCGCACCATGCCCTCGTCCGTCGTCACCACGGTGTTGCGCCCGAGCTTGACCGAAACGCCGCAGACCTCCACCACCCGGGGGCCGATCTCGCAGGCGCGCACGCAGGTGACATGGGCGCCGCGCTTGAGCCACTCGGGATTGTCGAACACCACCCGCGTGGAATCCGTGCACGCCGAGATGATGTCCGCCCCGCGCACCACGTCCTCGGGCCGGTCCACGGCCGTGACCTTGAGCCCCAGCATCTCGCTCATCTTGCCCGCGTACCGCTCCCGGTTGGCCTTGGTGGGGCTGTAGACCCGGACCTCCTCGAGCTTCCGCACCTCGTTGAACGCCATGAGATAGGTCTCGGCCATGCCGCCCGAGCCGAACATGCCCACCACCGAGGCGTCCTCGCGCGCCAGCAGCTTGGCGCCCAGCCCGGCGCATCCGCCCACGCGCATGTGCTGCAGCACGCCGTCGTTGACGATGGCCAGGGGCTCCCCGTTGGCCACGCTGAAGACCATGATGAGCCCGCAGTAGTTGCCCGGCTCCATGCAATACTTCTCCTCGGTGTCGCCGCCGGGCCAGTGCACGATGTCGGACTTCATGCGGATGGCGAAGGTGCCGATGGTGCGGCTGGCGCCCTCCATGGTGCCCCAGCGGTAATAGCCGTCGGGACGCTCGCACGGCACCCACACGTCGAGCCGCGGCCGGTAGACCGCGTCGTTGCGCGCGAGGTCCTCGTAACCCGTCTCCAGCGCTTCGAGACAGGCCTTCATGTCCATCAGCTCTTCGACTTCCTGGTTGTTGATGAGCAGCATGCGTGTTCCTTTCGGTGCAATTTGATCCGACAGACTTCCTATACGATAGATACGATAGGATTCCTATACGATAGAACGTCCGAAAAAAAGCGACACCCGGATTCCGGGTGGGGAGGACACCGCCACGCGGCGCAGTTGATGATCGCCGACCCGGCCTGTATGCTCTCAGGCCAACCGCGACGGAGACCGACCAACCGCCGGGAGCCCGAACCCATGGACGCCGACATCATCGCCAAGCAGCAGGACGCCATGACGGAGCGGGGCCTCGACGCCCTCCTCGCCAGCTCCCCGGAGAACCTCGCCTACACCACGGGGTTCGTGGTGCCCTCGCAGCTCCTGATGCGCTGGCGCCACGCCATGTGCCTCGTGGACCGGTCGGGACACACGACCATGGTCGCCATCGACATGGAGGAGACCACCGTCAAGGCGCATGCCACCTTCGACGACATCCGCGTGTACCGGGAGTTCACCGACGATCCCATGCGCGAGGTGGCCGCCGCCCTGGAGGCGCGCGGGCTGGCCGGAGCCCGGGTGGGCGTGGAGATGGAGTATCTCCCCGCCGGCGACTTCGCCACCCTGCGCGGGCTGCTCCCCAGGGCAGACTTCGTGGCCGCGGACGGAATCTTCGGCAAGCTGCGCCAGGTCAAGACCGCTCGGGAAATCGAGCTTCTGCGTGGCCTGAGCCGGATCACGGACTCGGCCATCGGCGGTACCCTGGCCCATGCGCGGCCGGGCATGACCGAGATGGAGTTGGCAGGCGAGCTGACCGGGCGGATCTTCGCGGGCGGCGCGGAACACTTCAAGCTCATGATCATCGCCTCGGGCGAGCGCAGCCAGTTCCCCAACGTGGGCCCCACCGACCGGGCGCTCCGGCAAGGCGACCTGATCCGCATGGAGATATTCGGTGTCCTGGACGGGTATCACGCCGGCGTGTGCCGGACGGCGGTGGTGGGCGAACCCTCCGAGGAGCAGGCGCGCATCTGGGACAACCTGGTGGAGTGCAAGTACCTGGTCATGGACCTGATCAAGCCCGGTGCCCACGCCCAGGAGGTCTATCGCCGGTTCCTGGAGAAGTTCGACGAGCTGGGGCTGGAACCCATCAGCTTCGTAGGCCACGGCATCGGCGTGTTCCTGCACGAGGAACCCTACCTGGGGCGCTACGGCGAGGAAATGCTGGAGGAAGGCATGGTGGTGGCCATCGAGCCGCTGGTGTACATCCCCGGCCGCATGGGGCTCCAGAACAAGGACATGCTGCGGGTGACACGGGACGGCTGCGAGCTCTTGTCGGACGCCACCGATACGGACGAGCTGATTCGGATCGGCTGACGATCCAGGGGTCTGTCCGAGTAAACCGACGGCAGCGAAACAGCGTCCTTCGACTTCGATCGGCCAACGCCTCCTACGCTCGGGACGAACGGTTGTAGAGTCCCTTCTTCGTTCGTCCTGAGCCTCTCGACGGGTTCGGGACAGGCTTCACGAGGCGAAGTCGAAGGGCCCATAATCGGGAAGCAGGCGCGGAGCGAAAATGAAGATCCAATCCATCGAGACCATTCCCGTCCGGCTGCCCACGCGGCGGGCGCACCAGTGGGCCAATCTCAAGACCCCCATCGGCGTCTACCTGGTGGTGAAGCTCGTGACCGACGAGGGCTTGACCGGTCTGGGCGAGGCCCCCGCCCTCAAGGACTGGGGCGGCGACCACATGCGCTACTATGGCGAGACCCCCACCTCGGTGGCGGCCGTGATCCACGACATCCTGGAGCCGACGCTGGCGGGCGAGGACCCGCGCCGCATCGAGTGGATACACACGCTCATGGACCAAGCGGTCAAGGGATACCCGTACTCCAAGGCGGCCATCGACATGGCGCTCTACGACGTGGTGGGAAAGGCGGCCGGGGTACCGGCCTACCAGCTCCTGGGCGGACTCTACCGTGAGTCCGTGCCCATCTCCCACAGCATCGGCCTCATGGGCATGGACGAAGCCGTGGCCGAGGTGCTGCGGGTTCAGGAAGAAGGGGTCAAGACCATCAAGCTCAAGGGCGGGGTGGAACCCGGTCGCGACGTCGAGCTGTTGCGGCGCGTGCGCGAAGCCCTGGGACCGGAAATGAAACTCACGGTGGACGCCAACAACGGCTACACCTCCGCCAAGGAAGCGGTGCGGACCACCAAGGCCATGGAGCCGTACAACATCCTCTACATGGAGCAGCCCGTGGAGGGCCTCGACGCCATGGCCGAGGTCACCCGGCGCGTGGACACGCCGGTCATGGCCGACGAGAGCGCCTGGACCACCTGGGACGTCCTGGAGATCATCGAGAAGAAGGCGGCGGACATCATCTCCATCTACACCACCAAGCCGGGCGGTCTGCTCAAGGCCAAGAAGGTCGCGGCCATCGCCGAGGCCGCGGGGTTCCCGTGCAACGTCAACGGTTCCGTCGAGATGGGGGTGGGCAACGCCGCCAACGTCCACCTGGCCGCGTCCACCGCCGCCGCCAACCTGGGCTGCGTGATCCCCGTCACCACCCCCGACGCCGAGGCCACCGGGCGCATCGCCGGCATCTACTACAAGGACGACATCGTCACCGAGCCCTTCGAGTTCGTCGACGGCGCCGTCAAGGTGCCGCGGGGGCCCGGGCTGGGCGTGGAACTGGACGAGGAGAAAGTGGAGCGGTACCGGTTGGACAAGTGACGGGGGACTCTGTCCCCGGATGGCAATCAAGCCTTTGAGTCGTCATTGATATGAAAATGACATCTTATTCAATGATTTCGGGTAGTTACGGAATCCCGCTGGCCCCCCAACGAGTCATTCCCGCAGAAGCGGGAATCCAGGGGTGGCGGGTGTGGCGGC
>JAJEAI010000091.1 GCA_022824205.1 Candidatus Binatia bacterium
GATCTTGACCCACCAGCACGATATTATTTTTTTGTTCACAAGATATTAGGTTACGTGCTTGTTTTCATCCTTGTCGCTGGGTTGACCGGCCTATTGTCGGACGTCACGGGATAGCGTGCCAGGTCGGCTTACTCGACGACCTTCCAACGAAACTATGTTCACATTTCGCGAACGTGCTCTCGCGTGCATAGATGGCGCCAGATCGTCGTGCACCGAGACGTCTGCCAGTCGCATACCGAAGCTCTGGGCTGGCGGTTCTAACTCATTCCTGATTGCGTACCGTGTGCCGTGGAAAGGCACCGTCCCTCAGCGGGTGCGAATCCCGCCCGGCAAACTGTCGCTCCGGCCGGTAGCAATCGGAGCGGATGATGGAGGTAACGACATCGTTCGAAGCACTTCGGTGTAACGGGTCGCCCAGGGTGACCCAGCGACCATGCGGGCCGCAACGCGAGTGAACGCTGAGCAGGCCTCGAAAACTGGAATGCGGGAGCCGACCCGCCGGTACGTTGGGGAAGGCTGCCACTGGCCGGGAAGTGAGCGACAAGCGCACCGGCCGGTCCCGCCGGGGTATTGGCGGCGGCACGCATGGAAGAGGGGGATGGGAGCAACACGGGAAGCCCTGTCGGTGGTGTGGCACGCACCAACTGGAACCCCGTGAGGGGCAGGCCGGGCCGGCAGGGTGGCGGATGGGCTTGTAGTACCGCGGAGGCCGGGTAATGCCGGCGGAGGGAAGAAGCCCTGGTTCGAGAGCGATGCGGAAAGGGGGGAAGGCATGACCACTGGCGAGAGCCTACCAGGGTCAGAGAAGGTCCGGGAACTCCAGACCGTGTTACATGCGAAAGCTAAGGAAGAACCCGGTCGGCGGTTTCATGCGCTGATCGACAAGGTGTGGCGCGAGGACTTTCTCGCGGAAGCCTGGAGGCGGGTACGCCGCAATGGCGGTGCTGCCGGGGTGGACGCAGAGACGTTCGCGGACATCGAGTCGTATGGCGTGGGGCGCTGGCTTGGGGAACTGGCGCGGGAACTGAAGGAAGGGAGCTATGCACCGAAGCCGGTGCGCCAGGTTCTCATCCCGAAGAAGCAGCCCGGCAAGTTCCGGCCTTTGGGCATCCCCTGCATACGGGACCGGGTGGCGCAGACATCGGCCTTGCTCGTGCTCGAGCCGATACTCGAAGCGGACCTGCAACCGGAGCAGTACGCCTACCGGCCGGAGCGGAGCGCCCACGACGCGGTGAACCGCGTCGTTCGCCTCCTACACAGGGGGCACAACGAGGTGGTCGACTGCGATCTGTCCAACTACTTCGGCGAGATCCCGCACGCGGAGCTGATGAAGAGCTTCGCCCGGCGCGTCAGCGACGGACGGATGCTCAAGCTCATCAAGGCGTGGCTGGAAATGGCGGTGGAGGAGGACGACGGTAAGGGCGGCAAGCGCCGCACGAACCGGGCTCGCAAGGAGCGGAAAGGAACCCCACAAGGGGCGCCGATAAGTCCGCTGGCCAGTAACCTCTACATGCGGCGCTTCATACTGGGCTGGAAGGTGCTGGGCTATGCCCGGCGCTTCCGTTCGGAAATCGTGAATTACGCTGACGATCTCTGTGTGCTCGGCAAGGCTCCGGCGGCGGAAACGCTGGCGGCGGTTGAGCGGCTCATGGCGGGTCTGAAGCTTCCGGTCAACGAACGGAAAACCCGATGCCTGCGGTGCCCGGAGGAAGCGTTCGAGTTTCTGGGCTACCGCATCGGACGCGTGTATCGCCCGAGTGGCAGGGGGTCGTACATTGGCACCCGGCCCAGCAAGGCGAGCGTCCAACGCCTCAGCCGCAGGATTAGCGACATGACGGCGCCAAAGCACGGCTGGCAATCACCGGAGGCGATGGTGAAGCGCCTGAATCGGACCATGGTCGGATGGGCGCACTACTTCAGCCTCGGGAACGTCAGCCCGGCCTACGCGGCGGTCAATCAGCACGCGGTCCGGCGGCTGCGTCAGTGGCTCGGTCGAAAGTACAGGACGAACTCCGGGAACTACGTGCGCATCCCGGTCCAACGCCTTGGGCCAGACTACGGCCTGTTTCGTCTTACACGCCAGACCATGGGCCTTCCGAGTGCGAAGGCATGATCTCGTCCGAAAGCCCGGTGCTGGAAAACAGCACGCCGGGTTTGATGAGCGGGGGTGAGGAAACGTGGCTACGGCCGAGACTGAGGCACCGGCACCGGGCGAAAGCCGCCGGCAACCGCTACTCCCTCGGGCCTACGGCAGGGCGCGCCTCCCCTCGACTCTACAAGCACATCCGGCTCAGAAGTAGTTCTCGGCCAGCTTGAGCACTCGGTACGGCATGGGGGCGGTGCGCAGGGCGACGAACGCGAGGCGAGGAAACATCTCCGGGAGCGAGAAGCGACGGCTGAAGCGGTAGGAGAACTCGGCCAGGTATCGCGGCAGATGCTTGGAGCTGACGTGGTGATAGGTGCCGTGCAAGGAGCGCTTGACGTTGCCCAAGGTCGTGTTGACCCAAGCGAGCGCGGGATGCTGGGCGCTGTCCGGCCCGCTTCCGGTCACGAACGGCTGGTGAATGCACCCGACGCGTTTCACCGCGGCGAAGCAGCCCAAGGCGTCGGACACCACCACGGTGCCGGGCTCCAGGTGGCACCGAGCCCAAGCGGCGATCTCCTCGTTTCGAAACCCACCGACCCGGCTCAGGCGCATTCTCATCGGCCGGCCCTCGCGATTGAGCTCCACGGCAGCCACGAACGGCGTCTTGCCCGGCGCGCCTCGCCCGGTTTTTCCCCCGCGACGCTGCCCGCCCCAATACGCATCATCGAGCTGCACCCAGCCGCCCAAAGGGCGCGCGTCATCGCGCTCCTTCATCACCTGCATCAGCTTGTGCTTGACCTTCCAGGCGGTGTTGTAGCTC
>JAJEAI010000087.1 GCA_022824205.1 Candidatus Binatia bacterium
CGCGGGTCGCCCCTACGGGAACGTGAACGGACAGAGGTGCCACAGCGCGATCCGTGTAGGGGCGACCCGCGGTCGCCCCTACAGTGGCAAACTTCGGCGGCGACCTTCAGTTCAGCTTGACGAGCTTCTGCAGGCTGCGCATCTCGCGCGGCGGGTCGAGCCGCCGGCCCATGATGGTCCAGGAGACCTCCGCCACGTAGAGGTTGCGATTCGAATCCAGGCAAATGCCGTGGGGCGCTATGAACTGGCCCGGCCCCTCACCCATGACGGGATCGCCGAAGCGGCCCAACTCGACGCCGTCGGCGTCGCGGATGACGATGCGGTGGCCGATGTTGGGATAGGCGCCGTTCTGCGACGTGCCCGGCCCCAGCTCGCCGATGTAGCAGACGGGCTTGGCGCCGCTCCCGATGTTCTCCATGTACAGCGCGCACGGGCGGTGAAGGTTGTCGCACCACTGGGTCTCGAACCGGCCGTTGCCGTCGAACACCTGGATGCGGTGGTTCTCCCGGTCCGCCACGTACACCCAGCCGTCGGCGTCGGTGCAGATGTTGTGCACCAGGTTGAACTGCCCCGGGTCCGTACCGGGTTCGCCCCAGGAGAACAAGAGCTTCCCGTCCGGCGCATACTTGTGCACCCGCGAGTTGCCGTAGCCGTCCGAGACGTAGATATCGCCCCCCGGCGAGAACGCCACGTGGGTGCAGCGGTTGAAGGGTTCCCCCTTCTGGAACTCCGCGGCCTTGCCCGGAATCCCGAGGGTCATCAGCACCTTGCCGTCCAGCGTGCACTTGCGTACCGTATGGTCGCCATCGTCCGTGAGAAAGATGGTGTCACCGTCTTGCCCCATGGTGACGCCGTGGGCGCGGGTGAACACTCCCTCGCCCCACGTCCGCAGGAACCGCCCGCCCTTGTCGAACACGATCATCGGATGCTCGCCCCGGGTGAAGCAGTAGACGTTGTCCGCCTCGTCCACCCCCACTCCGGCAACCTCCTTGAAGGTCATGCCGTCCGGCAACTGCGCCCAGCCCTCCTGGGCCTCGTAGCGAAACGAGCCCTTCCCCAGTATCGTGCTCATAAAGACGCTCTCCTTTCCCTCACCATCGAAACGTGCTTGGAAATATTGCCACTTCAAAGCTCACTCAGCCGGCGCCAGGTTATCGCGTCCAGCATAAGGCTGCCTGACGGCAGCGTTTCCTTGTACTTCGCATGTCTCGCAAATCCCGCCTTCATGATACCGGCGCGTCGAGCAGGCGACGCAGAGCATCGGTCACTACGGCGTTGAGGCTCATTCCCTTGCGATACGCGTAGAGCATGGCCCGACGATGAAGTTCCCGGCCTGGCCGGACGTTGAAACTGCCCTTAAGCGGCACGTCGGGTTTCCGCCCCTGTTCTTCGCAAAACATGAGATAGTCATCCACGGCGTCCCTGAACGCACGCTTGAGGCTCTTCGCGTTCCGACCCTCATATGTCACGAGGTCCCGGATGAACTCCAGACGACCGTGAAAGGTCTCGTCCTCTTCACTGTAGAGGATCGAACCCAGGTATCCGCGGTACTCCAGCATGTTGTTCATATCAGATCCTCGTCCTCCAACACTCGCAGGACTTCGTCAATGACGTACATCTTCACGATGTTGCCGGATCAGTTTATCCTTCCGCGCCACCGCCGCGCTCCTCTCCTCGGCCTATTCGAGTCACTACGACCAGGTAAGTCTAGATGCTTCGTCAAGGAAAAGCAACCGTATATAGTTGCTTCCTGTACGAACCACGGGACGCCAGCCAAGCTGCTTGCGGGGTTTGTCGATGAGTCGGAACCAGTGGCGAAACACTCCCTGGCAAGGGTCATTTCGCCACGGAAGTCCCGACATCCGGGTTGAGCGGGTTCACGATGACCTCCCGCGTCTTGGGCACGACGACGAGGTCCATGTCTTCCATGGGAATGGCTCCCAGCAAGGGCGTGTCTCCCATGACGAGCGCGCCGGTAAAGCCGATGCGGTTCCCGTAGCGCAGCTCGATGGGACCCACGTAAGGAACGCGCCGTCGACTTCCGTCCGCCAGTGTCACCTCTTTGGCGTCGGCTTCGTCCAGCCGCAGACGCACCTGCATATGGAGCGGGATACACATGTGGGTCGCCCCGGTATCCGCCAGCGCGTCCATCTCCACCGCCTCCAGTTCGGGACGTCGCGGATTCCGCAATTGAATCTTCGCCTTCGTCAAACCCATGTGACAATCCTCCTTGGTGTCCCTGCGGTTCCCGGAGCTGGGGTCATTGTCTGCAACAAACGCAAAATGCGTGCCTCTGGCTCTCTGCGTCAGGGAGGCGGACAAAGGCCACTCGGGAAGCGTAGGTCCTTTCACCCCAAGCGGCAACCAGCGCCAGTCCCCACGGGAATGGCCCTCATGTTGCCCGCCGCCCGGAAGACCCGGCTTGAACAATCACCCCCCGCTGTCTAAGATCGCCCGATGGCTGTTCGGCTGGAAACGGACGTGCTCGTAATCGGCGGCGGCATCGCCGGGGCCTTCGCGGCCTACCGCGCGCGCGAGGCGGGGGCGCGGGTACTGCTGGTGGACCGTTCGTACTTCGGGCGCAGCGGTTGCAGCGCGCTGGCTTCCGGCGTCTATCCGGCCTACATGCCAGGCGACGACAAGGACGCGTGGATGCGCGCATTCGGCGGACCGCTGGTGAACCAGCCGCTGGTGGCCAGGTCGCTTCCGGTCATGCACGAGCACGTGCTGCTCATGGACCGCTGGGGGGTGAACTGGGTCAAGGAGGGCCGCAAGATCGTGCGCATGGGCGCACCGGGGCGCTCTTTCGCCAACGGCGTGTGGATGGCCGAGGGCGGGCCGCAGATGATGATGGCGGTGCGTTCCGGCGTCGTCGGCAGCGGTGTCGAGGTGCTGAACCGGGTGGCCCTGACCGAGCTATTGACCTCGGACGGCCGGTTGCCCACGGCCGGACGGGTGGTTGGCGCGGCCGGCTTCCACACCCGCACCGGCGAGGTTCACGAGATCGTGGCCAAGGCCACGGTGGTGTGCACCGGGCCCTACAAGTTCCCGTATCCCTGGCCCGGAAGCACGCTGGGCTACATGCCCGTCGACCTCTCCGGGGACGGCATCGCCATGATGATGCGCGCCGGTGCGGAGCTGTCGCGCCTGGAGCTCGGCGGCATCAACCTGAACCCCGACAACGCGCTGTCGGCTCCCGGCCTGGAGTCGCTGATGCCGTCGGGGGCCAAGTGGGTGGACCAGGACGGCCGCCGCTTTCTCGAAGACTACGACCCCAAGCGGATGGAGATGACCCAACGGGCGCTCCTCTATTTCGCCATCGCCCACCAGAAGGAGCTGGGCCGGGTACCCTCCATGGACCTGCGGGAGGTGTCGCCGGAGCGGATGCAGCTCATCCGGCGGGTGATCCCCATCGTCGTGAACAACCAGGAGGCCATGGTGGGCGACCTCACCGAGACGCCGGTGCCCTACACCTACCAGGTGGCCGGAACGAGTGGCATCTTCGGCGCGGGCGCGCGAGTCACCGAGCGCGGCGAGACCACCGTGCCGGGGCTCTACGCCGCCGGCACCTGCACCGACATGACCTATCTCCCGGGCGGCAACCTGCCCTTCTGCTCCGTCACCGGCGATTGGACAGGCCGGGCCGTCGGCGCGGCCGTGGGGTCCGTGGAACCGCCGCAACCGCCGGCGGAACAGGTGGAACGAGTGACGGGGCAAGTCCTCGAGCCGCTTCAGCGCCGCGACGGCGTCGCCTTCGAACCGGTGCACCGGCGCCTCGGCGAGCTGCTGATGGAAAAGGTCGGCCTCGTGCTCCACGCCGACCGCCTCGACGCGGCCTTGGACGAACTCCGCGACATCCGCGAGCACGAGGTGCCCCGGCTCACGGCGGGAAACCCCCACGAACTGGCCAAGGTCTGGGGCCTCACCCAGTACATGCAGGTGCTGGAGGCAACGCTGCGCGCCTACCGCTACCGCACGGAGAGCCGCGTGGCCTTCATCCGCGAGGACTACCCGATCATCGACAACGTGAACTGGGTCAAGATGGTGGTGGTGAAGCAGGAGAACGGCGCCCTCAGGCTCTGGGACGAGCCCCTGCCCGAGTCCTGGCACGACCCCCATCCGGTGCGGCCGACGCAGAACCTGCACCTCGTATTCCGCAACCAGGAGGCGCCCCATGCCGCGCGTTGAAGTCAACGAACAGGCGTGCACGGGCTGCGGCGTGTGCGTCGACACCTGCCCCACCGACGTCCTGCGCCTCGACCCCCAAGAAAAGGCCTTCCCGGCTTACCCGACGGACTGCCAGGGTTGCTTCGTGTGCCAGTGGGACTGCGCCTACGGGGCGATCCGCGTCCTGGTGAACGGGTAGCGGGGCCCCGGAAGCTTGTTCAATGATTTCTGGTAGTTGCGGAATCCCGCTACACCCCAACGAGTCATTCCCGCGGAAGCTTGCCCTCGACCCCGATCGGGGGCGGGAATCCAGGCGGGGTGGGGCCGGGCGATGAGGCCGCCAAGCCCCCACCCCTGGATTCCCGCTTCCGCGGGAATGACTCATTGGGGGGGCAGCACCCCATTCTCATCCCGCTTTGTGTCGGCTGCAAGCCGACATGGGTGATTCCCGCAAAAGCATGCCCTCGACCCCGATCGGAAGCGGGAATCCAGGGGTGGAGAGGGGCCGAGCGGCCCGTGCTCACGCACTGGTTCCCACCCGTTCCCTCAGCGCCCGCTTGTCCACCTTGTCGCCCGACGCGACCTTGGGGAACGCGTCCATCAGCTCCAGCCGGTCGGGGCGCTTGAACGCGGCAAGCCCCTCGTCCCGCAGGAATGCCGTTACCTCTTCCAGGGTCAACGAGGCGCCGCCCTCCGCGACGACGCACGCCGCGATACGCTCTCCCATCTCCGGGTCGTCGTAACCCACCACCGCGGCCTCGCGCACCTTGGGGTGACGAGCCAGCAGGTTTTCGATGTCGGCCGGAAAGATGTTCTGCCCCCCGCGGATGATGAGGTCCTGGTCCCGGCCCATGAGGTAGACGTTGCCGGCGCCGTCCATGCGGCCCCACTCTTCCAGGTCCAGGAAGCCGTCGGGGCGCCGGCGCGCGTTGAGGTCGGGGTTGTCGAGAAAACGCGCATCCGAGGGCAGTCCCCGGACCCACAGGCGGCCGGTCTCGCCACGGGGGACCTCCTGGCCGCTCGCGTCCATGATGCGCATCTCGTTGCCCTCCAGGGGTCGTCCCACGGAGCCGATGCGCACGTCGGGAGGATCGTCCCAGGAGGTGGCGCACAGGCCGCCGCAGTCCACGCTGCCGTAGCCCTGCATGATGCGGCAGCCCAACCGCGCCTCGGCCGCGTGCCCGACCTCGTGGGGCAGCGGGGAGCCGTGGCTGACAATGATGCGCAGGGAGCTCAGGTCGTGGCTGTCCAGGTCCGGCAGGGACAGCAGCCGGGAGATCATCGTGGGCACCATGGGCAGGACGTTCACCCGCTCCCGCGCCACGGTCTCGCAGGTGGCGCGCGGGTCGAAGTGGTCCAGCAGCACCACCCTGGCGCCGGCCTCGCACACGCCGTTGTACACCAGCCCGTCCGCCACCCCGGAGATGATCGCCGTGACCGCGCACAGGGTGTCGCCGGCGCCGACCCGGAACCGCTGGAGGTGGAGCCAAGCGGTCAGCAGGCGCGTGTAGAGGGGCACCTCCGCGCACTTGGGGGTGCCCGTGGAGCCGCTGGTGGTGGCGAGCTGGCACACGTCCTCGACCCCGTAGCGCGTGGCAGCGAGGCGCTCCCTGCCCTCCTCCGTCACCGGCCGGGAAAGAACCGCTTCCAGCGGCAGGCACGCGTCGGGCACGTCGTCCCACGCCACCAGCACGTGGCGCAGCTCCGGCACGCGCACCTGATCGAGAAGCCCGGCGTGGCTGAAGCCCCGGTAGGTGGCGGCGATGATGGCGACCTCGGGCCGGGTGAACCCCACGATGGCTTCCATCTCCGCGCGCCGCAGGCTGGGCGCCGCGGTCACGAGCCGGAGGCCGGCCTTCTCGCACGCGAGCCGCGCGAGGAAGAGTTCCGCCGAGTTGGGCATCTGGATGAGGACGCGGCCGTCCCGTTCCAGGCCGAGGTCCAGGAGCGCCAGCGCCAGGGCGTCGGAAAGCTCCGCCACCTGGCCCCAGGTGAGACGCCGGCGCGCGTCCACCAGCGCCTCCTTGGAACCGACGCGACGCGCGTTGTCGTCGCAGAAGTCCGCCGCGGTCTTGAGCGGCATGTAGCGCGCCACCGCGTCGCGCAGGCTCGTATGTTGATCCGGCATAGGCTGTCCCCCGGCCACGGACACGCCTCGGAAGGTGTCCCCCGACGACAGTCCGCCAATCCTTCTACTTTACGCCTTGGCCCCAGATCAAACCGACGACGGCTTCGGTCGCGTTCGCTTTCGCTGCACGAACCGTCAGCCCGCTCCCCCCACCCCCGGGTTCCCGCTTCCCAAGCTGTCTCAAGACTCACGAGCCAGAGACCCGTCGAATCGTCATTCCCGCGGAAGCGGGAATCCAGCGGTTGGGGGGGTGGCGGCCTCATTGCCTTGCCCCCACCCCGCCTGGATTCCCGCTTCCGCGGGAATGACTCGTTGGAGTGTAGCGGGATTCCGTAACTACCGGAAATCACTGAACAAGATTTTATTTTCATATCAATGACGCATTGGCTTGGCGTCGCCGGGAAGTGGTGTTTTGCGACAGCCTGTTCCGCGGGAATGACGATTCGGGGCGTGGGGAATGGACCGCCCCAATGTTTCATAGTAGATTCCTGTCCAACGTGAACGGGCAGGCAACGGAGGGACGAAACGCATGGTGATGATCATCAACGAGGAGGAGGCCAAGGAGCTGCTCTCCATGGACGAGTGCATCGACCTGATGGAGGACGTGTTCCGGGAGTTCGGGCGGGGGAACGGGGTCAACCCGCCGCGGCTGCGCTACTCCTGTCCGACGCCCGACCCCAAAGCAAACTACTTCACCAACATCCACGCCGGCGCCCTGCCCAAGTACGGGGTCGCGGCGCTGCGGCTGAACTCCCGGCTCACGGAGGAAAAGGACGACGAGACCCGCCGGGTGGAGTTCAAGCATCCCACCGGGCGCTATTGGGGGCAGTTCCTCATCTACAGCCTGGAGACCGCCGAGCTGCTCGGCATCATCGTGGACGGCACCATCTCGCCCCTGCGGGTGGGCGCCACGAGCGGCGCCGCGGTGCGGCTGCTGGCGAACCCGGACTCGCACGTGGCAGGGCTCTTCGGCACCGGCCATCAGGCGGAGCTGCACGCCCGGGCGCTGGCGGCCGCCCTGCCGCTCCGGCGCATGAAGGTGTACAGCCCTTCGCGCGTGCACCGGGAGGAATTCTGCGCCCGGTTCGGCGACGAACTGGGCATCCCGGTGACCGCCGCCGCCGAACCGGGCGAGGTGGTGAAGGGCTCCGACGTGATCTGCTGCGCCACCAACTCGTCGGGCCCCGTGTTCGACGGCGAGGACCTGGAACCGGGACAGACGGTGGTGTCCATCGTCAACAGCGACGTGGTGTTCGAACGCCACGAAGTGGACCGGCGGACGATTACGCGCAGCGATCTCATCGTGATCAACGGGCGGGAGAGCGTCCACGCGAACCGGCAGAAGGAACTCCTGGATCCCATCGAGGCCGACGAGACATCCTGGGACAAGGTGGCGGAACTGGGCGAGGTCGTGAACGGGACCGCGCCCGGCCGGCGGAATCCGGAGGACGTCATCTACTACAAGAACAACTCGGGCATGGCGATCCAGTTCGCGGCCGTGGGCAAGATGCTGCTGGACAAGGCCCGGGCCACCGGCGTCGGCCGGGAGCTTCCCGGCGAGTGGTTCTCCGTCGACCTGGAACCGTGGTTCGCCAGGGGGTACTCGCCGGCCTCGTGATCCGGGGACCCTTGATCCATGGCGCCAGGCAAGACGGCGCCCCTCGACTTCGTTTCGCCATGCCTGTTCCGAGCTTGACGAAAGGGCTCCGGACGATGACCCACACCGAACTCTCCCGGCTGGCGGGACGAATCAAGCAATGGGGCCGTGAGCTGGGTTTCCAGCAGGTGGGCATCGCCGGCGCGGACCTGAACGAAGACGAGGCGCTGCTGAAGCGCTGGCTCGCCGAGGGACGCCACGGCGAGATGGCCTACATGGCACGGCACGGCACACGGCGCTCGCGCCCGGCCGAGCTGGTGCCGGGCACCGCGCGGGTCATCGCCGCGCGCATGGACTACCTGCCGGAGGACGGCGCGGACCCGTGGCAGGTGCTGGGCGACGCCCGCCTGGGCTACGTTTCCCGCTACGCCCTCGGACGGGACTACCACCGCCTGCTGCGCAAGCGCCTGCAGGCACTGGCGGACCGGATCGCCGGGGAAGCGGGACCCTTCGGCTACCGGGTCTTCACCGACAGCGCGCCGGTCCTGGAGAAGCCCTTGGCGCGGAACGCCGGCCTGGGCTGGATCGGCAAGCACACCAACCTCATCCACACCGGCGCCGGCTCGTGGTTCTTCCTGGGCGAGATATACACGGACCTGGCGCTGCCGGTGGACCGAGCCGCCGAAGACCACTGCGGCACGTGCCATGCCTGCATCGACGCCTGCCCCACCGGTGCCATCACCGGCCCGTACCAACTGGACGCGCGCCGGTGCATCTCCTACCTCACCATCGAGTTGCGCGGGTCCATTCCGCTGGAGCTGCGGCCCCTCGTGGGCAACCGCGTCTACGGCTGCGACGACTGCCAGCTCGTGTGCCCGTGGAACCGGTACGCGCGCTTTACGCGTGAACCCGGCTTCCAGCCCCGGCACGCACTCGACGCTCCAGCACTCGTGGAGCTGTTCCGCTGGAGCGAGGCCGATTTTCTACGGCGAACCGAAGGAAGCCCGATCCGCCGTATCGGGTACGCGTGCTGGCTGCGCAACGTGGCGGTGGCATTGGGCAACGCCCCGCACGACCCCTGCATCGTCGAGGCGTTGCACCAGCGGCGCGAGGATCCGTCGCCGCTGGTGCGGGAACACGTCACGTGGGCGCTGGAGCAACACGACCGGAAACGGGCGCCGGGAATCAACCGGACACCGCGTTAGTGTCGCGTGCCGCAAATCCTCCGCTTGTCATGCCGCGAGCTAACCGGACACCACGCCAGGCACCTGAAAGATCCGCCCGTCGTCGAGACGCAGCGCGGTGAGCGGCCCGCCCCACACGCAACCGCTGTCCAGGCACACCGCGCCGTTTTCGCGATGCAGGCCCAGGGCCGCCCAGTGCCCGTACAGGATCGTCTCCTCCACGCCCTCGCGGGTCCAGGCGAACCACGGACCATACCCCGCGGGCGCATCGGCGGGAGGCCCGGAGAACGCCAGCGCCATGCGACCGTCCACGGTGCAGCAACGCAAGCGAGTGAACACGCTGACGATGCAGTTCCAGCGGTCGGGTCCGACCAGGTCGTCGGACCACGCGCCGGGCGCCTGGCCCACCTGGTGGCGCAGGAAGCTCCGGTAGTCGGCGCCGCGCAGCCGTGTTTCGACCTCGCGCGCCAGTTCCACGGCAGTGTCGATGCTCCAGCGCGGCAACAACCCCGCGTGGGTGAGCACGTAACCGTTCTCTCGGTGGATCAGCGGGAGACCGCGCAGCCAGGCGACCAACTCGTCGCGGTCGTTCGCGCGCAAGACATCGTCCAGGGTGTCCTGGCGTTTGGCCGGAGAGATTCCCTCCGCGCGGCACATGAGGTGGAAGTCATGGTTGCCCAAGACCGCCACCGCGCCCGCGCCGAGGCCTTTGACGAAACGGAGGGCCGCCAGGGAATCCGGACCGCGGTTCACGAGATCGCCCGCGAACCACAATCGATCGCCCGCGGGGTCGAACGCGCACACGTCCAACAACCGCCGGAGCGGCTCGTAGCATCCTTGAACGTCTCCGATCGCATAGGTGGCCATGGCACCCTTTCGCAACAAGGCCTCGCGCAGCCGCCGGAAACGGCACGCCGGCCAACGAGGACGCTGCCGCTACCCGCGGGAAAGGCCGAAGCTCAACGCGCCGGCGCCCCGGCTGGCGATGTACAGGAACACGAAGCAGAACAGCACCGCCAACTCGCCGTCGTTCTCGATGGGCCAGAAGCCGCGACCGGCATGGGCCATGAAATAGGCCGCGGCCATCTGTCCGCTGCAGACCAGGGCCGCGAGGCGCGCAACCATGCCGACCGCCACCAGCAACCCGCCCACCAACTCGACGATACCGGCGGCACCCATCAGCGAGGTCAGTGCCACGGTGGCACCCCCGCCATCCATGCCCCCGAAAAAGCCGAACAGTTTCTGCGCGCCGTGCTGCGCAAACGCAAGACCGACGACGATGCGCATGAGCGCGTAAGCATAGCGCGACAAGCCGTCCATGATCGCTTTCCCCCCTTTCCGATACCCTGTCCGTCCGATTCGCGAAATGACCGGACGGGACGCAAGCTACCAAGGCCCCGGGCCGCCGGCTCAGCCCCGGCCGCCCGGATGAGAGATGGCGCGGTGCCGGAAGCACTGCACGAGGTGATCGTTCACCATTCCCACCGCCTGCATGAAAGCGTAGCAGATAGTCGGGCCGACGAAGCGGAACCCGCGCGCCACGAGGTCCCGGCTCATGGCTTCCGACTCCGGCGTGCGCGCGGGAACTTCCTCGTGGCTGCGCCAGCGATTGACCCGCGGCCGTTCGCCGATGAACCGCCACACGTAGCGGTCGAACGTGCCCTGCTCCTCCCTGACCCGGAGAAATGCGCGCGCGTTGGTCACCGCGGCGGCGATCTTGAGCCGGTTGCGCACCAAGCCGGCGTCCTTCAACAGTTCGCCTTGCTTTCCCTCATCATACCGGGACACGGTTTCGGGATCGAAACCCGCAAAGGCCCGGCGGTAGGCGTCGCGTTTCCCGAGGATGGTCTCCCAGCTCAGTCCGGCCTGCGCCCCCTCCAGAACCAGGAACTCGAAGAGCGTCCGGTCGTCATGACACGGCACGCCCCACTCGGCGTCGTGATACGCCGTGGACAACGCGGTCCTGGCCCAAACGCAGCGTACAGGCTCACGCTCCGACGAAGACGGCGAGCCATCGACACCGTACGGCTCCCTTCGCGTCGCGGACACCGCTGCATCAGCAACGCCGGCAGACATCCCTACTCGTGCCCCGGCAGGTAGGTGATCAGGGTCAGGGCCGCGCCCTGGGGATCCTGGATGACGCAGAACCTGCCCACGTCCGGAATGTCCTGCAGCGGCACGACCACCTTGCCGCCGAGATCCTGTACCTTGACCGCGGCCGCGTCGACGTCGTCCACGGTCACGTAAGTCCCCCAAGTGGGCGGCATTCCCTGGGCCTGCGCCGGCACCGCCATGATCCCGCCGACCTCGGTCCCGTCGACCTTCACGAGGTTGTAGACGAAGGCCTCGTCGCCGTCCCCGCAATCGTGGGTCACCGGTTCCACCGTCCACCCGAGAAGCTCCGTATAGAATTTCTTGGCTCCTTCCACGTCCGTGGTCAGAAGCTCGCACCAACTGAAGGTCCCATGCTTCGAAGCACTCATCCATCATCCCTTCTTTTTGCACGAAGTATCGAAATTCCGCGGCCGTACCGTTATGTTCGATATGCCAGCGGCGCCGTCAGTTGGCAACTACACCGGCCGAAGCGGTGGAATGGACGGTCTGCGCGGTTCGTAGTAGGGTAACGTCCCGTTCTACCGGCTGTCGGGATCCACTCATTGCGGAGGTACCCCATGTTGAAGCTCTACCATTGGTGGAGTTCCACGTGCTCGCGTCGCGTACGCATCGCTCTGGCGGCGAAACAGCTCTCCTGGGAGAGCGTCTACGTCAACCTGGCGAAGTTCGAGAACCTGGAGCCCTGGTACGTCGAGCTGAATCCCAACGGTGTGGTGCCGACGATGGTGCACGACGGCCGCATCATCATCGAGTCCAATTTCATCCTGGAGTACCTCGACGACGTCTGGCCCGAGGTGTCGATGCGGCCGGACGATCCTTACGAGCGCGCGCGCATGCGCGTCTGGATGGACCGCTTCGAGCACGAGCTGCACCGCAACGTCAACATCATCTCTTTCATCAAGCAGGGCCGCATCAAGCGCTACGAGCACCTGTCCGAGGAAGAGCGCGAGGCCGCCGTCATGCAGCAACCCACCGAGCCGAAGCGTGCGCTCCTGAGAGATCGCCTCAGGAACGGCATTTCCGAGGAACAGATGGCGTATGCCGAGGCGCGTCTGGCCGAGATCCTGGACGAAGTGGAGAAGGCGCTTCAGGACCGTCCCTGGCTCAACGGCCAACGCATGTCCCTGGCCGACTGCTCCATCGCGCCGTTCATCGAACGCTTCGAGTCGAACAAGCTGGAACGGCTGGTGGACTGGAACGCGCGGCCCCGGGTAGGCGCGTGGTGGGCGCGCATGCAGGCCACGGAGGCCTTCCGCACCGCTTATTCGTTCAAGGCACCCACGTAGGCACGAATCGGCCGGCCGTGATCCCCACGGCGCGGACGGGTGCCGCAAAGGCGAAGCGACCGGGTCGCAGCAGGCGCGTCGGACAGGAAGGCGGGAACGCCCTACTCGTAACGCAGCGCTTCGATGGGGTTGAGGCGCGCGGCCCGGTTGGCGGGCTGGAAGCCGAAGAACACGCCGATGGCGGCGGCGAAGGCGAACGCCAGCAGGATGGAGCCGGGCGAAATGACGATCTGCCAGCCGCCCATGTAGGAGAGGAAGAGCGAAGCTGCGGCGCCGGCGAGGATGCCCACCGTGCCGCCCAGGAGGCTCAGCACCATGGCCTCGGTGAGGAACTGGCGGCGGATGTCCCGCCGTCTCGCTCCGACGGCCAGCCGGACGCCGATCTCCCGGGTGCGCTCGGTCACCGACACAAGCATGATGTTCATGATGCCGATGCCGCCGACGATGAGCGCCACGCCGGCGATGCCCGCGAGCAGGTAGCCCAGCGTGTTGGCGGCCTCGTTGGCCGCCTCGACGATGTCGGTGCGGTTACGGACCCGGAAGTCGTCCAGCTTGGTGCCGGTGATCTTGTGGCGCACCCGCAACAGCGCGGTGATGCCGTCCTGCACGTCGGAGGTGGCCTGCTTGCTCTCGGCGCTCACCTCGATGCCGAGCACGTAGCGAATACCCAGGAGCTTCCGTTGCGCGGTCCGCAACGGCACGATGACGACGTCGTCGAGGTCTCCGCCGAACGAGGACGTCCCCCGCTCCTTGAGCACTCCGAGCACCTCGAACGGGATGTGCTTGAGCCGAATGGTCTGCCCCAACGGGTACTCGTCGCCGAAGAGTTCCTTGGCCACGGTCTGCCCGATCAGGGCCACCTTGCGGTTCAGGAGCATGTCGTCTTCGGTGAAGTTGGAGCCTTGCTCCACGCCCCAGTTCATGATCTCGAGGTATTCGGGGGTGGTCCCGGTAAACCCCGGATGCCAGTTCTTGTTGCCGTAGACCACCTGGGCCGAGCCCCGGACATGGGGCGCCACCCGGACCACTCCCGGCACCTCCGCGAGGATGGCCCTGGCGTCGGCCTCGGTGAGGGTCGTGATCCGCGCGCCCCGCACGCGGCGGCCGCCCCGGGTCACCGCGCCGGCATAGACCGACACGCGGTTGCTGCCGAGACGCTCCATCTGCTTGGCGACCCTGGCCTTGGCCCCCTCGCCGATGGCCACCATGGCGATGACCGCGCCGACGCCGATGATGACGCCCAGCATGGTCAAAGCCGAGCGGAGCTTGTTCACCCGGATGGCCCGCAGGGCAATGCGAACGTTGGCGCGGATGCCGGCGCCCAGGCCCCGGCGGCGGCCACGGCCGCCGTTGCCGTTGTCACCGCCGTTGCCATCGTGGCCGCCGTTGCCGTTGCCGCCCTCGCCGCTACAATCGCCTCCGTCGCGCGCACCGTCACCGTCCGAAATGTCGCTGGCGTCGCCCGCGCCCCCGCGGCCAAGGGCGTCGTGGACCGCTTCCGTTCCGGTCCCGCCGTCCGAGGCGCCGGCTTCACTCTCCGCGGGCACCGCGCCGGCCCCGGCCCTGCCGCCCGCCTCCTCCCGTTCCACGAGGCCGTCCTTGAAGTGAACGATGCGCTGCCCGTGGGACGCCACCTCGGGATCGTGGGTCACGAAGACGATGGTAATGCCCTTCTCGCGGTTGAGCGTCTTGAAGAGATCGATGATCTCCGCGCCGGTGCGGGTATCGAGGTTCCCGGTGGGCTCGTCCGCCAGGATGATCCGGGGATCGTTGAGCAGCGCCCGGGCGATGGCCACCCGCTGCTGCTGGCCGCCCGACAACTGCGTGGGCCGGTGCGCCTCCCGCTCGCTGAGACCCACCAGCGCGAGCATCTCCCGCGCCTTGCGGCGGCCCGCGGCAGACGGCGTTCCGTTGTACAGGGCCGGCAGTTCGGCGTTCTCCAGGGACGTGGTGCGGGCGAGCAGGTTGTAGTTCTGGAAGACGAAGCCGATCTCGTGGTTGCGCACCCACGCCATCTCGTCGGATGAAAGGTCGCCCACGTCCTCGCCGTTCAGACGATAATGGCCCGCGGTCGGCCGGTCCAGGAAACCCAGGAGGTTCATGAGCGTGGACTTGCCCGAGCCGGAAGGCCCCATGAGCGCCACGATCTCGCCCTGGAAGATCGTGAGCGACACGCCCTTCAGGGCCTCCACTTTCTGCTCGCCAAGATCGTAGACCTTGGTGACGCCGTCCACCTCGATGACGGGCGACCGGTCCACGGCGTCAGAGGCCTCCGAGGATCCGCGAGCGCACGCGCGACGTGGTGTTGGTGGCGCGTTTCATGGCTTCGGAGCGAATCCCGACGATGACCTGGTCGCCTCTATCGAGACCCGAGACGATCTCCATGTTCCTGGCGTCGGTGGCGCCGAAACGGATGCGCGCCCGCGCCGGCTTGTCGTCCCGGTAGACCCACACGCCGCCACGGCCATCCAGCATCCACCGGCGCCGCTGCTCGGCGCTGGGGCGGCCGCGCCGGCGCCCGCCGCCGAACCTGGGCAGGTCGGGGTAGAGCTGACGAATGTCCCGTCCACTGATGCGCAAAGCCGCCGCGGGAGCGATGAGCACGTCCTGCCGCCGGGCCAGGATGATGGTGACGTTGGCGGTCATGCCGGGCTTGAGGGCCAAGTCCTTGTTGGGCACCCGGATCTCGGTGTCGTAGGTGACGACGTTGTCCTTGATCAGCGGCGACGGGAAGATGCGCACCACCTTGCCCTGGAAGGTGCGCCCCGGGTACGAATCCACCGAGAACTCCACCTCCTGCCCGACCCTCACCTTGCCGATGTCCGCCTCGTCGACAAAGGCGGAGACCTTCATTTCCTCCAGTTCGGCGATCTTCACCAGCGGCGGCGACGAAAGGCTCGCCGCCACCGTCTGCCCCGCTTCCACGGTCTTCTGGATCACCACGCCGGAGATGGGCGCGACGACGACGCTGCGGTTGAGCCGCACCCGCGCCATCTCCAGCTCGGCCTCCGCCTGCTGGACGTCCGCGCGGATGCCGGCGATGACCGCCTGCTTGACCTTGACCTCGTCGACCCGGGCCGATTCCTCCCGGTAGCGCGCCGCGGCGCGTTCGTACTCCGCCTGGATGGACTCGTAGTGTTCCCGCGAGATCAGGTTGCGCCCCACGAGGTCCTTGTTGCGCCGGTGCTTCTCCTCCAGGCTCTCGAACGCCGCCCTCGCCCCCGCGATGCTCGCCGCCACCCGGGACTTCAGCATCTCGACACCCGCCATCTCCCTGGCGAGATTGGCCTTGGCCTTCGCCACCTTGGCTTCCGCCTGGAGCAACTGCGCCCGGAACAGGTCCTGGTCGAGCCGCGCGATCAGGTCGCCCTTCTCGACCCGCATGGGCACGTCCACCGGCAGGTCCTGGATGGTGCCGGAAACCTGGGTGGAGACGGTCACCGACGACACCGGGTTCACCGTGCCGGTGGTGGTGATGCGGGAGAAGATCTCGCCCCTCTCGACCTCCGCAAGCCGGAAGGGAAACACGTTCTTCGCTTCTTCCGCCGGCAGGAGCCGGCTCGTCAGCGAGGATAGCCCGCCGCGCACCGAGCCCACGCTGCTCTCCACCAGCGCCGGATCGTACCAGAACAGCCCAGCGCCCCCGGCCCCCACCAGGACCAGGACAAGAGCAACGATCCAAAGAACCTGCTTCAACGCTGTGCCTCCGTTGCCGTCACGATGACTACGCTCCTCTCATTAGACCGTGGACGGTTTCCTTTCCAAAAACACTGGTCCGCGGTCCTTCCGATGGCAAAATGTACAGCAAACGGAAGCAGGAGAATGGGGCCTCAAGCGCTGGAATCCGGGGCGGTGAGGTCGAGCCCGAATACGGCGATACGAACTTCGGACGAGCTCTCGTTCTCGATGTTTCGCGCTTTCTCTCTCAGATACGCAAAGGTCTCGGGAAAGCTGAGGCGCTTACCGGTAACGGGATGAGTCCACTGCTTCGGCTTTCCGTGGTAGGTCACCAACAGGCAGCCAGCCTTGCACTTCGCATCTCGCAAATATCTTCCTAGCAACTGGTCCTGAAGCGCTTGACCGAGAGCCGCGAGCGACCACTTGTGCGCAATCTTCACTTCCACGACCGCCTTTTGACCTCCTGTGACGGCTAAGAGCCTGATGTCCGTTTGCTTCTTGTCGGCGACCTCTTCTTCCCGCGTTACGATGTAGGCGCCGTTTGCCAGTTCATTCAGGCGCCGCGCAAGTGTACGCTGCATCTCCGACTCCTCGTCGATGCGCTGCACTGTTCGCCGATCCGTAAAATCGCCATGAGCGAGATCGTGGGCGATGTCCTCCAACCGATCCTGCATGATGGCGAACAAACCGTCCCTTTCTTGCGGCGGTGCTTCAAGGCGATCCTCAAGTGAGGTTACAGCCTCGGGGAGATAGGCATCGAATTCAGCATCGGCCGCCGTGCGTTGCCGATTCAGCATCTCCAGACGGTATCGAAGGTTGGCAAAATCCTCCTCGGATGCAAGAGCCTGGACAACCCGGCGTGCCGCGAGCCCCGGTGTATCGACTAACCTGAGAAGCAGGGCATCCCGCGCTCGTTCGGCATGGTCACGCGCGTCTGGTGAGTACACGCCATCGTGAACTTGGTCTTCTGTTGGACGAACAAAGGCGTAGGCCAATCGGACAAGTTGCCCGATGACTTCTGCATGTTGGGCCGGGTCCTCAAGTTCGATGACGATGGCATGTTGCTCTCCAAAAAGGGTGGCGAATACTTCCACCGCGAGCCTACGAACGCCGGAATCATTGCGGTCCACGAGCATATCGGTCAGTACCTGTGTGGCCTTCTGTGCATCGAACCGAAACAAGCCCTTGAGCCATATGGGCGCAAGAGGGCCCGCTCGATCGTCCGCGTAGTGGTTGATACACTCCTTCGCGACCGCTTCCCGGTCGGTCTTGGTCGTCGCATCACTCAGGATGTAAAGCACCTTGTCGAGATGCTGAGCCCAGTGCTTTGCCGTCTCGTCCGCCAAGACGTTCGGCCAGGATTTTATTTCGTCAAGCAGGCGACAGATGAGGAGTCGCTTCACGTTGGTTTCTGCGTTCACCAGTCCCTGAAGGGCTGGCAGATAGCTGTCTTCCCCGCCGAGTTGGATCTCAGCGCTGAGTTCCTGGCCTATCACGTCCCTGACTTCCGCGGGATGTGAAACCGCCAGATCCACAATGAACGACGCGAAGCCGCCTAGTTCAATGGCGGCATATGCCACTGCCGTGCGAGCATCTCCGGACGACAAGGAATCTGCCCACTCTTCTGTCGTTGCTTCGGCACACACGCCCACAAACCCATGGAGCCAATGCCGACGTACCGTGTTCCTGGCCGTAGACGGCCGTGCGGACCAGAGCCGGGGTGTCGTCTTGCGCCATAGTTCCCGAAACGCCGCCTCGGCACGGTCGGCGACTTCCCGCCCGAAGGCTTGCGTCAGCGCTTCCTTGTCCCAGACGTTGCAGCTGTTCGATCCTTGCTTGTACTGGTAAAGTCATGAATAGAGTGCATTGACAGTGGCTTCCCGCTCTTCAGACGAGAATGCATGCGCGGGATCGGCGATCAGCCGGTCGCGCCATGCTCCCTCCGCCAAACGCCCTTCAAGCTCTGTTGCAGCACTTTGCCGTTGAAGGAGTTCCATTCTCTCAATCGACTCGTCGGTTTTCGGGGGCGCCGTTCGCTCATCAAATATCCGGGTCAGTTCTGGCTCATCACGAAGACCTGCTCTAATCCCATCCAACTCTGAAGCAACTCGTCCCCGTGCCTTCCACAGTTCAACCAACGCGTGCAGGGCTACTGCACGGCGTTTCGGGTGAGGTTCGTCCACGAGGGCTTCCATCAGCCAAGGGCGGTCGACTTCAGTGAGCCAACCGACGAGGCTATCCTGCAGCGCGTGATAATACCGATCCCAGTCATCTTCAGCGGAGACAACCTCGTCCATGAACTCCACTTCCGTCCAAAAGGCATCCCTTCTTCTAGCCGGATTCACTCTGAAGCGTTCCTTGAGCTTGCCGATCGGTTCGCGCGCGCTCCTATCGTCACCACAGAACCGAGAAGCGACCACGCAGCAACGAATCAGGGGAGCATCGTGTTGATCTGGAGCCGCCGACAACTGCTGCTCGCAGAGCGTTACGAGAGATGGCGCAAGGTAGTTAAAACTGCACTGCTGTCCCACAAATTTTAAGCGAATCGGAGGGGGATTTGAGGGGGCGGGCTGGGCGGGGGCTGTGGCAGGAGCAGACCGAGGAGTGGTCGGCGC
>JAJEAI010000086.1 GCA_022824205.1 Candidatus Binatia bacterium
CATGACGCCGACGAGCCGGATCGCCCGGAGCCTGTCCAGCTCGGGCAGCCAGTCGTAGATGGCCTCGGGCAGGAATCCCAGGCGCCCCATGCCGGTGTCCAGCTTGAGGTGGCAGGGGAACTCGACGCCGTGTCCGGCGCCGTAGGCGTCAAGGTGCGTCAGGAGCTCCACGTTCGGCACCACCGGGACCAGGGAATGCCGGGCCAGCGCGGCGGCGTCCTCGGGGTAGACGCTTCCCAGGACGACGATGGCGGCGTCGATGCCCGCCTCCCGCAGCCGCACGCCCTCCGCCGCGTCCGCGACCCCGACGTGGCGCACGCCTTCCGCGCACAGGACCCGCGCGGTCTCGACGTCGCCGTGCCCGTAGGCGTCCGCCTTCACGACGGCCAGTATCGCGACGCCGGGGCCTGCGAGGCGGCGCGCCGTGCCGAGGTTCGCGCGCAAGGCCGACAGGTCCACTACACAGCAGGTACCCGCGGCTTTGTCGATGGAAGACACTCGTGCGTGTCAGGAAACCTTGGCGCCGGGGGCGATGCGTTGCTCCGGCGTCAGGATGACGAGTTGATCGTCGTTGGAGGCGGCCAGGATCATCCCTTGGCTCTCGATGCCTCTCAGCTTCGCGGGCTTGAGGTTCGCCACCACCACGAGCTGGCGGCCGGTGATCTCCTCCGCGCTGTAGTGGCCGCGGATGCCGGCCACGAGCTGGCGCTCCTCCGAACCCAGATCCACCTTGAGCACCATGAGCCGGTCGGCGTTGGGATGGGGCTCGGCGCTCGTGACCGTGCCGATGCGCAGATCCAGTGCGTGGAAGTCGTCGATGGAAATCATCGTATTCAGTGCATCGTAGGGATGGCCGCAACCGGCACTTGCACGTCTTGGGAAGGATACCAAATTCAGCGTTCCCAGGCCACCCGTACCTCGCCAACTCAATAGTGATACCGCGCCTGCAGGAAATCCACCTGTTCCTCGCTTACCGAAGAGACGACGCGGTGTTCCTGCGTCAGCCTGCGAGACCAGATACCGGCTCCCAAGTACTTCAGTGGTTCGGGTTTGCCTATACCGGTGAAAGGGTCACGCATGATGGCGTCGACCAGATCCAGGACAGGCAAGGCGTTCCGGCGATTGGTCTTTACCCAATAACGCAGGTCGTCGACGAATTCCGGATGGAATACCGAGGTCCGCCCACGGGTCGATCGTGAAGTGTTCATGCCAACCCCGAGCTGCAACGTGTCTACCACTCGCGCGGTTCGCCCGGGTCGGGTCGTGGGAGCGGTTGTCAGCGCAGCCCGAGTCTTCCGCGAAGATCATCCACTGAAGACGGGGCCAATTCGCGGCGCTGAGCCCGGTGGATGGCAGTCAACAACCGCTGCGCGTTTCGAGGAGACCGGAGCAGGTGGGCGGTTTCCAGAAGGCTGGCCAACTCGTCCGCGGAAACCAAGGCGACATCGTCGGCATTGCGCCTCCGAATGATGACGGGCTCTCGCGTGTCGGCAACCTGGGCGCAGAGGAGGCGAATTCCGCGCGGGCTCGTGTGTATGTGGTCGTGTTGGCCATGAACTCGTTTGCCGATTCACCGGTCGTCGTCCCAGCCGCCCCACCAGCGCCGCCTCGCGGCGTAGGGGTTGGGGTGCGGCAGGATGAACAGCTCGGTGCTCTTGGGGAGCATCCTGCGCGTGAGCACGAGCCGGGAATCGGCTTGCGGGCGCACCGGGTAGCGGCCGTCGAGGTGCGACGCGAAGTACTCGGCCTGGTGCGGGTTGTCGTAGTGCATGGGCAGCACGATGGGCGGCTTGACCTGCTCGATGACCTTCACGAGGTCGCCGAAGCCCAGGTTGTTGCGCGCGTCGATGGGCACCATCATGACGTCCACCCGGCGCAGGAGCTTGACCTGCTTCTCGGTGAGCAGGTGGCCGATGTTGCCCAGGTGGGCGAGGCACAGGCTGCCCATCTCGAAGACGAAGATCGAGTTGGCGATGCGGCTGAAGTCGTAGCTGCGGGCGCTGGGCAGGTTCACCACCACGATGTCCTTGACCTTCCGGCGCACCGGCTGCCAGCGCTGGTCCAGCGTGATGCCGCGCAGCACCAGCGGCTCCCCGCGCACGGCCTCGACGTTGTTGTGCGTGTAGTGGTCGTTGCTCACGGTCACCGCGTCGGCGGTGATGCCCGGGGTCACGTCGAAGTTGGGATCGGCCACCACACGGGTGCCGGTGCCCGAGCGGATGGCGAAGCTCGAGTGGCCGAACCAGCGAATACTGTACTGGCCCAGGCCGATGTCCCCATCGGACGGGGCGGTGGCGCCCGCAAGCAGGCCGACGGAGCGAGCCAAGCGGGCCCCCGCATCGAGAGTCTTGACCACGTTGGGATTACAGATGGCGGCCGCGCCCTGTGCGCTCAACAGCACCGCCAGAGCGAGCACGATTCCGGTGAGTCCGCGTCTTGACATGGCTCCTCCCGAGTAGCCCCGGCCGTGACGGCCGGCGGGCATCAAGAGCACATCTCGCACGTACCGTAGAGGGAAAGCTGGTGGGACGTCACCGTGAAGCCCGTGTCCGGCGACAGCACCGGCGCCGCTTCGTCGCTACGGTCCAGGGTGACATCATAGACCTTTCCGCAGCTTTCGCAAATGAAATGCGGGTGCTTCTCCAGCAGGGGATCGAAGTGCTGCGTCCGCTCGATGGTGAGGACCTGCAGCTTGCCGTCGGCGGCCAGCTTCTGGAGGTTGCGGTAGACCGTGCCGAGGCTGATGTGGGGCATGTGCTTGCGCACCCGCTCGTAGATCTGGTCCGCGGTGGGGTGGGACATCTCGCCCTTCACGGCCTCCCAGATCACCTCAAGCTGTCGCGTGCGTCTCGTGGACATGGACGATCCCGCGGTCCGCGGGCTCACGCCGCGCGCAACCGTCGGAGCTACCCCAGATCCTTGAGCAACTCCGCCTTGGCGGCCTCGCTCAGCACGGCCTCGGCGTGGTAGTTCTCGTGGTCCACCACGATCCGGGCATCCGTCGCGCGCAGTGCTTCCACGTCGCCGGGAGCGAGTTCGAAGGTGACGTACTGCACCGCGCTGATCTTGTCTTCCTTGCTGCGCCCTTCCTCGAAGCTGGCGCGGACCGAACGGTCGGCGCCCATGCACAGGAAGACGCGCTCGTCGATGCCGAGGAACTTGAGCAGCTCCTGGCGCAGGTTGGTCTGGTTCTCGATCTCGAGGAAGAGCGTCGCGCGCAACTCTCCGGCGCCCGGAACGAGTTCGTTGTAGACGTCGATCTCCTCGCGGATCTTGTCCAGATCGCGGATGCTCTCCGCCCGGAGCATTTCCTGTATCTGGAAGATCACCGTGGCGCGGTTCTCGAACACCAGCGATACCTTGTCGCCCACGGACACGCGCCGGTGTTTCTTGAGGTCGATGATCTCGCGCCGGAAGGCGTCGCGCTTCTGTTCGTAGGCGCTGGCGCCGACGATGTCGTTCAGGGTGACCTTTTCCATGTTGCGTCAGCGAACGGAGCCTGCCGCCCCGTCCCCGCGAGCCGGAGCTCGGAGTACGGGGCGGCTGGTGTTGTCCAACGGATCAAACGCGGATCAACCGGCGTCCGCGGGATCCTTGCCGGCGACGGCCTGCAGGCCCTTGTTGAAACGGCCGGCGTGGGACTTCTCGGCCTTGGCCAGGGTCTCGAACCACTCGGCCAGTTCCTCCAGGCCCTCGTCCCGGGCGGTCTTGGCGAAGCCGGGGTACATCTCGGTGTACTCGTACGTCTCGCCCTCCACCGCGGACTTGAGGTTGTTCTCGGTGTTGCCGATGGGAACGCCGGTGCAGGGATCGCCGACCTCCTTCAGGAAGTCCAGGTGACCGAAGGCATGGCCCGTCTCCGCCTCGGACGTGTCGCGGAACAGCCCGCCCATGTCGGGATAGCCCTCGATGTCGGCCTGGCGCGCGAAGTAGAGATAGCGCCGGTTCGCCTGGGACTCGCCCGCGAAGGCGTTCTTCAGGTTCTCGTGGCTCTTGGTGCCGTTGATGCTTGCCATAGGTGTCCTCCTTATCGATAATGGTTCCGATTAGTAGCCAATGGCGGCTCACGAGTCAAGCGCGCGCGCCAGGTAGTCGATGACTTGGTCCGCGACCTCGTCCACGCTCTTCTCGGCGGTCTTCAGCACGATCTCCGGTTTCTCCGGCGGCTCGTAGGCGCTGTCGACGCCGGTGAAGTTCCTGATCCGGCCCGCCCGCGCCTTGCGGTAGAGCCCCTTGGGGTCGCGCTGCTCGCACACCTCGATGGGGCAGTCGACGAAGATCTCGATGAACTCGCCTTCCTCCATCATCTCGCGCGCCATTCGGCGCTCGTCGCGAAAGGGCGAGATGACCGAGACCAGGACCATCAGCCCCGCGTCGGCGAAGAGCCGGGCGACCTCGGCGATGCGGCGCACGTTCTCCACCCGGTCCGCTGCGGTGAAGCCCAGGTCCCGCGTCAACCCGTGACGCAGGTTGTCGCCGTCCAGCGTGTAGCTGTGCCGCCCCATGGCGTGCAGGCGCCGTTCCACGGCGTTGGCCGTGGCCGACTTGCCCGCGCCGGACAGCCCGGTGAGCCACAGCACGCACGCCTTCTGGTTCTTCTGGGCCGCGCGCGCCGGCTTGTCGATGGCAAGCGGGTGCGGGGTCAGGTTGGAGCCGCGCCACAGGCCGAACTCGATCATGCCGGCGCCCACCGTGTCGTGGCTGTAGCGGTCGATGAGGATGAAGCCGCCGGTTTCCCGGCACTCCTTGTAGGGGTCGAAGGCGATGTGCCGGTCGAGGCCGATGTTGCAGTAGGCGACGTCGTTGAGTTCCAGGGTCCTGGCCGCCGCATGCTCGAGGTCGTGGACGTTGAGCTTGTGCTTGATGGCGGTGACCTGGGCCCCCACCACGCGCGTGCCGATCTTCAGCCGGTAGGGGCGCTCGGGCAACAGCGGGTTCTCGTGCATCCACACGATGTGGCAGGCGAACTGGTCGCTGAGGCCCGGCGCCTCGGCGGCGGAGGCGAGGATGTCGCCCCGGCTCACGTCGATCTCGTCGGCCAGGGTGAGGGTCACGGCCTGGCCGGCTCCGGCCCGGTCGAGGTCGCCGTCCGGGCCCACGATCCGCCGGACCGTGGAGGGTACGTTCGAGGGACACGCCACCACGGCATCGCCGGGACGCACGGACCCGGAAGCGATGGTGCCGGCGAAGCCGCGGAACCCGGCGCTGGGCCGGTTTACCCACTGAACCGGCAGGCGGAAGGGTGCGTCCTCGCGGTCCGCGGAAACGTCCGCCTCCTCCAGCGCCTGGAGCAGCGTCGGCCCGTCGTACCAGTCCATGGCGGCGGACGGCTCGGTGACGTTGTCGCCCGTCAGGGCCGACACGGGAATGCAGGCGACGTCGGTTACGTCGAGCCGCCGGGCGAAGTCGCCGTAGGCCGCGACGATGCCGTTGTAGACTTCCCGGGACCAGTCCACGAGGTCCATCTTGTTGACCGCCACGATCACGTGGCGGATTCCCAGGAGCGCGAGGATCGTGGTGTGCCGGCAGGTCTGGGGCAGGACCCCCTTGCGGGCGTCGATGAGCACCACCGCCAGGTCGGCGTTGGAGGCGCCGGTGGCCATGTTGCGCGTGTACTGTTCGTGTCCCGGGGCGTCGGCCACGATGAACGCGCGCCGGCCGGTGGAGAACATGCGGTAGGCCACGTCGATGGTGATGCCCTGTTCCCGTTCCGCCTGGAGGCCGTCCACCAGCAGAGCGAGATCGAGGTCGTCTCCCTGGGTGCCGTGCCGCTTGCTGTCGGCCTCCAACCGCGCGAGCTCGTCCTGGAAGACCAGCCGGGATTCGTACAGCAGGCGCCCGATCAGCGTCGACTTGCCGTCGTCCACGCTGCCGCAGGTGAGGAAGCGCAGGGTGTCACGGTCTTCGCGGGCGCGGATTTCCCGGCCTGCCGCGGGCGGACCGGCGGGCATCAGAAGTAGCCCTCCTGCTTCTTGCGCTCCATGGAGCCCTCGCCGTCGTGGTCGATGACGCGCCCCTGGCGTTCGGAATGCGTGGCGGAGAGCATCTCCCGGACGATGGCCGGCACGCTGTCGGCGCCGGATTCGATGGCGCCCGACAGCGGGTAGCACCCGAGCGTGCGGAAACGCACCCGCCTCATCTCGGGCGCTTCGCCGGGCGCGAGCTTCATGCGCTCGTCCGCCACCATGATCCATGTCCCCGAGCGGCGCACCACCGGCCGCAAGGCCGCGAAGTAGAGCGGCACCACCGGGATGTCTTCCCGCTCGATGTAGCGCCACACGTCCAGCTCGGTCCAGTTGGAGAGCGGGAACACGCGCATGGACTCGCCTTCGCGGAGATGGGTGTTGTACAGGCGCCACAGCTCGGGCCGCTGGTTCCTTGGATCCCACCGGTGGGACCGGGAGCGCAGCGAGAAGACCCTTTCCTTGGCCCGGGACATCTCCTCGTCCCGGCGCGCGCCGGCCAGCGCCGCGTCGAAGCCGTGCTTGTCGAGCGCCTGCTTGAGCGCCTGGGTCTTCATTACGTCGGTGTGGAGCGCCGACCCGCTGGAGAAAGGGTCGATCCTTCGCGCGAGCCCTTCCTGGTTGACGTGGACGATGAGCTCCATGCCGGTTTCCCGTGCCGTGCGTTCGCGGAACGCGTACATCTCGGGGAACTTCCAGGTGGTATCGACGTGCAGCAGGGGGAAGGGCGGCGGCGCGGGATGGAAGGCCTTCCGCGCCAGCCGCACCAGCACGGAGCTGTCCTTGCCGATGGAGTAGAGCAGGACCGGTTTCGAGAACCCGGCGGCCGCCTCGCGCATGATATGAATGGACTCGGCCTCGAGTCGGCCGAGATGGCCGAGGCCTGGAGGCTTGCTCATGGGCCTTGTCTTTACACTGGAGAGACTGTCAAAGTCGAATCAGGCTGTGTCCAAACTCCACACGAATAGGGAATGGCACGGCCGCCCCGAGTCGTCATTCCCGCGGAAGCGGGAATCCAGGCGGGGTGAGGCCTGGGCAATGGAGTCGCCACACCACCACCCCTGGATTCCCGCTTCCGCGGGAATGACGTATTGGGGGCCGGGAATGATGAAGACGGACGTCTGTAACTGCCTGATTCACTGTACAAGGTTCTATTTCATATCAATGACGATTCGAGGGATCTGTACCGCATGAGTCTTGATACAGTCTGGAGAGCGGGAATGACGACGCAGGTGTTGATGCCGTTTGGCGGCCGGGCGGAGTTTTGCCACAATCTGGAATGGCATTCGAGATCGAACGATTCGAAAGGGTAGGTGCGCGGGGTGCTCGCCGCGGCGCTGCTCGTGGGCGACGAGCCGGAACCGATACGACGTGACCGATACGACATGAACGATGACGCTGAAGCCGGCCGTGCAGGAATGAGGACGCGGGCACCATCCGCGGCGGCCGTGGCCTTTGACGGCCGCCGCGGGGAGTTGGCGACGCTGCTCGTCCGCAACCTGCTGCTGAATCTCGCGACCCTCGGAATCTACCGGTTCTGGGCGAAGACGCGCGTGCGCGGGTTCATGTGGCGGCACGTCAAGCTCCTCGGCGAGCCCCTGGAATACCTGGGCACGGGTAACGAGTTGCTCGTCGGGTTTCTCATCGCCCTGGTGATCCTCGCCCCGCTCACGAGCGTCTGGTCGTTCCTTCCCCTCATCCTCCCGGAGGGGATGCCCTACCAGGGGCTGGCCTTGCAGGGCCTGTACTACACCCTGCTCGGCTTCCTCATCCAGGTGGCGGTCCATCGCGTGCGCCGCTACCGGCTGACGCGCACGGCGTGGCACGGGGTTCGTTTCGGGCTGGACGGTTCTTCGTTGGTCTACGCCTCGATCTGGTTCCTGTACGGTGCGGTCACGCTCGCGACCCTGGGCTTGGCTTACCCGTGGATGCGTGTGGCCACCACGCGCTACTTCGCACGTCACGCCCGGTTCGGTTCCACCGCGGTTTCCTTCGACGCCCGGGCGCGGCGCCTGTTCCCGTTGTGGCTGGTGGTGATCACGCCGGCGCTGGCGGCCGCCTTCCTGTTCGTGGTGATGAACTGGGAGGCTTTCGCGGTGGTGGGCGCCGCCTGGAACGACTACGTCGCGAAGCTCGACCGGGCGCTTCTCGATGAGCTGCGGCGTTCACTGGCCGAGCTCGATTACCGGCCGGGTTGGCTTCTGGTGCTCAGCCTGATCCTGCTGACCTGGTACCGGGTGAACCAATTCCGTTACCTGTTGGGCGCGGCGCGCGTGGGCGAGGTCCGGCTGGATTCCAGGCTGGGGACGGGGGCCGTGTACGTTCGCCAAGCCGTGTTCTACCTCTGTATCGCCGGCGCCCTCGTGTTCTTTTGGGTTACGGCCATGACCACGGCGACGATGATCGTCAGGCGGACGGGTTCGACGGATACGACATGGATACTGCTCCTCTTCGGCGGCCTGACCGGCCTCGTCTACTTCCTCTACGGGTTTACCAGGAAGCTGTTCCTGGAGCTCTCCTTGCTCAAGCTCGCATGCACGACGCTGTTGCTGCACCAGCCCGAAGCCCTGGAGCGGACGGCGCAATCCAGCGCGGCCCTGCCGGGTCACGGAGAAGGGCTCGCCGATGCCCTGGACGTGGGCGGTTTTTGAGTTCCCATGCGCTACCTGGCCACCTACTATGACGGCTTGACGGCCCAGGCCCGGCCTGTCGCCATCGCGGTGACGGAAACGGGAGTCGTCATCTCCGCGGTGCACGGCGCCGTGCTGGCGCATTGGCCCGCTGAAGGCGTCCTCCTGGTGGAGCGGCCGCGTGGCGGCGAGCCGGCAAGGCTCGGCCTGGAAGGTACCACGGAGCGGCTGATCGTCGACGACCCGGGCGTGTTGGACGCCCTCCGGCCGGTCTCGCCCCGACTCTATCAGCGGGTGCGGACGTCCTGGCGCGGCCTCGCCAGGATCATGGCGTGGGCCTGCGCGGCCGCGGGCTCCATGGCCGTCATCCTTCTTTTCGTCGTGCCGGCCCTGTCGGAGCGACTGGCCGCGGCGACCCCGGACACGGTCAGGGAACGCATCGGCGTCACGACCTTGGGGCAGCTCGCGCGTCTTGTGGGAATTGACCGAAGCGGTCCCGCGGGGACGAAACGGCCCTACTGCAGCGACGCGCCGGGACGGGCCGCCCTCAAGGCCCTGACGGCCCGCCTCACGGCGGACATGACCGAGCCGCCGGTGCTGAGGCTCGTGGTGTTGAACACAAAGCTGGTCAACGCCTTTGCGCTGCCGGGCAACTTCGTCGTGTTGACCAAGGGGTTGATCGAAAACGCCGCGGACGCGGGGGAGGTGGCGGGCGTGGTCGCGCACGAGATGGGCCACGTCGTGCACGACCACGGCATCCAGCGGATGTACCGTTCCGCCGCGGTGGCGGTGGTGAGCAGCCTCATGATCGGGGACACGGCGGGAGGCTTTCTGGTGGCGGGGCTGGGCAGGCTGATGCTCAACAGCGGCTACTCGCGGGAGGCCGAGCGCGAAGCCGACCGTTATGCGTTGGAACGCCTGAGCGCCGCGGGGCTCGATTCCAGGGGCTTCGAAGCGTTCTTCGCCCGGTTGCAGGCGCAAGAGGAAGAGCGGCGGGGGAAGGGCGGACGCGCGCTCAGGGGGCTTCTCTCGACGCACCCGCCGCACGCCGAGAGGATCCAGACCGTGCGCCGCGCGGCGCGGTCCGGGGGCAAGGTCTTCAGCGACCCGAGCCGGTGGCCGAGCCTCCGTCTGATCTGTCGAACGACGGGCGAGGCCTGGGAGGTCTTGTACCGCCCGTAGGAACGGCCGGAAGGCTTTATCCCAGCGGGTTGAAGAACGCCTTGGTGCCGCGCGCCTCCACCGCGTGGCCGATGCGTTCGAGGGCGTGGACGTAGGCGGCGGTGCGCATGCTGACGGCCTTGTCCCGGGCCACCTCCCATATGCGCCGGGTCTCGGGGTCCATGATGGCCCTGAGCTTCGTGTGTACTTCCTCCACCGGCCAGTAGTAGCCGGCCTTGTTCTGCACCCACTCGAAGTAGGAGACCGTCACCCCGCCCGAGTTGGCCAGGATGTCCGGGACCACGATGACGCCCCGCTCGTCGAGGATGGCGTCGCCCGCCGGCGACACCGGGCCGTTGGCCAGCTCCAGGATCACCGGCGCCTGGATGGCGGCGGCGTTGTCCTCGGTGATCTGGTTCTCCACCGCCGCCGGGATGAGCACGTCGCACTCCGCTTCCAGGAGCGCCGCGTTGTCGAGAGCGCGCGCGTGGCCGCGGGTGGGCGCGCCGGCCACGCTGCCGGTGCGGTTCTTGTGTTCCATCACCGCGTAGGGGTCCATGCCGTCGGGGTCGTAGATGGCGGCGCTCGAGTCCGACAGCCCGACGATCCGGTAACCGTCGTCGTGGAGCAGGCGCGCGCAGTGGAACGAGGCGTTGCCGAAGCCCTGGAGCACGATGCGGGTCTTGTCCGGGCTGACGCCGAGTTCGTCCCTCAGTTCGCGAAGCACGTAGAAGCCGCCGCGCCCGGTGGCGTCGTCGCGCCCCAGCGAGCCGCCCAGGGCCACCGGCTTCCCGGTGATGATGGCCGGGCTCGGATGGCCGGTGATGGTGCCGTACTCGTCCGCCATCCACGCCATGACGATGCCGTTGGTGTACATGTCCGGGGCGGGGATGTCGCGCTCGGGGCCGATGAAGCGCGCGAAGGCCTGCACGTAGGCGCGGCTCAGCCGCTCCAGCTCGGCCCGGGACAGGGTCTTGACGTCCACCGACACGCCGCCCTTGGCGCCGCCGAAGGGCAGGTTCATCACCGCGCACTTGAAGGTCATCCAGAACGCCAGCGTCATCACCTCGTCGACGTTCACCGCGGGATGGAAGCGGATGCCGCCCTTGGTGGGGCCGCGGGTGTCGTCGTAGCGGCAGCGCCACGCCTTGAAGCCCTTGCGCGAGCCGTCGTCCATGCGCACCAGCAGGGTGGCGGCCAGCGTTTCCTTGGGATAGCGGAGTTGTTCGATGATCTCGCGCTCGATGTCGACGTAGCGGGCGGCGTCGTCGAGGCGTGCCCGGGCGGTGGTGAAGAGGTCGGTGGCCATGCGCTTGCTCCTTTCGAACTCGGCCTTTAATCGATTGCCCCTAAGATCAGTAAAGCAGATAATCCGGCCAGAGAAGAATGTGCGGCGGTCGCGGTCCTTGCAAAGGAGGTCGGGTCGCTCCTATAGTTCACTTTTGTCTGCAAGATCTTTCCCTTTAGGGTATCCTTTGCGGTATATTGGTGTGAGAGCCAAAGTGCCGAAGACGATGAGCGAAAACGTCGGGAGGTGAGTCATGAGTAAAGTAGTGTCGGAACCCGGCAACAAGCCTCCGGGTGCTCCGGGAACGATGTCTCTCCAAGAAGAGGGTCTGGACAATACGGCGCCGATCTTTCCGTCCGAGCGCTACAAGGCGCTGTCGGCCAAGCATCTCCCGGAGATCCCGCAGCTTCAGAAGCTGCCCGCCGACGACCGGTTCGCCATGCAGGTGGTGGCCAGCGTGCTGCCCTTCCGCTCCAACCGGTACGTCATCGACAACCTCATCGATTGGGACCGGGTGCCCGATGACCCCGTCTACCAGATCACCTTCCCGCAGCAGGGCATGCTCGAGTCGGTGGATTTCTCGCACATGGCCGACCTCATGCGGCGCGACGCTTCCGCCAAGGAGATCAAGGAAGGCGCCCACGAGATCCGCGAGAAGCTCAACCCGCACCCCGCCGGGCAGCGGGAGCTGAACATCCCGCAGGTGGGGAACGAGACGATTCACGGTCTCCAGCACAAGTACCGCGAGACCGTGCTGTTCTTCCCAAGCCAGGGGCAGACCTGCCACGCCTACTGCACCTTCTGCTTCCGCTGGGCTCAGTTCGTGGGCGACAACACCCTCAAGATCGTCGCCAAGGAGGCGGACGGCCTGCACGACTACCTGGCGGCGCATCCCGACGTGACCGACCTCCTGGTGACCGGCGGCGACCCCATGATCATGAAGACGGCGGTGTTCGCCCACTACCTGGAGCCCTTGGTGGAGGACCCTCGGCTGGCCCACGTCCAGGACATCCGCATCGGCACCAAGTCGCTGACCTTCTGGCCCTACCGCTTCGTCGGCGACGACGACGCCGACGACATGCTGCGCCTGCTGGAGAAGATCGTGAAGGCCGGCAAGCACGTGGCCATCATGGCCCACTTCAACCACTGGCAGGAGCTGCAGACCAACGTGGTGCGTGAGGCGATCCGGCGCCTGCACGACGCCGGCGCGGTGATCCGATGCCAGGCGCCGCTGCTGCGCCACATCAACGACTCCTCGGACGTGTGGATACGCATGTGGGAGGAAGAAGTGCGGCTGGGGATGATCCCCTACTACATGTTCGTGGAGCGCGACACCGGCGCGCGCAACTACTTCGAGGTGCCGCTGGAGGAGGCCTGCCGCATCTTCCAGAACTCCTACAAGTACGTTTCCGGCCTGGCCCGCACCGTGCGCGGCCCGAGCATGAGCGCCACCCCGGGCAAGGTGGAGGTCCAGGACGTGCAGGAGATCGCCGGCGAGAAGGTGTTCGTCCTGCGCTTCCTCCAGGGACGCAACCCCGACTGGGTCGGACGCCCCTTCTTCGCCGCCTACGACCCCGAGGTCACGTGGTTCGACGGGCTGCGCCCCGCCTTCGGCCAGGAGAAGTTCTTCTACACCGACGACTTCAACGCGATGGTGCAGGGGAGGTGGCCGACCACGAAGCACTAGGACCGCTCGCGTCAAGCAACGGGGGGCGGCGAACGCGCCGCCCCCCGTTTTTTTCGCCCTGAAGAGTAGACATGTACTTCGGATACGGCGCGCCGACCCGACCTCCTCTCGGCACCGCGGCGAACACCCGCGCGATCGCCGCGAAAGCCGAGGAGGTCGGGCTGAGCTACGTATCCATCGCCGATCACATCTTCCCGCCCTTCCACGAGACGGACGCCTACCCCTACACCGCGGACGGCTCGACGCCCTGGGACGACTCGGGCAACGTCCTCGAATGTCTGACCCTTGCCTCCTATATCGCCGGGGCGACCCGAACGCTCAGGCTGGTGACCGGCGTGATGGTGGTGCCCCTGCGCAACCCGCTGGTGACGGCGAAGGTGCTGGCGTCCATCGACGTGCTTTCGGAAGGGCGCCTGGTGGTGGGCTGCGGCGCCGGCTGGGAACGCGAGGAGTTCGAAGTGCTCGGCGCGCCGCCGTTCGCCAGACGCGGTGCGGCCGTCGACGAGTATCTCGCGGTCTTTCGGGAGCTATGGACCAGCGACACGCCGGCCTACGACGGCGAGTTCGTGCGTGTGAGCGGATTCCCGTTCCAGCCCAAGCCGGTCCAGAAGCCGCACCCTCCCCTGTGGATCGGCGGCGAGAGCCCGGCCGCCATTCGCCGTGCCGCAAGGCTGGGGAACGGCTGGTATCCGATCATCAACAACCGCGACTATCCGCTCGATACGCCGGAGCGCTACGCCGCCGCCGTGGGCGGCTTGCGGGCCGCCTGCGACCACGCCGGAAGCAACTTTGACCGGTTGGAGTTGGGACTTGTGGTGTTCAACTACAACGTCGGCGCGGCCCGCCGCGGCCATGCGTTCACCGGCTCCTACGGCGACATCGTCGACGATCTCAAACGCTACCGCGACGCCGGCCTGAACCACGCCATGATCCGCCTGGCGCGCCGCGCCAGCCTGGAACAAACCCTGGCGAGCCAGGAAGCCTTCGCGGACAAGGTGATGGTGCGAATGGACTGACTAGCTGGCTAGCTTTCGGTCCCCTTCTTCTTCCGTCGACGACGGACCTCTAGGCGAGGAAATTCAAGGGAGCAGGTCACCTCCCTTCCGCCGTATAGCTGCGCAGAAAAACCATTCTTCCCGCGAAGGCTACGCCTATTCCGGCCAGTGCTTCTGCTTATAGGACAGCAGCGCCGGTCCCGACAGCTCCTCAGTCGCGTTGTTGAGCCGCACGAAAAAGACCTGCTGCTGCTCGCCCTTTTTCGAAGCGAATACCGGTTCCAAGCCAGGACGAACATCTATCCGCGCAATCGTCCGATCCTCCAGCGAGCAGAATCCGACAACAAGATCCGTCGCGGCGACCGGTCCAAGCGCGTTCTTCACCGCCCTCGTCAACGACAGTTCCCAGCCGTCGCGGTCGTGTCCCTTGACATGCGGATAGTCCTCTTCAATCCCAACGGGACGACCTCCATCGTCAATGCCCACAAGCAGCGTGCCGCCGTTCGTGTTCATGAAAGCCGCGATCGTCCTAACAACTGACCAAATGATCGCTTGGTCCTGTACACCTGTACGCAGATTGCGCCGGGCTGTCGACTTGAACTCAAGAACAGCGGACTCACCGCATTCGATCAACGACCGCACGCCCTCATCCATCGCCACTCTCTCCTCGGCAAACGGACTCTCGTTACGGTCTGCTCTCCGGTTCACCGGTTTGCCCATAGCACCTTCGATCTGTCTCAACTGGCTTTCGAAACGCTGATTGAAGAACTGTGCAAAATCGTCCCGGCGCAACGCCAACGGATCAATGTCATGCGTTCGAAGAAAGCCATCGAGCACGTGCGGTTCTATGCCGTCGCCCGACTCGATTCGCGAAAGATAGACGCTGGGTGCGTTGCCGCCTATCCGCCGATTCGTGTGCGCGTCGAGGGCAGTTTTGTTTACGATGGTGTTGGTGATCCACGGCTCGATCCCATGCTCGTCGCACCAGTGTCGAGGAAAGATGTGATGGATCTCGATAGCATCCTCCATGTATGCGTGGACGTCGATCGACTGGCCTGTCTTGAAGTCCCGGCTACCTTGTTTCATCTGAAGCGCATAAAGTCCTTTGTACGCCGCACTGTTGCGAGTGCGTAGCGTGAGCAGGCGCTCGGCCTGAAATTGAGCTGCCTGTACCGTGCGCGGAGGCCCTGCATCGCCGCGTTCCTCGATCCATGCAACGCAATCCTCCAGGTCATTGGCGAAACGTGTCTCCGTAGCCCCGCCGTACATCTCGCCAAGCACGCCGCACCAGAACCATTGCCCGAGTCGCTGCTGCGTTGCGTATAGCTCGGCTTCGCCATCCAACCACCCGAAGATGGCTCCAAGCGGCAGTAGCTGTGTCGCGTACGGCAGATCCTGACACTGAAAGATCCGGTGACTGTGAAGGAACGGCACCGCGCGCATCAGCCCCCGCTCGGCCACCTTTGCCCATTTCCGGTAGTCCTCCAGAGACAAGCGGAGCACATCGCGGCGCTTGCACGAAACCGCCGGAATCCTGTCATCTCCAGGACTCGCCTCCATATGAGACTTCCGGCGGTCGTAGGTGGCTATAAGCGTGACGATCTGCAGGAAGGCGGTGCCGTCCACTGCCGTCAGGAGTTCATGTTGCGCGAGGCGCTCTTGGCGCTTCGCCCAATCCTTGCGCAACTCGAAATTCCCAGCCGCGTAAGTCGCCGTCAACAACTCGAACACCGTGAGCGTGACACCGCCCGTGTTGACCTTCTCGAATACCTGGCACACTGCCTCCTTCGGAGTCGACTTCGCGAGATCTATCGTGGGCACCTGGTACTGAACGAACGGACTGACAATCGCTTCGTGAAACCGCTTCCACTTATCCACTCGGTCCGGTTGGTTGCCGGGTCCTGATTGCAGATATGCCAACTGCCAGTCCATCGTGTCGTTGCTGTCGAGCACGATTTCTAGTGGGAACATCTCCGCCGCGATTTCGAGTTCTCGCGTGCTCAGATCCAAGTCGATCCTCCGCCCAAAGTCGCTCCGCACAAGGCGATCCGACGGAACGCCAACAATACCCTCCTCCTCCCGGTCCGCCTCCGGATCGATGCACGTGTTGATGCTCGCGTAGTAGTAGCGGCCCAGTTCCTCGCCGCGGCTGTTCCGAGTCGCCACCGGCGCGCGCGACTTCAGCGCCTGGAACAACGATGTCAACCGTTGCTGGCCGTCGAGCAGGAGCGTCTCAGGCGCCCCACTCGCCGCCGACGCTACCCCTTCTAGCACCCGCGCCTTGAAGTTTACGTCTGGATTACCAGCATCCAGCGTCATCACCGCCCCGATCGGGTAAGAGAGCGAAATCGACGCCAGCAGACTCCGGATGTGGTCGTCATCCCACACCCATCCTCGCTGGAAGTCGGGCAACTGCAATTCCCCACACGCCGCCTGATCGAGTAGCTGTGCCAACGGTAGCTCATCGCTGGTAAATTTCTTCTCCATTGACTGATTCTCCTATAACCGTGCTCTTCGCTTGGCTGGTGATAGGGTGTTTCGCTCTACACCAGCGGCTTTCAAACGGGCGTTGCCCGACGAGTAGTACCTCAAGGCAAGAGGGTATGGGTCATTCTCGTGCACACAGCACGTGAGCTTTTTACCCCTTCCCCAGGCCTAATCCGTCATGCGCTTGAGCCCGCTCAGGGGGTGAACCTTCACCGCCCGCGAGGCGGGCTTCGAGGCCACCGTGATCTCCTGGCCGGTGATGGGTGGCATCATCTTGCGCGCCTTGGTCGCGGGCGTCACCGCCTCGATCCATGCGTCCTTTTTTGTCAACTGAGGTCGTGCCGAAGATGCCTTGGCGCGATATCGTTTACGTGAGTTGGATCGGTTTTGAGCCCGGCACGGTCGGTGAACCTTGCCACGAGCAACCTCCAGCCATTCAGCGGTCGGCGTGTACCAAACCAACGGTCAGCCGCGTGCCAGTCGCTTCCGCGTAGCGTCGTAAGGTCGTAAAGGACGGTGACACGCCGCCGCCCTCTAGACGCGCGATAGCGGACTGTGTCGTTCCCAAGCGCCGGGCGAGTTCTGCTTGTGTCAGCTTCGCCGCTATGCGGGCACGAATCAATTCCTCAATCAGGCTGAACTCGTCATCGGCCCGCGTGTACTCTTCCCGGAACTCGGGATCTTCCATAAAGCGCTTCTTCAGGTCCTTCAGTTTCGTCATGGCGTCACCTGCTTCATACGTTCCCTGGCTATCGCGAGCGCTCGCCGCGGCGTCCTCCGCGACTTTTTCGCGAAGACATGCAGTACCACTACCCGCCGCTGCGCTGCCGTCACGTAGATCCCCCTAGCGGTCCCTCCCGGAGCCCTGACCCGTAGTTCCCAAAGCTTGCCGTCGAGATGCTTGACATGCGGCTCACCAAGTGCCTCCAGGCCGACGTTCTCTATCGCCTCCAGCAGCCGCACCAGCCGGGCACGTAACTTCAACGGCAGGGTCTCGATTTCGTCATCGACATTGGAGACGGTTTCGACCGTCCATCCCATTTCGGGAATATAGCGCACACGCTATGTTCTTTCAAGCGAAGCCGTTACCCGGATGTGCCAGACCTCACGCGTGGCGTATCGTTCAGGACCACCTCAGACTCCGATCTCGTCGTCCAAATCGGCTGAACCCTCAAAACTCATAAATATCCCGTTATTTCAGCAACTTACAGCTTGACGCGAGCCGGCGTGTCCGACACTACTGAAATAAGACAAAAATCGAATTCAAGGCAAAAAAGACCCGCAGATTATGCTGCGAATTAACCAGACACCACACTGGCTAGACCAGCGAACCCGCGGCCTTCGCGATTCTCGACACCGTAAAGTCCCAGGCTCTCGCTTCCCGCTCAAGAAACATTTGCGTCGCGGCATCGACATTCGCCGCATCCCCTTCGTTGAAATATGCTAGTGCCTTAACGGCGTCTGCAGGTGGAAACTGGTTGCCGTAAAGGGTCGCCGCCGCGCCGAGGCCCTCTTTGAGCGGCACGCCGGCTCGCAAAATAGCGGCAAGATCGAGATAGTCGCGGGCGGCGACGCGTTGCAGCAGTACCTTGAGCTTGGTCCCGAACAGGTCCAACAGCGAAGCCACTCGCAACACTCCGTCCTCCGTTGGCTCAGGATTTCCCACGCGGCCGGTGTCGATGCCGCCGAAGAATGAGATCTTCACCGGGTTCGTTTCAGTGCCAGGGCTCGTAGAGACCGTCAACGTGTCCGGTGCCCTTTGCAGCACTTCAGCCGATGTCATGAAAGGGAGGCGGAACAGGACGTCGAAGTCAACGGCGTCCGACGAGAAGAAGTCGAAGTCGACCGACGAGCGGTGACCTAATCTCAGCGCCAGGGCGGTGCCGCCGTAGAGGACGAAGGAGTCGGGGATGTCCACGAACGCGGGCCATAGCTTCCCTTGCTCGTCGGGAAGAACGTCGAGAAATGGCTTGAAGGTCACCGCGGGACCTCCCGAGGCAGACGCCGCGCCGGTAACTCGGGAGGCGGGCCCAAACCAAGGCGGAGATGCCAGAACTTCCAGGAGCGGGGATTGAAGATGCCGATGGGCGCGTCGCGCAACGCGTTACGCAACTCGGCCGTAGAAACGAGCGACAGCAACCAGCGGATGTCGTCGGCGCTCCCGAGCGTCATCATCTGCGCCAGGAGTAATGGCCGGTCGGCCAGGGTTTGCTCCGGCGGTTGCCACCAGACGTACTTCCTGGCCATGGACGGTGCGCGCTCGTCACAGGTCAAGAAGTCGACGTTATGTTCCTGGACGTGTGGCTTCGTACCCATCAATACCAGAATGCAGGCTCCCAACGCTGTTCGCAACAAACATTGCACAGGTCCGTCGCGGGCGCATCGCCCCGATTGAATCACTCGGCGGCGAACGGATTGCGGACCCTCACGGTCCCGTACATGCGGCGGTGCTGAAAGTCCTCCGACAGGAGCTCGCCGAGCCCATAGACCTCCGCGTAGGCCCAGAGGTGGGCATCGAACCATGACAAGCCGTATGCCGCCGCTCCGCGCAAGGCGGTGCGGACGACAGTCTCGTTGGGATAGAGGATCGGAAACTCGGCCAGCATCTCTTCCGCCTCTCGGCGGGCGTCCGTTGGATCCAGTAGTCGCGCTTCGGAGTTCCCGCGGGTGGTCGCCGCGACGAACTCCACAATAGCTTGATGTGGAACACGTGCCTCGCCGGACACGAGAAGTTCACGCAGGAGCGTCGTCGCGATCCGTTGCTTTTCCGGGAAGCGCGGGTCGTAACGGTAGACCAGTACGTTGGTGTCAATTTTGGTAACTACGAGATGTCCCGGCCTGACTCACACGCTCCGGTACGCGCAGAGATGCGATAAATCCCATAATTTCAACAGGTTATGTTTCAATTTCTGTCCTCGTGCCTCTTGCATCCTCGCCTCTCGTGCGCTTAAATATCCTCTGATTTCAACTCACTCGCTTTCGATCCGCTTACGGTATGCGGCTTGTCTCCGGTCCCGTAGGCTCACGGTTTCTCGGTCTCGGGAGGATCACGACATGGCGAAACCCCAGTATCTCACCCTCTCCAAACGCATTATTGACCGTCTTTCGGTAGATGACAAGGACGCGGTGTTCTGGGACCGCGACCTTCCGGGATTCGGCATCCGGGTCTATCCATCGGGCGCCAAGGTCTACGTGGTCCAGAGCCGGGCTTTCGGTCGCTCGAAGCGCGTGACCGTGGGTAGGCACGGTCATGTCTCGGCCGATCAGGCCCGCAAGGAAGCTGTCCGCATCATTGGCCGCATCAAGTCGGGCGAGTCGCCCGTTGCGCTCGAGGCTCCTCCCGACCCGACGGTGAAGGATCTGGCGGAACGCTACCAGCGGGAGTACGTCGAGATGCACTGCAAGCCCGCGACCGTGTCGCACTACGCTGTGATGCTGCGCAAGCACATCGTGCCGGCATTGGGGGGGCTCCTGGTGGCGGAGGTGGAGCGCAAGCACATCATGGAGTTTCAGTACCGGCTGAGGGACATGCCCACGGTCGCGAACCGTGGGGTGGACATCCTCGTGAAGATGTTCGGCTTGGCCGATGCGTGGGGATGGCGTCCATCCGGCAAGAACCCCTGCCACTTCGTTCGCCGCTACAAGGTGGAGAAGCACCACGAGCGGTTCCTGACTCCGGAGGAACTCTGCCGGCTCGGGCAAGCCTTGGACACGGCTCCGACGGAACGCTTGGCTTCGGTCCACGCGGCCGCGGCGATCCGGCTGCTGGTGCTAACGGGATGCAGGCGAAACGAGATCCTGGGGCTTCGCTGGGAGGACGTGGACTTCCAGTCGGGAGAGATGAGGTTTGGGGACAGCAAGACCGGAGCGCGGGTGGCGCCGTTGCCGCCGCCGGCGGCGAAGTTGCTGGAGGATCTCTCTCGGGTTCCGGGCAACCCGTGGGTGTTTCCGGGGAGAAAAAAGGGATCGCGTCAGCGCAACATCCAGGACTCTTGGGGTCGCATTCGCCAGCGCGCGGGCCTTGAAGGGGTCCGGCTTCACGACCTTCGTCACTCGTATGCCTCCCGGGCGCTGGCGCTGGGAGAGAGCCTGTCGATGATTGGCGAGTTGCTGGGCCATCGGAAGGTGCAGACGACCGCACGGTACGCGCACTTGGCGCGGGATTCTGTGCGGGAATCGACGGCCAGGGTGGCGGAGAGCATCGGGGCGGACATCCTGCCGGAGTAGGAGCACTGAAAGGAGGCGGACGATGGCGAGACTCAACAGCGGAACGATCTCCAGGCGCACGGTGGAGGCGCTGCCGGTCGGCGATCGGGAGACGGTGTTCTGGGACCGGGAGCTTTCGGGTTTCGGGGTGAGGGTTTATCCCACCGGATCAAGGGTGTACCTAGTGCAGACGCGGCACGGTGGAAGGTCCAGGCGGGTGACCATAGGACGGCACGGGGTTGTGACGGCCGAGCAGGCGCGACGCAAGGCGGCTTTGGTGATTGCCGGCATCAAGGCCGGAGAGGAGCCGGGGCGCGCGAGCCCCGGCTCGCCGTCAGCCGGCGGACCGACGATCGCGGAGTTGGGGGAGCGGTATCTGAGGGAGCATGTAGACGTACGCTGCAAGCACACCACGGCCGGAGCGTACCGCTATACCCTGACCAAGTACCTCCTGCCGGAGTTCGGCTCTGTGCCTCTGGGGGCAATCGGGCGGGAGGACGTGGCGGCTCTTCACTACCGTCTCCACAAGACGCCGAACACGGCGAACCGCGTGGTGGAGACGCTCTCGCGGCTGTTCTACATGGCCGAGGCTTGGGGAGTGGCGCCGGAGGGAGGGAACCCGTGCCGGTTCGTGAAGAAGTACAAGAGCCGGAGCTGCGAGCGGTTTCTGTCGGAGGAGGAGTTCCGCCGACTCGGTAGGGTACTGAGCGAGGTGGAAACCGAGGGCAGGGTGTCGAGGAACGGAGTGGCGGCTCTCCGGCTGCTGATGCTGACCGGGTGTCGGCGGAACGAGATACTGACACTACGCTGGGAGGAAGTGGACCTGGAGGCGGGAGAGCTGAGGTTGAGGGACGCCAAGACCGGAGCGCGGTCGGTGGCGCTGTCGCCGGCGGCGCGGAGGGTGCTGTCCGCACTGCCACGGAAGCCTAACAATCCGTGGGTGATTGCGGGACCTGAAGCGGGCAGGCATTTGAGCAACCTCAACTCCCCGTGGCTTCTGGTTCGGAAGCGAGCGGGGCTGGAAGATGTGAGGATCCACGACCTCCGTCACAGTTTCGCTTCGAGGGCACTGGCCCTTGGCGAGAGCCTGACGATGATCGGGAAGATGCTCGGACATCGACAAGTGCAGACCACGGCCCGCTACGCCCATCTTGCGCGGGAGTCCGTAAAGACATCGGCCGCGAGAGTCACAGCTAGTATCGCAGGCGATATGGAGGATACCGGCACGACTTCCGACACCGCATGATCTATGGCATTTCGTTTGTGGTGGAAGCCGTAAAGGTTCGGAGGATGGACAAAGGAAGTCGCTATCATGAAACCGTTGGCGACAGGCAACGAGCGGTTCGGTGGCGATAGGCATTCCCATCAGATCCAGTCGATGTCGACCAACATAAAGCGAACTCTGGCCTATGAGGATCGGGAGCGGGGACGAAAACTCATCGGCCAGGACGAGATCCGGTCTTTTTCCGAGCCTGTCGTGATACTCGGCGATCCCGGTTTAGGAAAGAGCGTGCTGACCTGTGAACTCGGCAAGCAGGCCGGAATGCAGCGTTTGCGTGCCGGGAAATTTGAGCGTAGCGCCGACCCCGCCTCGCTTGTCGGCAAGAGCGAGTGCGTCATTCTCGATGGCCTCGACGAAATCGCCTCCGCAGCGGCGGGAGGCGCGGTCGACGCCGTACTGAGAAAGCTATCGGCATTGGACAACCCGCGTTTCATTCTCTCCTGTCGCGAAGCCGATTGGCTCGGCGCGGCCGACCGAGCGAAGATCGAGGATGACTATGGAGCGGCACCAGTGCTGCTGCATCTTCAACCCTTTACCCGCGACGATGCGCGTGCCTTTCTCTCCCAGAAATTCCCGGAGGTCGATGCGGACGGCCTCTTGGCCCACCTCGCAGACTGCGGGATCGAAACTCTCTACGGGAATCCCTTGACCCTTCGATTGCTCGGAGAGGTTGCGCAGGCGGAGGGTCCGCTTCCGGAAACTCGCGCAGGACTCTTTGACCAAGCCTGCCGGGTGATGCTCAAGGAGGACAATTGGCGCCATCATCAAGATCCGCATGTCCAGGTGATGGAAGAAGATTTGCTGCTGGCGGCAGGCGCGATGTGTGCGGCGCAACTGCTTTGCGGCCGAGTTGGTATTCACACGGGTCCCTACGCGGAAACGCCCGGTGAGTGCCTGAATATCGCTGACGTCAAGGGGCTTCGGTTTGGCCAGTTCGCGGATGACGCGATCAGGACCCGCCTGTTTCAGGCGGAAGGCGAAAACCGCTTCACTCACATCCATCGCGTCATCGCCGAGTATCTCGGGGCCAAATGGCTCGCGCGTTGCTTCGAATCCGGCGTTTCAAAGAAGAGACTCTTCGGTCTGTTCCGGCAGGGCGAGGGCGTGCCGACTTCGTTGCGCGGCCTGCACGCGTGGATGTCTCACTTCAGCGACGTCTTAGCGACTCCCTGTATCAACGCAGACCCATACGCAGTTCTGCGCTACGGCGATGCCGAAACTCTCGGTCTCAATCAGGCACGGACCCTGCTCGCTGCATTGAGGAACCTGTCCGAGGAAAACCCTTACTTCAGATCCGAGGATTGGGGCCAGCATCCCGCGTCTGGCTTGGTGCGTCCAGAACTCCGGGACGAAATCCTTGCCATAGTGCAGGCTCCGGGCCGGGACATGCAACTCACCGTGCTTCTACTCGAAGCGATGGCCGGGACGACGCTTGCCCGGCAACTCCGCCCGGAACTGGAGGCAATACTATTTGACCGGGATCGCTCGGTCGTAGAGCGATCGTGTGCTGGCAATGCGCTCTACACCGCCGCGCTCCACGACGATTGGGAAACCCACATTAATCGCCTTCTCGCGATGAAGGATGCCAACTCGGCGCGGCTCGCTTTCGAGATTCTCCGCAAGGTCGGTTTGTGTGCAGTTCCCATTGGCACGGCAGTCGACGCTGTCTTGGCATACCTGGGTTTGGCGCCGAATCAGGATTCCGAAGAAGAATCGGTCGAGTTCCCGTATGTTCCCGATAGTCTCTTGAGCGGTCTCGACACGCGGCACCTCGCTTCATGGCTCGACGAGTTGACCGAACGCGCAAGACCGTTGATGGAAAGGGCTGGCTACGAGGCGGAGTGGTGTGTCACGAGGCTGGTGAGACGCGTCACCGCCCAAATCCTTGAGGCCGATCTTGCGATTCAACCGGAGCGTGTCTGGATGTGGGTCGGCTGGCTGGGCCTTTACCGTCTATACAATGACGATGGCACAAAGCGTTTGGCTGCGATATTCCGTGAAAACGGCGTCCTTCGGGCAGCACTCCTCGAACACGTGCTGCTAACGCCATGCGCCGAAAGCACTTGGATGGCCGCCCACCGCCTCGCCGATACGGGGCTCGGCTTGTTTCCGACAGGAGAGGATATCGCGGGCGTATTGAGAGCGTTGCGCGCACGTGTCGGTGAAGGCCGGATCGACGTCGACACATGGAGAGGACTGCTGTTACTCAACCGCTCCGCTGAAGGGCTCGCGGCTGTCGTGCGCAACGCCGCTCATGAGGCCGCCAGGGGCGACCCCGAACTGCTATCCGTACTTGCCGAACATTCGAGTACCGTGACTCCAGAATGGGAGACTGCACGGGCAAAACGGCAGGCCGAGGAGGAAGCTCATCGGCAGGACTATTTTCGGCGTCGTCGCCGTAAGCTTGCCGAACGGACTCCTGAAATCGCTGCTGGAGACGTTCGCGCCCTTCAAGAATCTGCCGCTGTCTACCTCGGTCGGTGGTATATGTTGAACGGGGAGCTTCACGGTTTAAATTCGGCCGCGTCCCCGATAGAGCGCTTGCGCGAGTTTCTCGGCGATGACTTATGCGATCAGGTAATGTCGGGTTTCATCGCTGTCCTCGGCCGTGATGACCTGCCGAGCGCCTCCAAGATCGCTGAGAACCACGGTGGAAACGAAGAGGCGGCCGTGGCGCCCATGATCTGCGGCATTGCCGAGATGATTCGCCGCGGCAATCCCATTGAAGGGGTCCACGGGGACACGCTGGCCGCGGTCTACATGGCGTGGCGGCACGCGCCGGAGTCGAACGCGGCGGCGCAAATTGACATCGGCCCTGTGCTCGAAGATGTCCTGTTCAGAAGTGAATCGGACTGGGAAGCGTATTTTCGCGCATGCATCGAGCCACAGATTGCCAAGAACAGGGAGCATATCCAAGAACTCTACCGTCTTGGACACGAACCCCGCTTCGCTAAACTGGCAATACGCCTCGCCGTCGATTGGCTGCGTGCCAATCCTGGGTTGCCCCCCTCCATCATGATGGTACTCCTAACATGCGCGCTTGAGAGCGCCTCCGACGAAGAGCTACATGCACTGGTTGGCCGGATGGCGAACGTCCAGTTGGACCATGAGACGATGCTGCTGTGGCGATCGGCAGCCTACGTTGTCGATTTTGGTCGTCACCGGGCGTCCCTCAAAAAGGCTGCGGCGGACAACCCGGACTTACTTTGGTTGATCCGTGACCGAATGGGAAAAGCACGCAGTGAGCGCTTTGACCGTTTCTCGCTTGAACAGCTTGCCTTCATCGTCGAGGCGTTCGGATCGAACTGGCCAATGGCTTACCGGCCGCGTACCGTCACAGTAGGTGATCGCAACCCCTGCGACGCTAGCGAGTTCATCAGACGCTTGATTTATGCGGTCGCCAGTCGTCCGACGCCGGATGCAACCGAAGCGCTGCAGAATCTCATTGCCAACTGTGCGCCGAGCTATGCCGATACAATGAGGCATGCGCTGGCGCTTCAGCGAAGGGCCCGGCGCGACGACGAATACGCTGCTCCCACCATCAAGCAATTCCGTGCCGTGATAGCATGCGACCTGCCTGAAGACATAGACGACATTCGGGCTTGGTTCGAGGATCGGATCGAGACGCTCCAGGAGCGCATGCACGGCAGCAACACGAACATGTGGCGGGCGTATTGGGTGAAAGATCAGCCCCGGGACGAGAATTTTTGCCGCGACCGTCTTGTCGAACATATTTCGGGTCACTTGCCGGAGTCAATCCGGATCGAGCCGGAGATGCACATGCCCGGCGGGAAGCGGGCGGATTTCGTAGTGATCCGCAATTCGATCAGCCTGCCGGTCGAGGTCAAGGGTCAGTGGAATCGCCATGTTTGGGATGCTGCCAGCGACCAACTCGACGCAAGCTATACACACGATTGGCATGCGGAAGGCTGTGGCGCCTACATGGTTCTTTGGTTCGGGGACGTCGCCGGCAAACGGTTGCCGGGACACCCTGGGGGTCTCGACCTCCCGCAGACACCCGGATCGCTCCGTAAGATGCTTATCGATCGCTTGCCGGAGGCGCGGCGATCCTGGATCGATGTCTTCGTGATCGATGTCAGCAACCCGGACGGGGCCGTCTGAGTTCGTGGTTCATTCGGGACTCCACTTACATACCAATCCCGCCTGACTCGCGGGATTCCTCCTGCGCCAGCGGTTTCTCCGGCTCCCATCCGAAGACAGTCCGCTATCCCTGCGGGCCGCTCCATTCAGCGTTCGCCCAAGACAACAATCACCGCCGGTAGCCGACACACCTACGAAACGGGCCGTTCACCATTTCTTCTTCATGGGTCGAGTCTCATCTGTGGTTGCATTCATTCCCTAGCTACGGCCGTTCCCAGATTTGTTGGCAGAATCACAGTGGTGTTACTTGGAGCGGAGTTGCCCCGTCTCGCTGCAGCAAACCTGTGATTTTGTCCTTCAGTCGTTGCCGCCGGGCCTCATAGAAGGCCTCAAAGCCGTTGATCCCGTCGGGCACATCACCCAACAGGTGGATCGTAGCATAGCTTTGACGCGTTTCGCCTGTGGTAAAGGTTTGGAGCCAATCGGCGGGAAGGGTGGCCCTCTTTTGCAGATTCTCGTGTCCTTCAAGGAGCTGGAGATTGGGGAGGCGGTCAGCGAAGTCTCGAAGGCGGTCGACTTCTTCGGGGCCGAATCCCAAGGCCCGAAGCTTGGCCGCAGTAAAGTGGGACTTTGGAAACACATGGTCGATGTGGAAGTGCTGCCGCAGGTCCAGGTGTGGAAATACGAGTGAGAGTAGCGAGAAGGTACGCTTGTCGCCAAACCGCATCTCGGTCAAATCGTCCAATTCGTCGGTGTTAAAGGCAAGGTCTTTTCCGCGCAACCGCATCGTCTCTCGCAATTCACGCGTAGGGAAGTTGTCGTGCTGTTGCCGGATGACCTGCCGGAGCGCAGTGAGAAGCGTGTCAAGACCACTTCCCCAGATCCCGGACGGCTTGAGAAGACTTGCGATCAACCACTGGCGTATTGCCTCGCGATCTTCCGCAGATGAATGATCAGTGAGATAGCGGTTATCTGCCTGCTTGGCGAAGAGATAGTAAGCAATTGGGAGCAACGCGCTATCGGCTCTGAGGGTTGCAGAACTGAATCCGAAACTCGAAACAAGCTCGACTGTCAGTGTCAACGCTTCTTTGATCGCAGACCACCGACTCTCCAGGACTTTCATGTTCTGGCGGTCGAAGTTGTCTACCTTGAAGCCAACGCTGCCAATGTCGCTGAGCATCAGGCCAGCCTTTAGAACCCAGTCTTTGGAATAGGCGAAGCCCGCCCCTGTATTGTTCAGATCGTCGACGAGTTGATGAATCTCGTCTCGAGCGTTGCTCTCGGTCCACTGCGCCACCGCCACGGAGAGGAGCAGGTCCGAGTACGACAAGACCGTACCGCCGCTGTTGGTACGGATGAAGATCTGAAGGACTTTTTCGAGTTCTTGACTCCGCTCTTCGTAGAAAGAAACCAACGCCAAGTTGCGGACTACCTCGAACAAGCGGTGAAGCACTTTGTGTGGCACCGAGATGGGTTGGCCTATGTCACGGCCCTCCAGCCAAGCGGTCATCGCTGGGCCACTGTCTTCCAGGGACAACACGTCGGATACTCGAAACCAACAACCGTTTGTCGAAGCGGCCTGTTCAGGAGTGAGGAATTCGAACCGGTAACGCACCCCCACGTCGTCGTCGTCGGCTGGAGTCCATAGCAGGTCTAGATGAAGGTAACGCGTCGGGAAAGCATCGTTGCTGCTTCAGCGCTGGTACGGCAGTTTCTTCGCAAGCGAGCCACGGATGCCCATGTTAAGCGCCGTGAGACGTTGCTGGCCGTCGAGAACAGCAACAACGTCGCGGTTTGGCATTTCACCAATTTTCGGACAATGTGGCCGGTCGCGCTCGTGGTAGTTGAGCACAAAGTCATAGAACTGGTAGCGGTTGTTGTGCTCTTGTTTGACCTTCCAATAGAGGAACGTCCCAAAGGGGTACCCTTGCATCAGGCTGTCGAACAGGGTGCAGATCTGTTCGGGCTGCCAGACGAACTCACGCTGAATCGCAGGCAGCACGATCTCGTGTCGTTCGATCTGTCCGAGAGTCTCCGCGATCGTGACGGGTGTTTGATATGACATGTCCTTATTGCCTCCGTGCGGTGAAGTCGGCGCGGAACCTACCAGCCTATCTTGGTGGCGTCAAGCGAGACGTCCAAGTTAGAGGTCGGCTTTTTCCCGTCGATGGACGTGGGTTCCCGCTGTTTGGGTTGGCGCATACGGGGACATAATAGAAGGGGTAGAGAGATAGCGCCGCCCACAGTTGCCTAGTCTGGTGCGGCGAAGGCCGCGACGGCCATCCAAGGTCGAAGGACCTGATCCTCCGGCGTGTCGTAAAACTGCTGTGTGTGCCTCCAAGAAAGATCTCTCGCGACGCGGATCGTACGGACTGGCCACGACTGGCAACACGACAATTGGCGCCAAGCGCCGACACGCCCGTGAAACGGCCCTTTCAGTCCTTGTACACGGTTCGCAAAGCGCGTATCCGGGCTCCATGGACACACAAGAGTGGTGCAGATACGCGCCGGTGAGGCAACAGCTATGGTAGCCTCCATCGGCGTGATCGCCTCGCCGTCGCAGGGCGTGTCGTACTACGAGAAGGATGGCTACTACACGAAGGATGATCCCGCGCACAGGGAAGCGAGCGCCTGGGCCGGCAAGGGAGCCGGGGAGCTTAGGCTTTCGGGCCCGGTCGATCCCGAGACCTTCAAGGCCGTGCTCGAAGGCAAGGTGTCGGACGGCCCGCATCTGGGCAAGAAGGACAAGGACGGGGAGATACACCACCGGCCGGGGCGCGACGTGACGCTGTCCGCGCCCAAGTCGGTGTCGCTCATGGCGCTGGTGGGAGGCGACGAGAGGATTGTCCGAGTACATGATAGAGCCGTGACACGGACCCTTGCGTGGGTGGAACGGAACGCGGTCGAGACCCGCGTGCAGGACAAGGCGAGCGGAGCGATGGTCCACGCGGGCGGCCAGAAGATGGTGGCCGCAACCTTCCGCCACGACACCTCCCGGAACCTGGACCCTCAACTCCACACTCATGCCGTGATTGCCAACATGGTGCAGGGACAAGACGGGAAGTGGAGGACGATGGTGAACGATGGGCTCTACCGGAACAAGATGGCGATGGGAGCGATCTACCGGGCGGAGCTGGCGCAGGGTCTCAAGGACCTGGGGTACGGGATCGAGAAGACACATTCGGACGGGCGGTTCGAGATCGCGGGGGTCTCGCGGGGGGTAGTGAAAGAGTTCTCGACACGGCGGGCGGAGATCGAGGAGGCGATGGCGGCCCGGAAAGAAGGGGTGTCGATGGAGAACCCGAAGCTTGCTGATCGTGCGGCCCTGATGACGCGCGCGAGGAAGCGGGACGTGGACAAGGGGGAGCTTCGGCGATCATGGGAGCGCCAGGCCTCGGAATTGGGTTTCTCCGTGGTGGCGATACGGGCCAAGGCCAGAGAGGCGGAGCGTGAACTCCCGGCGCCAGACCTGTTCACGGATCGGGGACAGGGAGTGGCGGAGGCGGCAAGTTGGGCGGTGGATCACCTTTCCGAACGCCAGGCGGTGTTCGGCCACGGTGACCTTTTGGCCGCGGTGCTCGCCCGGGAGCCCGGCGCGGTCACGGTGGAGGCGGCGGAGCGGGCCGTCTCGGAGCTCGAACGCGAGGGCGGACTGCACGCGGCCAGAGGTCTCGACCACGGCAGGCACTGGACGACGGACGCAGCCATGGGGCGGGAGTCCGACGCCATCGCGCTGATGCGCACGGGCCAGGGCGTGGGCAAGGCGATCATGCGGAACTGGATTGCGGAGACGAAGCTCCACGGGGGACGTCTCAACGAGGGACAGAAGGAAGCGGTCAAGATGGTGCTGGCGTCGAAGGACCGTGTGGTGGGAGTGCAGGGTTACGCGGGAACGGGCAAGACGACCATGCTGAAACGTCTGCGGACGCTGGCGGAGAGCCGGGACTACCAGACGGTGGGCCTTGCGCCCTCGGCCTCTGCGGCGCGCACCCTTGAGCAGGAATCGGGAATCGAGTCGGAGACGCTGCAACGGTTCCTCGCCCGCAATGCGGGAGTCATCGAGGGCCGTGGCACGGTGAAAGGTCTTCGCCAGTTGCGCGCCTCGTTCTCGAAGACTGTCCTGGTAGTGGACGAGAGCTCGCTCGCATCGAGCGAGCAGATGAGGGGTCTCCTCAAGGCGGCTACGACGCTCAGGGCTCCCCGGGTGGTGCTGGTCGGGGACGAGAAGCAGCTCGGGGCGGTGGAGGCGGGCGAGCCTTTCGAGCAACTCAGGCGCGCCGGAATGCAGACCGCGGTGATGGACGAGATCCTCCGCCAGCGGGACATGGAACTCAAGGAAGCGGTTCGGGCGGGCCTGGCCGGCGAGGTGAAGACCGCGTTCGAGAAGCTCGGCGACCGGATTGTGCAGACGGAACGGGAGGAAATCGGCCTCGAAGCCGCCGAACGGTGGCTGAAACTGTCCCCCGAACAACGTACGAGAGCAGGGGTGATCGCGCCTACGAGGGCTCTGCGGGACGAGATCAACACGAGGATCCGTGAGAATCTGATCGCGGAAGGCGCGGTCTCGGGACCCGCCCGCCAGGGCAAGAAGCTCGTGTCGAGGGGCCTGACCCGGGCGGAGATGGCCCGGGCCTCGAACTACTCGGCCGGCGATACGGTGATCTTCAACCGCCAGTACAAGACTCTGGGGGTGGTGAAGGGAGACGAGCGCGAGGTCGCACGGGTCGACTACCAGCGCAACACGGTCTGGCTGGACGGCGGTGGAAGCGATCCCGTGGCGTGGCGGCCGTACCAGATTGCCGCCGCCAAGGGCGGCGTCGAGGTCTACAGGAGCGAGGAGACGGAGCTTCGGGCGGGCGACCGGGTACGGTGGACGCGCAACGATCCGGGCTCGGAACTCGTGAACGGGGAGACGGCGGAGGTGGAATCCATCGAAAAGGAGGGAGTCCGGTTCCGTCTGGGGAACGGAAAGGAAGCCGGACTGGACGAAGACGACCCGCAACTCCGCCACATGGACCGGGGCTGGGCGTCCACGGTTCACTCTTTTCAGGGCAGGACGGTGGACCATATCGTGGCCGCAATGCCTGCCGGCAATCCGAATCTGACCAACCAACGCGCCTTCTATGTGGCCATCAGCCGGGCGCGGGACCATGCCGAGTTGGTCACCGACGATGCCAGGAAGCTCTCCGAGCAGTTGGAGCGAGCGACCGGAGACCGGATCTCGGCGCTGGATGGAGTCGTCAAAGAGGCCGCGCACGAGCCGGAGTTGGGCCTCGAACCGCCCGAGGAGCGGGACGCGGGTCACATGGATCGCATGGAACGCGAGTACGAACCCGAGCTTCAGCCGGACGCGGGGCGTGAACCGTTGCATGACCTCGACTGGGAGGACGATCTGAAATCGCCGGAACGGAGCGCCGGACTGGACGCGGACGGTCTCGAATACTGGGACACGGAACCGGAACCCGAACCCCAGGAGGACCGCTCGCGTGGGCCGGAACCCGAGCCCGTCCAGGAAACGACGCTTGATCCGGAAGAAAAGGAGAACGACATGGACCTCGAAATGTAGACACCCTCCCTCCTTTCGGCCGATCCGGAGGCCGTCGCCGGCGAGAGAAACCCGTCGCCGGACCGATCCGGAGACCCAGGTATCGCACACCGGACCGGGCGCAGGCATTCCACCGCCTCTCCCGCTCCCGGTCCGTCCGGCCCGCCGCCGTTCATTCCCGCGCGCAGCCTGTCATTCGTCTGTCCGTTCCGGTTCTCCAGGGAACCGCGATCCCGGCAGGGGATTCTTCGCACTCCTGCGCATGAGGGCGCTGACGCGGGGGTGTTCAATGCCGGGCGCAGGCATGACTGGACCCGGGCCTCGTCCGGGCATCCTTGTCAGGCCGAGTCTGTCTTGGAAAAGCGGTCCCCGGTCAACCAGCGGGCGCGAGCGCCCGGACCAGCCGTAGGATACAAGCTGGAGGACTTCGCCGGGGTGAATGGCCTTGCGTCGCTTTTGCGTCGCAACCTGGAGTCCACCAAGTCCTTGAAATCGCTGGCGTGTGTTTGGACCGGTACACGACCGGTATACGTCCGTGTTACGGAGAGAACACGCCTTTCCCATGGTGCTAGCGGGTCGGAGGGGCTCGACCTGCGCAAGGGAGCGCACCCGGTCGCAGACAAGGCACGACAGGCAGTCAACTGCGTCGGGTGTGAAACCCTACCGCCGCAAGGCGTAGGAAACCAGTCACTCATCCAAGCATCGCGATGTTCGAAAAGCTCCGTTGCAGCAAGGGCTTGCAGCCCGCGCGGCGATTGAGCGCGACCGTCCGAACTCTTCCGAACCCCGAACCCGACCCTGTTACCCGGCGTGTCCTGGATGTTCCCGCAACACGGAGCTCCCACGGCGCGCCGGGTGCTGGTGCGGACGAGACGGAACGGAGGGGATCGCACCATAGCGAAAGGAACGAAGATCACGATGACAAAGGCGGGCGCCTTCACGCCGGCGGACGGGCGCGAGGCAGTGCTGTGGGACATCACGGCGCCGGGGCTCGGACTGCGCGCACAGCCGAGCGGGCACAAGTTGTGGATCGTGCACCGGCGGGGCAACGGTTCGGTGGTCCCGCGGACGCTCGGGGCGTTCGACGCGTTGACGGTGGAAGATGCACGGCGCAGGTGGTGATCGCGTCGACGCGTCCCGCTTTGGCGAACTGGGCCCTGGCGGCGATGTCGTCGCTGATGAAGCACGCCGAGACGCTGGGGCTCCGGGCCGAGGACTCCAACCCGTGCCGGGGCCTTCGGCGGCGCGAGACCGGGTTCGAGGCGAACTACCTGATCGACGAAGAATTCGCCGCGCTCGGCCGGGAGATCGATGATGCGGAAGCCGCTCACCCGGTTGCCGCGGCCACGCTACGCTTCCTGCTTTACACGGGAGCGTGCAAGTCCGAGACGTTGCGGCTCAAGTGGGAACATGTTCACGGGGACCGCGCGGTGCTGTCGGACAGCAAGACCGGCCCCTGAACGATCTGGCTTGCATCTCCGGCCGCACGGTGCTTGCGGCGCTGCCCCGTCGCAATGACTGTCCGTGGGTGTTCGCATCGCGCCGCGGGAACCCGCTCAAGGTGGACACGGCATGGAAAGCGGTCCGCGAAGCGGCAGGGCTGGGGACGCTGCGAATACACGACCTGCGCCACTCGCACGCGGCGGTCGCGGTGAACGGGGGCGAGGGTCTTCGTATGGTCGCCGGGCTGCTCGGCCACGCCGATATCGCGACCACCTTCGGCTACGCGCACCTTGCGGAGGGGTCTGTGTTGGACGCTGCGAACCGGGTCTCGCGTGGCCTTGCCACTATGCTCGACGGCGGGGAGGCGGACCATGACTGAACGCGCGCGCCTAACCGACGCATGCACCGTTTCGACCATTGCCTGTGCGCTTGACGCGGGTCGGGGTTTTGGGTACGTGTGCCGACATTTCAATCAGGAAACCCTGACCCCCACGGGGACCACGTGGAGGTTTCTAGGAGGTGAGGTTCCAACCCATGGCGACAATATTCTTCCTCGTGAAGTTCTTTGAAAAAGAGGAGTACGCCGACGACTTCAGGAAGGGGAGACTGTTTGCGCACAAGCTATCCTACTATCGTGAATGTGAAGGGGCGGACGATGAGCGAGCGGACAGAAGCGAGGGCGTCTTTGAGTTTCGCCAAGCGGATCGAATTCAGCTAGAAATAAATGGGATAGACATGACGGCGGACCTTTCCGGTCCCATTGAGGTGGCGAGCAATTCGTCCCTCAATCTCAACCTGTTCTGTATGTATGCCGGCCACAGCGGAGACCTGAATCTGAATCGTTCCTTCGATCTGGAACTCTTGAAGGCGAGACTGATGATACCAGACAAGTGCCTCGACCTCGGCCCTTTTGCTGTGGTTGTGAAGAACGTAACCGAATTCTTTAAGCGAATCGATGTTGCTGCCAAGACGCAAGGTTACGAAGTGGCTCGTGGCCTTGTGGGATACTATGATCCCAAGACATTTCATGGACAGTTTTCGATAGCCGATGCACCCTTCAGGAAGCAGGACAGGTTTGCACATCAGCAAGAATACCGCTTCGCTTTCGACGCGAATTCCGATGGCCCCATCATTTTGGACATCGGAGATATTGGCGACATCACAGCACCGATGGATCCATCGGAAATCAACAAGATTAGCCTAACGGTTAGGGAGAACTGGAATGACCGATGAATGCCGTTGAGATAGAAGAAGCCATTTCGGCTCTCGCCCGGGAGCCTTTCGATCCCCTTGAGTTCCCTTTCGCGTTTCTCGAAGCCTTTGGAAACAAGGCGACTACCATCAAGCGTCTGCGCTCCGGCGAAACGAACAACTCCGACATAGGTGGCGTTCTGCAGCGCAGCAACATCCATATCAAGGTATCCCCTGAAGGGGATGCCGCGGCCGCGCTGACCGCGCTGAAAGCCAGCCCGGCAACAATCCGCTCCAAAGCGAAAATCGTCCTCGCCACCGATGGGAAGGACTTCCAGGCCGAAGACTTGAGCAGCGGCGAGGTCGTCGTCTGCGACTATGTCGATTTCCCTGATCATTTCGGATTCTTTCTTCCACTCGCCGGAATCACGACCGTCAAACAGATCCGCGAGAGTGCCTTCGACATCAAGGCGACGGGGCGGCTGAACCGGCTCTATGTCGAGTTGCTAAAGGACAACCCTGACTGGGGTGCAGTGGATCGCCAGCATGAGATGAACCATTTCATGTCGCGCCTCATCTTCTGCTTCTTCGCCGAGGATACGGATATCTTCACTGGCAAGAGCCTATTCACTCAGACGATCGAGCAAATGAGCGCGCGGGACGGTTCGAACACTCACGAGGTAGTCGGTGAGATATTTCGCGCTATGAACATCGCTACGACGGAACGCGAGGCCGCAAAGATCCACCGTTGGGCCGAGGTGTTCCCGTATGTGAACGGCGGACTCTTTTCGGATTCGACGGGCGTGCCGCGTTTCAGCAGGATCGCGCGGTCCTATCTGTTGCACATGGGCAATCTCGACTGGACGAAAATCAATCCCGACATCTTCGGATCAATGATTCAGGCGGTCGCCGATGACGGGGAACGCGGCGCCTTGGGCATGCACTACACCAGCGTGCCGAACATCCTGAAGGTCCTCAATCCCCTGTTCCTCGATGATTTGCATGAGAAGCTCGAAGAGGCTGGGGACAACCGCCGTAAGCTCCTGAATCTTCGCAACCGCATGGCCCGGATCCGGGTGTTCGATCCGGCCTGTGGTTCCGGCAATTTCCTAGTGATCGCCTACAAGGAAATGCGAGCGCTTGAGGCAGAGATCAACAAGCGCCGCGGGGAGGGTGAGCGCCGGTCCGACATCCCGTTGACCAACTTTCGCGGGATCGAGATTCGGGACTTTCCGGCCGAGATCGCCCGTCTTGCTCTGATCATCGCTGAGTATCAGTCACTGCTGTCCCACAAATTTTAAGCGAATCGGAGGGGGATTTGAGGGGGCGGGCTGGGCGGGGGCTGTGGCAGGAGCAGACCGAGGAGTGGTCGGCGC
>JAJEAI010000181.1 GCA_022824205.1 Candidatus Binatia bacterium
CACGACCTGCACATCCGGCTGCAGCCAAACCTTGTCGTTGCCCCTCACGTAGTACACCCTCACTTCCATGGCCACGAGCGTGTCTTGGCGCACCCGGAAATGGTGATCCAAAGCCGCTGTCGCCTGCCGCACGGCATCCCCGTGCCAGAGGCTCTGCGCGACCCACTGTCCTTCCGGGTACTCGACATCGTCGGGCTCCGGCGCTGCCGTGGCCGCGGCTGGCGGGGTGAGGGCGGGGACTTCCGCTTCTGTGGTGGGAGTGAACGACATGGCGGGTCAACAGGGTTCCTCGTAGCATACACTCCGCGTCGCGACTGGCGCGGCGCCGTTCACCGGCGCTGTTCGAATCCGACGGGATCGAAGCGAGTCAGCTGCCGAGCGACCTCCGTTCAACAGCTGCCAGTGGGGGTTGCGAGTGGATTGAGAACCGCGCGTTCGTGGAGGAACTCAGGAGCCAGATCGGCACCGGTTGGCCACACGATGGTGTCCAGTTCGTTGTCCACCCGAAAGCTCCGGAAGACATCGGTGTTCTTCAAGGGCTCGAACACCTCACCCCACAATTCGCCCTCTAGGTCAATGATTCCCTGAAGTCCGTCGTCGAATGTCACGTGGATCTTGTAGTCCCGGAGATACTCCGCCCGTGCGAGTCTTGGCGTCATCTCTCTACTCCAGTGGTGCGATCTTTATCAGCGGCTTCCTCTGCTTGGCCAGCAGCCAGTCTTCCCGCAATTCATTGCGGTGCAATTCCAACCACTCCAGGACCAGACCTCTTGCCCTGGGCGGAAACTCGCCTGAAAGAATCTGCCCGTCCTCAATCGATCCGAACAATGCTGTGCCCGTACCTTGCATGGAAGTGTGCAGGCCCGTGATCGTTGACTCCAAGTAGACGGCTAGGACCCTGTTGCCCAGCGCCGCGCTTTTCCGGATCTTGGAACCATTGTTCTACACGATGCAATCAGAGCCGACCGGTAGGGGATCTCCGTGCCGATGCAGGGAATCCACATAGAGCTTCAGTGCTTCAACTGTGTTTTCCAACGCCTCTTCTTGTGATGCTCCATCGACATGCAGCCCACGAAACGCCGGACAGTATGCGTGGAAGCTCTCACCGTCGCGTTCAACAATAGCGAGAACCTTAATCTTCATGGCGTGTTCTCCCAATCATCTTGCCGCGCGTTCAGCGTTCGACCATACGGCTTGATGATATCCGGAACAACCATGCTGCGAGCCACTTGTACTTCGGATTCATGCCGCACGGCGAAAACACTCCTCAGAGCGCGCCATCTTGTGTCTTGGCTGCGCGATAGAATTACGGGTTTATGCGACTGTGCCTATTTCTGGCAGTCTGCTTGGCCGGGGCAGGTTGCGGCGATGTGCGAAGGCCGCCCGCAACCGGATATGAGGGCTGGGAGGCCTTCGGGGGCGGTCCTGACCAGATTCAGTATTCGCGCCTTGACCAGATTCATCCCGGCAACGTGTCCCAGCTGGAGGTCGCCTGGACCTACGAGACCGGTGACGAATTCCGCGGCTCGGAGATCCAGTGCAACCCGATCGTGATTGACGGCCTGCTGTACGGCTCCAGCCCGAATGGGCGCGTCTTCGCACTTGACGCCGCGACCGGGGAAGAAGTGTGGACGAGGCGCCTGGAAGTGGACGGCGCTCCGCTCGCGGAGCGCTCCAAGAACCGCGGATTCATGCACTGGCGCGATGGTGACGACTCGCGCATCTACGCCGGGGCGAGGCACTTGCTGTATGCATTGGACGCGCGCACCGGAGAGCCTGTGGCGGGCTTCGGGGACAATGGCGCGATCAACCTCAGGTCTGACCTGCCGGAGCGCGCGGGGTCGCTCTCGATCAGCTTGAGAACGCCCGGGGTCGTCCACGGCGACCTGCTGATCCTGGGCAGCGCGGTCAGCGAGTCCTTGCCCAGCGCGCCCGGCTACATCCGGGCCTATGACGCGCGCACGGGAGAGTGGCGCTGGACCTTCCGCACGATTCCCAACCCGGGAGAGCCCGGCCACGAGAGCTGGCCGGAGGATGGCTGGAAGGCCCTCGGAGGCGCCAACTCCTGGGCGGGCCTGACTCTCGACGCCGACCGCGGGCTGGTGTATGCGGGCACCGGCTCGGCGGCCTTCGATTTCTGGGGCGGCAACCGCGTTGGAGACAACTTGTACGCCAACTCCCTGCTGTGCCTGCGAGCGGACACCGGCGAGCTGGTTTGGCACCACCAGTTCGTGCGGCACGACGTCTGGGACATGGATGTTCCCACGGCGCCGGTTCTCGTCACGGCGATGCGCGACGGAAAGCTGATCGATGCCGTGTCGGTCTCCACCAAGATGAGCCAGGTCTATGTCTTCGACCGCGAGACGGGCGAGTCCCTGTTTCCTCTCATGGAGATCGAGACCGCGCAGTCCGATGTGGCCGGGGAAGTCTTGGCGGAGCGGCAGGTCGTGCCGGTCAAGCCGCCGCCGCTGGGCCGCCAGCGCCTGACGGAGGCCGAGCTGACCACGCGCACGCCGGAGGCGCACGCGGCGGTCTTGAAGCGCTTCCGGCAAGTTCGCAGCGACGGGATGTTCACGCCGCCTAGCCTGCAGGGAACGATCATCTTCCCCGGTTTTGACGGAGGGGCCGAATGGGGCGGGCAGGCCTTCGATCCCGAATCGGGGCTGCTGTATGTGAACGTCAACGAGATGGCTTGGATCCACCGCTTGGTCGAGCGGGGGGAATTGCGGGGACTCGTCAACGGCAAGCGGTTGTACCAGCGCAATTGCGCGGCCTGCCATCTCGACGACCTCAGCGGCACTCCGCCGACGTTCCCGGCGCTCACCGAACTGGCGATGAGCAGCCAAGATTTCGGCGCCGTAGTGCGAGGGGGGGCGGGCCGGATGCCGGCCTTCCCCTACCTCAGCCCGGCAGCCGTGGATGCGATCGCAGGCTATGTGCTGCGGGGCGAGGAAGGGGAGTCGATCCTGTCTTTGCCGGGTTCCGGCGCTCCCGACGTGCCCTTCACGCATGACGGCTACAACAGGTTTCTCGATCCCGAAGGCTACCCTGCCATCTCGCCACCGTGGGGCACGCTCAATGCCGTCAACCTCGATTCCGGCGAGATCGAATGGACCGTGCGCCTGGGCGAGTTTCCGGAGCTGACCGAGCAGGGTATCCCGCCGACTGGCAGCGAGAACTATGGTGGACCGGTCGTGACTTCCAGCGGGTTGCTCTTCATCGGCGCGACGGCGCGCGACCGGAAGTTCCGGGCATTCGACAAGGCGACCGGCGCGTTGCTGTGGGAGACGACGCTGCCGGCTGGGGGGAACGCGACGCCCGCGGTATACGAGGTCGGCGGCCGCGAGTTCGTCGCAATCGCTGCTGGCGGGGGCAAGACCGGGGGGATTTCCGGGGGCACCTACGTGGCGTTTGCGCTGCCCGAATAACTAGAGGGTGTCCGCCAGGGTCTAGCTCCGTGCGGGTATGCCGAATGGGCAAGCTGGTCGGCTTCCGACTGTCCGCAAGCTCCGCTAAGTTCCCGCCTGCGGCAAATGAACGCTCAGGGCATTGAATGCTCCCGAGCGCTGCCCGCGTAAGGCAGCGAAACGCCGGTCGCGGACCGCGAGCCGTGATAGCCTGTCTCCGTGGATCAGGACACGACGAAAGTGGACGGCGAGGAGCCGGTTGTGGACCACGTGCCAGGCGGCACGCGGGCGGTCAAGGATGACGGCGCCCCGCGGGACTCCGGCGTGCTCAGCCGGGACCGCGACGTCGTCCGGCGCCTGTTCGAGACGGGCGAATACCCCTACGCGCGGAAGCTCTCCCGCAGGATCTACGAGCGGGAGAAGGCCACGCTTCAGGTGGAACTGCTGAAAGTGCAGGACTGGGTGAAGGCGACGAACCGGAAGATCGTCATCCTGTTCGAGGGCAGGGATGCCGCCGGCAAGGGCGG
>JAJEAI010000189.1 GCA_022824205.1 Candidatus Binatia bacterium
GAGGTCCGTCCGCGAGAGCCGCATCTCGCGTCCCAGGCTCCGCAGCCGCACCGTCAGCCGGTCCGCCCGGACTCTCCGGGCATCGGTACGATTCCCTTGAAGCAGGTGGTCCCGCAACTCGTTCCATTGGCTCTTGGAAAACCCGCTCTTCGACTTCCGGCGCCGTGGACGCTCCCCGCAGAGTTCAATGGCGGAAGCCGAAAGGCCCAGCAGACCCGTATTCTCCGAGACCCAGTCCGTGAGCTCTCCCGCCTCTGGGCTATCCCGGTGCAGGCTCGAGACGGCGTTCGCGAGATAGCGGAGGACGAGGTGTCGTTCGTAGGTGGTGAGCATTGCCGACTCGATGTCCGTGACGGGTCCGACGGAGCCTACCGACGATGTGCGTCACATTCGGACGCACCAACGAGGCGATTCTCGAAATCCTGGCCGTGACGACCAGGGAGTCGATCCCTTTCGGCTACCCCGCTGATTCGTCAATCCAGGGTGAACCATGACCCCGTTTGGTCTGCAAGCACGATGTGCTCCGCCGACGGACCCTGTGACGTGCCGTCGTAGCAGTAGATCCGGAGCAGAGGCACGCAGGAAAGCCGCTCGACAAACTCCGTGAGCGTGGCTCTCAGAATCGTGTGGTCGAGTCCGATACTCCCACGCGGCAGCTTGACGCCACAGAGCTCTTTCGGACCCTGCGCGAAGAGGTGACCGGCATCAACGAAGACCGCTACTCGGTCCATGGCCCATGCTCCCTGCAAAAAACAGTCATGGTCGCCGCGGTGCTGAGCCACCCCGTAGCATGAAACAGGGAGGGTTCGGCTGATCCTGGCGTGGCACGATGGGAGTGGTGGAGGCGGGGACGCGTGAGCGTCCTTTTATCGGTGACGCAGTTCCCGGCAAAAAACTGCTTCCGGCGGTCGGCTCCGCACCCCGTACTGTACCCGGCCCGTGGCCGTGGACGCGCGGCAAATCGAACCGCACCCGCTCGGCGGATGTGTGTCCTTCCGACCGCTGTCCCCACCTCCACCGTGGCGAGTGCGCAAACGAGGAGGAAGGCGATGAAGACGGAGGGCTTGCACGTCGTCCGGCCCCGCGCGGCGGGTCTGGACGTGCACAAGATGGAGATCACCGCGACGGTTCGCCTGTGCGAGGGCGAGGGCGAGCCGGTGGTGCAGACGCGCTGCTTCAGCACGCTGCCGAGCGGTCTGGAGGAGATGGTCGCATGGCTGACGGGTCACGGCGTCGAGGCTGCGGTCATGGAAGGGACGGGGGTCTATTGGCAGGCGCCCTTCGAGGCGCTGGAGGTGGCCGGGATCGAGGCGATCCTGGTGCACGCGCGGCAGGTGAAGCAGTTGAAGGGGCGCAAGACCGATGTCGCCGACAGCGTGTGGCTGGCCTGCGTGTGCCAGTTTGGGCTCTGCACGCCTTCCCATGTCCCGCCTCAGCCGTTCCGGGAGCTGCGCGCCCTGAGCCGCCAGCGCCGCATCCTGGTCAGGCAGCGTTCCACCGTGCGCAACCGTGTGCAGAAGATCATCGACCGTGCCGGTGCACGCATCGGCGGCATTATCTCGGACGTGTTCGGCGTCAACGGCCGGAAGATCCTCGACGGCTTGGCGGCCGGGATCGAGCGTGAGGTCATCCTCGCCTCGCTCACCCGCCACGTTGCCGACAAGCTGGAGGGGCTCGGCGAGGCGCTCTCGCTGAGCCTGGGCGACAATGATCGCTTCATGCTCAACGATCTGCTGGAGGAGCATGACGCGCTCGAGGCGCGCATCGCGTCCTACACCGCGCAGATCGACGAGCAGATGGCGCCGTGGGAGGAGCAGCTCCGCCTGCTGACCACCCTCCCCGGCATCGACCGTATCGCCGCCTCGACCATCCTGATCGAGATCGGCCCCGATATCGAGGCGTTCGCCTCCAAGGAGCACTTCGCCGCTTGGGCCGGGCTGTGCCCCGGCAACAACGAAAGTGGCGGCAAGCGCCGCAACGCACGCACCCGCATGGGCTCCAAGACCCTGCGCGCCTGCCTCGTCGAGTGTGCCCACGGCGCGGCCCGAACCAAGGGATGCCAGTTCGAGGCTCACCACCGCGCCCTCGCCGCCCGGCGCGGCTACAAGCGCGCCATCGTCGCCGGCGCACACAAGATGCTGCGCATCATCTATGTCGTGCTCAAGACCGGCAGGCCCTACTACGACCGCACGGCCGACTACGACGCGCTGATGGTCAAGCGCAACGCCCCTCGGTGGATCCGCATGCTCCGCCGCTACGGCTACATCGAGCCTGTGGACGCAGAACTCAAAGCCGCCTGACCGGCCTGCATCACGCCAGCCGGCCAGCTCTGACGAGTCCGGGCCAAATCGGGGAAGTCCACCGCTCGTCTTCGCCGCGCCGGCACCAGCGACCTCAGCCAACTCCGTGACATCGGGGATGGCGGGTCACCCCTCGTGCTGAGCCCGAGATCTGTTTCACGGCAAACCAGGTGGGCGATACTCGAACTACCAAAAACTAATGCGGCTGGACTTGGGCTCTCCACTGTTGGCGTTGGATAATAAGCGTGGACGAATGGAGTGTGGCGCGCTTCACAATCACCACACGAAAGAGATCAGGGAGCGGCGAAAGAAGTTTATTGCAGAGATTGAACCAGGAGGCCGTGGTGAATGCCTGCCTCCGGAGTTGTGGAACGGTACTCGTGGACATAAGTGGAGGCGACTACATCCGGAAAAGCCATCATACACAATTCTCGCCCAGATGCATCGCGATCTGTCCGAGTGGATCCATCCCAAGCACAATCGGTGGATCACGGTCCGAGAGGCGGCGCGGCTCCAGTCCTTTCATGACGGGTTTGTATTTCTCGGCAGCGAGTGCCAACAGCTAAAGCAGGTAGGCAATGCAGTTCCGCCGCTCATGGCGTTGGCTGTCGCGCGAATGGTTGCTGGCCTGCTTGATGTGTCAGCGCTGGCAGAAGATTCATAGCGTGTTTGTGTGAGCGGGTTCGCTGTGCTGATCTTGCTGACCGGAATAGCCACGATAGGTGTGGGCGCTGTCGCCGTATGGCTATGGCGCCGAAAGGCAGCACGTACTGGTGCGAGCGCGGAATGCGGTCCATCGGCGCCCGCATCGCAACGAAGGGTGGGGTTGGCTGAGAGCGATGCAGCTTTAGGGACGGGTGTAGACGACGGGAACGAGAAAGCGCCTCAACGGCCACAGTGCGATCGAGTCCTTGCCGGAGAGAAATCGGATAATTCGAGTAGCAGAGCCGAAAAGGGTTCCAGCGGGGAAGACAGGCACGCGCGCTCGGATGTGGCCATCGGGGGTGAGCAGGGCGTTGGTGGATGTGAGGCGGTACCAGAAGAAGACTCGGAACTCCTGACGGATGCTGCCGGGACAAGTGAGGGTATCCCGGACCTTTGGACGTCGCATACAGAAGAGGATGCCGGAGAGCAGCGTGGAGGCCGCTCGAATGAGCGAGGCGAGACATCTGCCACGCAGAGTCAAACCGAAGACAGGCGGGCCGATGCGGGCGATGGTAGTTTTGTTGGTGAGTCCGTTGAGGAGGGTGTCGGTCCCGGATCCACATTCTCCGGTGATCCCGGTGGAGACGGCGCCGAGCATCCCGATTTGGATGCAGCGTTGACCGGGGCAGTGGGAGTTGTAGCTGAAGACGGAGAAAGTACTGATGGTGAGCCGTCAGAGACGGAAGTGCTGACGTTCAGTACGTCATTCAGCGGCGAAGAAGAAACGGAAACGGAGCTAGGGGCAGATTCTGAAGAAGACAACGAACAAGATTGCAAGAACATCTCGGGGGAATCACTCCGGGGTGCCGAGGTCTGCTCAGGACATGGTGCCGGGAGTGAGCGGACAGAGAATTCGGAGGCCCATCATCCTTCGCATGTGCAGTTGAGCGGTAACGCATCGGACCGTGTAGAAGGCGGAGGGAAATGCAGTGATGGCGAACCAGCGGAGACCGATGCGCCGCCAATGCGGGAAGAAAACACTAATTCGGGGAGATCGTCGGGAACTGAATCAGCAGATGTAGGGGGTGGCGCGAAGGGCCGCAGGGCCGCTGGAGATGGCACGAAGACACGGAGGAGTAAGAAAAAGAAGCCCGCAGTCTATCGGGATCGGCGTGGTCTGCGAC
>JAJEAI010000200.1 GCA_022824205.1 Candidatus Binatia bacterium
CTGCGTTACGTCACCCCGGGCTTGACCCGGGGTCTTCCTCGCGTGGTGCCCGCCACTGCTCGTCATCGCCTTGCCGACGACAAAAATTCCTGCGCATCTTTCGTCAAAATGGGGCTCTGCATCCGCCGGAACATCCTGGTAGCCGGCAAGGCGCGATGACGGCACCTCACCGTGTTTCGTTGGCGACCACGTCGGTCAGACGCTCGTACTGGTCCGGCTCCAGGGTGGCCGGCTTGAAAATCAGCTCGTCGGTGCCGAGGTCCCGGTGCAGGGCGATGGCGTCACGGATGGACTCCGGCGTGGACAGGTTGGCCCGCGCCAGCCGCGCATCGAGACGGGCGGAGTCGCCGCCGTAGTAGTCCGCGAAGGCGTCGCGGATGGCGTCTTCCGCGCCCGGTCCCAGCGCCGCCAGCACCGACGCCACCACGCGCGGCCGTCCGCTCCGGCCGTGCCGTTGCCAGGATTCGTTCACCTGCCGCAGCACGCCCGCGGCCCCCTCCCGATCCAGCGCGCCGCCGCCCATGACGTAGCCGTCGGCGTACTTGCCGACCCGGTCCAGCGCCCGCGGCGCGGAGCCGCCGATGAGAAGTTCGGGGCCGCCGGACCGCACCGCCTCCGGTCCCACCGCACGCCGGGCGTCGTTGACGATCTCGCCGCGCCAGATGCGGCGCATCAGCTCGAGCTGGGTGTTGAAGCGGCGCCCGCGGTCGTGGAAGCCCGAGGGCGCCACCAGCGAGTCGTCCTCGCGGCTGCCGACGCCCATGCCCAGGCTCAGCCGTCCGCCGGAGATGGCGTCGATGGTGGCCGCCTGCTTCGCCAGCACCCCGGCCCGCCGTAGCGGGCCCACCAGCACCGCGGTCATGAGCCGCACGCGTTGGGTCACGGAAGCCAGCGCCGCCAGCATGATGAGCGGCTCGTAGTTGTCATAGGCCAGCCGGTCGATGACGGCGAAGCTCGAATAGGGTCCTGCGTCCGCCTTGCGCGCCAGCGCCTCAATGGCCGGCCAGCTATCCCTGGATGTCTTGAATGGCAATCCGATACCGATCTTCACGTGCTCGCGGCTCCTTGCGCATTGCGTCGAAATGACGTGTCCATCCCCTATGATTGAACGTAGCCAATAGCCATGGCTCCCGCAACTCGCATCCCGGTGTCCCGGCCGCAACGAACGCGTGACCTCGCGGTGCGCCCCGAAGCGGGCTCTTCAAGTGCCGATACATCCCGCAATTCCCGCGAAAACATACTGTGCCAAGACTCGCGAGGCAGGGACCGACGAGTCGTCATTGACATCAAATAAAATCTGTCCGATGAATTCAGGTAGTGACAGACGTCCGTCTTCGGCATTCCCGGTCCTCCAATACGTCATTCCCGCGGAAGCGGGAATCCAGGCGGGGTGGGGCCTGGGGCAATGGGGCCGCCACACAACCACCCCTGGATTCCCGCTTCCGCGGGAATGACGACTCGGGGCAGCGGTGCCTGTTCTCGTCCGGGCGGAGTTTCCACACAACCAAGGAAGCGGGAACCCAGGGGTGGGGAGGCGCGGTTGCCCCTTGGGCGGTACGTCCGGTTGACGCGAAGGGTGCAAATGGGGATATTCAATCTTTCGAGTTGACGGAGGAGTATTTCGTGGCTGACAATCCCGGACCCGCGTTGATCGTGGAAGGACTCAAGGAGGCCGGGGTCGACCTGGTGGCGACTTTGCCGGACATCAACCTGCACGCGGTGCTGGAACGCGTGGCCTCGGATCCGGACCTCGTTCACGTTCCCCTGTGCCGCGAGGAGGAAGGCATCGGCATCTGCACCGGCGGCTACCTCGTGGGTCGAAAGTGCGCCATGATCATGCAGAACGGCGGCCTGTTCAACAGTGTGAACGGCATCGTCTCCACCCTGTTGCAATACAACCTGCCGTTGCTGCTGCTGGTGTACTACGCGGGCGACGTGGGTGACCGCTCGTTCGCCACCAACGGCGCCATGACCCAGCCGGTGCTGAGCGCCCTGGGCGTCCAGCATTTCATCCTGCGGGACCCCAACGAGGCCAAGGCGCTGATCAAGCGCACGCTGGTGCTGACGCAGGACTACAAGCGTCCGGTGGCCGTGCTCCTGACCAAGGACGTGCTCGGGCAGCGTCGTCCGGGAGAATAGGGAAGGGGCGCGAGGTTCATGAAGCGCATCGACTGTTTCAAGGTCATGGCGGAGCTGGCCGGGGACGCTTTGGTGGTCACCGGCGCGGGCGCCAACACGGTCGAGTGGTACGCGTGCCGGCCGGGCGACGGCAACTTCCGCGTGCGCACCATGGGGTTGGTGTCCTCCATCGCCCTGGGCATGGCGCTGGGGCTGCCGCACCGTCAGGTCATCGCCATCGACGGCGACGGCTCGCTGCTCATGAACCTGTGCAGCCTGCCCACCATCGCGCGCAAGAACCCGCCGAACCTGGTGCACGTGCTGGTGGACAACGAGGTGTACGAGGCCTCCGGCGAGATCGATACCGCCACCGGCGCCGGCACCGACCTGGTGGCCGTGGCGCGCGGCGCGGGCATCCGCCGGGCGTCGTGGGCCACGAATCCCGACGAACTGCGCACGGTCTTCGCCGAGGCGCTGGAAGCGCGCGACGCCACCTTCATCGGGCTCAAGGTGGAACGGGCACGCAGCGAGGTGCCGCCGTACCCCATGGACGAGGTGGAGAACAAGTACCGCTTCATCCGCCACGTAGAACAGACCGAGGGGCTGAGCATCCTGAGCGCGCACATGCCCGCCAGCTTCCTCAAGGAATCGTAGGCCGTTCCCGCCCTGTTTGACCGTCATCATCGAGACTGCATCATGAACATCGACTGTCACGCGCACTATGTACCGCCCGCCGTGATCGAACGGCTTCGCGCGGACGGCTCGTCCTTCGGCGTGGAGGTGGGGGAGGAAACCCCGCAGGGGCCGCGTCTGCGGCTGGGAGGGCCGGACAGGCCGCTGGCCCGGCCTATCCTGGCGCCGGCCACGGACCTGTCCAAGCGCATCGACACCGTGCGGGAGACGCACCTGGACCGGCAGATCCTGTCCGCGTGGATGGACATCGTGGGCTACACGCTGCCGGTGGAGCAGGCGGTGAACTGGAGCCGCATGCTGAACGACTCCATGCGCGAGGCCCTGGCGGACGGCGACAGGGACGGGCGGTTCCGGGCCACCGCCACGGTGCCTTTGCAGGACGGCACGCGAGCCGCCGAGGAGTTGGAGTACGCGGTCAAGGAGTGCGGCCTCATGGGGGCCATGATCGGCCCCAGCATCGGCAGCGCCAACCTCGACGCCCCGGGGCTGGACGCCTTCTGGAAGGCCGCCGAGCGCATGCAGGTGCCGTTGATCATCCACCCGCTGAATCCCCTGGGCATCGAGCGGCTGGGCAAGTACTTCCTCACCCACATCGTGGGCCTCCTGGCCGACACCACCGTGGGGGTGGCCAGCATGTACTTCAGCGGCGTGCTCGACCGCTTCCCGGACCTCAAGATCATCCTGTGCCACGGCGGCGGCTTCCTGCCGTACCAGTTCGGGCGCATGACCCGCGGGCGCGAGATCCAGCCGGACATCCGGAAGGCCACCGCGCTCATGGGCCGAGACGTGCTGCGCTGGTTCTACTACGACACCATCGTGTTCGAGCCCGACGTGCTGGAGTTCCTGATCGCCGAGGCGGGCGCCGACCACGTGCTCCTGGGCAGCGACTGCCCCTTCGGCATCGGCGACCCCAAGCCGTTGGAGATCATCGACAGTATCCGCCTGGACCAGGCGGACAAGGAAAAGATACTGGGCGGCAACGCGGAGCGTCTGTTCGGCGGGATCTGAGACGATGAAGCGCGCGGGAACGGCGTTCCGGAAAGCGGGCATGCCGGTTTCCGCGAGGACAGGGCGTCCGCGTCCGCGAACCACCGCCGGGGCGACAACGGAGACAAGGTATGAAGGACCTGCGGTCGTTCATGGACCGTCTGGAGGGCGAGGGCCCCGAGGAACTGCTGCACATCCGCAAGCCGGTGCGGCCCGAGCACGACGTCACCAGCCTGCTCATGGACCTGGAGTCGTCGGGCCGGTTCCCGGCGCTGTACGTGCACGAGGTCGAGGGCTTCTCCATGCCCGTGATCACCAACCTGCACGCCACGCGCCGGCGCCTGGCCATGGCCCTGGACGTGGACGGCGCCGACCTGGTGGAAGAGTACCGCCGGCGCGAGGCCGCGCCGGTCCCGCCCGAGATGGTGCAGGACGGTCCGGTCAAGGAAGTCGTGCGCACCGGCGCGGACGTGGACCTGGGCGAGATCCCGCTCCTGACCCACTTCGACATCAGCACCGCGCCCTACGTGACCGCGGGCATCGTCGTGGCCCGGGACCCCGTGAGCGGCGTGCGCAACCTGAGCTTCAACCGCGCCATGATGGTGGAGCGGAACCGGCTGCGCATGCACCTAGCTCCGGGCATGCACTTGCGCCGCTGCCAGCGCAACGCCGAGGAACGGGGCGAGCCCCTGGACATCGCCTTCATCATCGGCGTGCACCCGGCCTTCGCCATCGGCGCGCTGTCGCTGGCGCCCTTCGACGTGGACGAGTACGACGTCATCGGCGGCATGATGCAGCGTCCGGTGCCGCTGGTCACGTGCGAGACCGTGTCCCTGGAGGTCCCGGCCCACGCCGAGATGGTGCTGGAGGGGCGCATCCTGCCCGACGTGCGCGAGGAGGAAGGGCCGTTCGGCGAGTTCACCGGCCATGCGGTGGGCGTGCGCAACAATCACGTGGCCGAGATCACCGGCATCACGTTGCGGCAAAAGCCGCTCTACCAGGACATCTTCACGGGCCACTCGGAGCAGCGCCTGATGGGCTCCATCCCCCGGGAGGCGGCGATCTTCCGGGCGGTGAAGGCGGTGGCCGCCGGGACCCGCGCGGTGCACATGCCGCCGTCGGGCTGTTGCCGCTTCCACTGCTACATCGCGCTGGACAAGCGCAGCGACGGCGAAGTGCGCAACGCCGTCATGGCCGCCATGGCCACGGACCTGTACCTCAAGCTCGTCATCGTCGTGGACGGCGACGTGGACGTGTACAACGACCGTGACGTCATGTGGGCGGTGGCCAACCGCGTCCAGGCCGACACAGACACCTTCATTATCCCCCGTTGCCAGGGGTCCGAAACCGACCCCTCGAGCGGAGAAGGGGGCATGACCGCCAAGATGGTCATCGACGCCACCAAGAAGCGAAAGGGCTTTCCCAAGCGCCTGGCCGTGCCCGGCGACGTGCGCGAACGGGTCCGGCTGGAGGACTACATCGGCTGAGCGGGGACGCTCGGCAAGGAGGTGCACGATGGCAGAGACCAGCAGAGCGGCGACCCTGCTTGCTCCGGACAAGATCGAGATTCGGGAGTATCCCATACCCGACATTCCCGACGACGGCGGCTTGCTGAAGGTGGAGATGGGCGGTGTGTGCGGCTCGGACGTGAAGTACTATCACGGACGCATCAACCTGCCGCTGCCCATCATCCTGGGCCACGAGATCCTCGGCCGGGTGGCCAAGCTCGGCTCCAAGGCCGAGAAGATCCACGGCGTCAAGGAAGGCGACCGCGTCATCATGAAGGGCGCCATCGGCTGCGGCCGCTGCTCCGATTGCCGGCGCAACGCGCAGCGCTTCTGCCGGAATCGCACCAACTACGGCGGGCGCACGACTTCCGCCAATCCGCCGTACCTGTTCGGCGGCTTCGCGGACTACCTTTACCTGGCCCCCGATGTGCTGATGACGAAGATCAGCGAGGACCTTTCGGCGGAGGCAGCGGCCCTCATCGGCTCGGTCATGGCCAACGGCTTCCAGTGGGCGCTGCGCCGCGGCGGCGTCAAGATGGGCGACTACGTGCTGATCCAGGGGCCCGGGCAGCAGGGGCTGGCGTGCACCTGGGCCTCGAAGCACGCGGGCGCGGCGAAGATCTTCGTCTCCGGGATCGGCCGGGACAAGCCGCGGCTGGAGCTGGCCAAGAAGTGGGGCGCCGACCGCATCATCAACGTCGAGGAAGAGAACGTGGTGGACGTCATCCGGGAGGAGACCGACGGCGCCATGGCCGACGTGGTGGTGGACGTATCCGGCAACACCAAGGCGATCCTCGCCTCCATCGACTGCCTGCGCCGCCAGGGTACCATGGTGCTTGCCGGGCTCACCGGCGACAAGACGATCACCGAAGTCCACATGGACAAGCTCGTGTGGGGCGAGATCAAGCTCCAGGGTTGTTTCACCGGTGACAACGACGCCGTGGACGCCACCTTGCGCCTCATGGAGGCCACCAGGTTTCCGGTGGAAGAGATGGTGAGTCACGTGTTCCCGCTGGAGGAAACGGAAAAGTGCATCCAGGCCGTGGGCGGCGAGATCCCCGAGATGTTCCCGACCAAGGCGCTGATTCAGCCATGAGCGATTTCCGCCGGACGCAGTCTTCAACGACTTGGTGTGGTGTCTCAGGTTTGCAAAGATGCGCCGGATTTCTTGTGGTCGGCAAGGCGCGATGACTGTAGGGGCGACCCAAGAGGCGCGATGACTGTAGGGGCGACCCGCGGTCGCCCCAGTGGCGAGTGAGCGAGATATGAGCGAAACCTGCCGAGCGGCGACCCTGGTGGGTCCCGCGAAGATCGAGGTCCGCGAATACCCGGTGCCGGACGTCCCGCCCGACGGCGGCCTCCTGAAGGTGGAGATGGGTGGGGTGTGCGGCACCGACTACAAGTACTACACGGGCAAGCTGAACCTGCCGATGCCCATCATCCTCGGCCACGAGATCCTGGGCCGAGTGGAGAAGCTGGGCGCCCGGGCGGCGGAGATACACGGCGTCCGGGAAGGCGACCGGGTCATCATCAAGGGGTCCATCGGGTGCGGCCGTTGCGCGGACTGCCGCCGCGGCGGCGACCGTTTCTGCAAGCAACGCGCGGCCTACGGCTCGAGGATGTCCTGCGCCGAGGCGCCACACCTGTTCGGCGGTTTCGCCGAGTACCTGTACATCACGCCCACCGCCCTCCTGACCCGCATCAGCGATGACCTGCCGGCGGAGGCCGCCGCCCTGGTCGGGGCGGTCATGGCCAACGGCTTCCAGTGGGCGTTGCGGCACGGCGGCGTCAAGATGGGCGACTACGTGTTGATCCAGGGACCCGGCCAGCAGGGCCTCGCCTGCACCTTCGCGGCGAGCCATGCCGGCGCCGCGCGCATCTTCGTCACCGGCATCGGGCGTGACAAGAGCCGGCTGGAGGTGGCCGAACGCTTCGGCGCGCACCGCACCATCAACGTGGAAGAAGAAGACGTCGCGCAGGTCATCCGCGAGGAGACCGGCGGCGCCATGTGCGACGTCGCCGTCGACGTCTCCGGCAACCCGGCCGCCATCGTCGCCTCGGTGGATTGCCTCCGGCGACAGGGCAAGCTGGTGCTCGGGGGACTGACGGGAGACAAGACCGCCACTCCCGTGCTGATGGACAAGCTCGTCTGGGGCGAGATCTGCGTCCAGGGAGCGTACACCGGCGACAACGACGCCATCGACGCTACCCTCAGGCTGATGGAAACCACGGACTTCCCGGTGGAGCAGATGGTCAGCCACGTCTTCTCGCTGGACGAGACCGAGCAGTGTATCCGCGCGGTGGGCGGTGAGGTGCCCGAGATGTTCCCGACCAAGGCGCTGATCAAGCCCTAGTGACGCGGGACACCACAGCCGTCGCCCGCGGCAGGCCGCATGAAACTGTTCGCCCCCGCCAAGATCAACCTCTACCTTCGTATCGAAGGCCGCCGTGACGACGGCTACCACCTGCTGGATACCCTGATGGTGCCCATCGGTTTGGGCGACGAGGTGGACATCACCCGTTCCGAGGGCGCCGCGGGTTCCATCACCGTGCGCGCGGACGATCCGGCCGTGCCCCGGGGCGAGGACAACACCGTGCACCGCGCCGCGCGGGCGTTCCAAGAGAGGACGGGCTGCCACGAGCCCGTCACGGTGAACATCCTCAAGCGCATCCCCATGGGAGCGGGTCTCGGCGGCGGTAGCACCGACGCGGCGGCCGTCCTGCGCGGCATGAACGATCTGTTCGACGCCGGACTGTCCGGCGAGGAACTCGAGGCGCTGGCGCTGACCGTGGGCGCGGACGTGCCGTTTTTCATTCGCGGCGAGGCCGCGCGCGCTCGCGGCATCGGCGAGAGACTGAGCCCGGCGGATGCGCTGCCACGGCTGTGCCTGGTGGTGCTTTTCCCCGGCTTCCCGGTCTCCACCGCCTGGGCCTACCGCAACTTCCGGTTCAAGTTGACAAAACCCTCCAACAATAATACTTTGGTCGGAAATCCGAGCACTCCCCACGAAGTGGCTCGGGTCATGGCAAACGACCTTGAAGCGGTAACCATCGGCCGCTATCCGCGCATTGCTCACCTCAAACAGCGGCTCGACGACAAGGGGGCAATCGGCAGTCTCATGAGCGGAAGCGGCTCGGCGGTTTTCGGCGTTTTCGCGGACGAGGCGCGGGCGAGAAGGGCATTCACGGGCTTCAGGGGCGAAAAAGACGTTCGGGCGTATCTGGCTTTTTCGCTGACATAAGGGCAAGCCGTCCGTCGCATGACGGAAAGGAGGTCCCTGTGGAGGTCACGGAAGTCAAGGTCTTTCCCGTGGAGGAGGATAAGCTCAAGGCTTATGTGACCATCACCCTGGACGACTGCTTCGTGGTTCGTGACATCAAGGTGATACGCGGGACAGCGGGACTTTTCGTCTCGATGCCGAGCAAGAAGCGCCGGGACGGGACCTACAAGGACGTGGCGCATCCGCTCAACAGCGAGACCCGCCGGATGCTCGAAGAAAGGATCATTGCCGCATACAGGGAAGTCGTATCGAGCGATACGGGCCAGGATCGGGACGGGCAGTAGCCCTTCCGGGGATTCTGGCCGCCAACGGGACGGGTGGGCGGTCGCCAAGTGGTAAGGCCCCGGATTTTGGATCCGGTATACGAAGGTTCGAATCCTTCCCGCCCAGCCAAGCTCTCTCGCCACGGGCCGGCGCACGGAGCGGATTTCAGACCCGCGTGACGGCACGAGACCGCGGGCGCTTTTTCCAGTCCATGTTCCAAACCAACGCAGGTAGTCCATGGGATCGTTGCACGATGAAATGAGGATCTTCGCGGGGAACTCCAACCCTCCCTTGGCGCGCGACATCTGCCACGCCATCGAGATCCCGCTGGGGGAGGCCATCGTCGAGACCTTCAGCGACGGCGAGATCCGGGTGGAGATCAAGGAGAACGTGCGCGGCTGCGACGTCTTCCTGATCCAGTCCACATGCGCGCCGGGCAATGACAACCTCATGGAGTTGCTGATCATGCTGGACGCGTTCAAGCGTGCGTCCGCCAAGCGCATCACCGCCGTCATCCCCTACTACGGTTACGCGCGGCAGGATCGCAAGGTGGCGCCCCGGGTGCCCATCAGCGCCAAGCTCGTGGCGGATCTCATCACCACGGCGGGGGCCTCGCGGATGCTGACCATGGACCTCCATTCCGGCCAGATCCAGGGTTTCTTCAACATCCCGGTGGACAACCTGTACGCCGCGCCGGTGCTGCTCCAGTACCTGTCGAGCCGCTTCGGGGGGGAGGGACTGATCGTCGTGTCTCCGGACGCCGGCGGCGCCCAGCGCGCGCGTGCCTTCGCCACGCAGCTCAACGTGTCCCTGGCGGTCATCGACAAGCGCAGGGCCGACGCCAACGTGGTCGAGGAGATGAACATCATCGGCGAGGTGAAGGGCAAGACCGCCATCCTGGTGGACGACATGGTGGACACCGCCGGGACCATCGCCATGGCCGCTGAGGCGCTCATCCGGGCCGGTGCCAGGAAGGTCGTCGGTTGCTGCACCCACGCCATCTTCTCGGGAAAGGCACTGGACCGGATCAACGATTCTCCCATGGAAGAGATGGTGGTGACCGACACCATCCCGGCCGGCGACAAGACGGCCCGGTGCGAGAAGATCAAGCCCCTGTCGGTGGCGCCCCTGATCGGCGAAGCCATCCGCCGCACGCACCTGGAGCGTTCCATCAGCTCCCTTTTCTGATCGACATACGCGCAGTTCTCAGTCAGGAGGTTCAGTTTGGAAACAGTCGAAGTACCGGTACAGGAAAGGCAGGCCGGCAACAAGCGCGACGCCGGCCGTTTGCGTCGCAACGGCAAGCTGCCCGGCGTGGTCTACGGCCGGGGCACGGGAGGGTTCGCCGTGCAGGTGGATGACCTGGAGCTGCGACGGCGGGTGGGACACCTGGAAGGCTCCCATCTGCTGCGCCTCAAGTCCGAGGCCGGAGCGGTGGACGGCAAGCTCGTGCTCATCAAGCACATCCAGTACAACCCGGTGACACACGCCATCGCCCATATCGACTTCTACGAAGTGGACGTTTCCAGGAAGATCACCCTTATGGTGGGGTTGAACTTCGTCGGGCGACCCGAGGGCGTGGTCCACGGCGGGGTCTTGCAGCCCATCATGCGGGAGCTGGAGGTCGAGTGCCTGCCGCTGGACATTCCGGCGGAGATCGAGGTGGATGTTTCGGCGTTGGAGATCGGGCACAGCCTCAAGGCCGCGGACATCACGCTGCCGCCCAACGTGGTCAACAACACCCCGGACCTGACCCTGGTGTCGGTGCTGGCACCGACCGTATCCACGCGGGAAGAGGAAGGGGCGCTCGAAGGCGAGGCGGCCGAGGAACCGACGGAAGGCGCCGAGGAGTCGGCGGAACAGACCGAAGCGTGATCCCGACGGACGTTGCCGGCAACGAGGAGCGGCGCGGCTGCGCGCGCTTCCATCCCAGGACATCGTAGTGAAGCTCGTCGTGGGCTTGGGCAACCCGGGCCGGCGTTATGCGCGCACGCGGCACAACCTCGGGTTTCTGCTGCTGGACCGCGTCGCCGGCGCCACGGATACCCGCATCGGCGACGAGCGTTGCGAGTCCCTGGTGGGTAGGGGCCGGTGGGATCGGGAATCCCTGGTGCTCGCCAAGCCCCAGACCTACATGAACAACAGCGGCCTGGCGGTCGCGGCGCTGGTGAAGCGCTTCCAGGTCCGCGGCACGGACCTGGTGGTGGCCTACGACGACCTGGACCTGCCGTTCGGACGGCTGCGCATCCGTTGCGGCGGTTCCGCCGGCGGTCACCGGGGCTTGGCGTCGATCCTGCAGTACGTGCCCGCCCGCGACTTCGTCCGGCTGCGCATGGGCATCGGCCGGCCGCCGGCCGGCGTGGACTCGGTGGATTACGTGCTGAGCCGCTTCTCGCCCGAGGAAGAGGGTGAGTTGGAGGGCGTTTTGACCAAGGCCGTCGATGCCTTGGAAGCCATCGTGTTCGAGGGCCCGGTAAGGGCCATGGAGAATTTCAACCGGGTTGCATAGAGGAGGGCAGTATGGAGGGTTTAGCGGTCTGGGCTCCGCCACTGGGCGCGGTCGGACTACTCATCGCGTACGGAGCCTATCGCTCCATCGTCAAGGTCGGGGTCAAGGACGCGGACATGCAGTCGGTCAGCGACTCCATCTACGAAGGCGCCATGGCTTTCCTGAGGCGCGAGTACACCGTTCTGGCCGTGTTCGTGGTGGTGGTGGCGCTGCTCCTCGCGTGGCAGCTCGGAGTCGTCACCGCGGTGGCGTTCTTCGCCGGCGCCGTGTGCTCGGTCATCGCGGGGTTCCTGGGGATGAAGGCGGCCACCCGCGCCAACGTGCGCACCTCCCAGGCGGCCGCCGAGGGCGGCCAGGCGGCGGCGCTGCTCATGGCCTTCAACGGCGGTTCGGTGATGGGTCTGTCGGTGGCCAGCCTCGGCCTGCTCGGCGTGGGTCTGCTCTTCCTGGCCTACGGCGACCCGGACAACGCCCAGAACATCAGCGGTTTCGCCATGGGCGCCAGCTCCATCGCGCTGTTCTCCCGTGTCGGCGGGGGCATCTACACCAAGGCCGCGGACGTGGGCTCCGATCTCGTGGGCAAGGTCGAGGCCGGAATCCCGGAAGACGACCCGCGCAACCCCGGGGTCATCGCCGACAACGTCGGCGACAACGTGGGTGACGTCGCCGGCATGGGCGCGGACCTGTTCGAGTCCTACGTCGGATCGATCATCGCCTCCATCGCCATCGCCGCCACCGTGGCGCCGGCCACCCTCGCCGCGCTGTTCTCGGCACCGGCGCCGGCCCCTCGCGCCACGTTGATGGCGTTGCCGCTGGTGCTCGCGGTGCTGGGGCTCATCGCCTCCATCATCGGCATCTACTCCATGCGCGTGTTCAAGAACATCAACCCGCAGTCGGCGCTGCGCGGCTCCACCTTCCTGACCACGGTGCTGTTCCTGGTGGGGGCGCTGGTGATCATCCTCGCCTACGGCGTCACCGTCGGCGTCTTCTGGGCGGTGCTCGCGGGCTCGCTGGGCGGCATTCTCATCGGCCTCATCACCGAGTACTACACGTCGGCCGCGCCGGTGCAGCGCATCGCCGAAGCCAGCCGCACGGGCCATGCCACCAACATCATCCACGGCCTGGCCGTGGGCCTGGAGAGCGTGGCCTTGCCCGTGGTGGTCATCGCCGTCGCCATCTGGGTGTCCTACGGCACCGCCGAGCTCTACGGCATCGGCGTGGCCGCGGTGGCGATGCTGGCCACGGTGGGCATCACCATGAGCGTGGACGCCTACGGCCCCATCGCCGACAATGCCGGGGGCATCTCCGAGATGTGCGGCCTGGGACCCGAGGTGCGCGAGATCACCGACGGGCTCGATTCGCTGGGCAACACCACGGCGGCCATCGGCAAGGGCTTCGCCATCGGTTCGGCGGCGCTCACCGCGCTGGCGCTGTTCTCCGCGTATACGCGGACCGTGGACGCCGAATTGGCCGCGGCGGGGCAGCCGCCGGTGCAGATCCTGGTGACCTCGCCCGAGGTGGTGGTGGGCCTGTTCATCGGCGGCCTTATCCCGTATCTCATCGGCGCCATGACCATGACAGCGGTGGGGCGGGCGGCCGGCAGGATGATCGACGAGATTCGCCGGCAGTTCCGCGAGATCCCCGGGCTCCTGGAAGGGCGCGAGGGGGTCAAGCCCGACGCGGCGAGCTGCGTGGACATCTCCACCCGCGCGGCCATCAAGGAGATGGTGGTGCCGGGGCTCGTGGCGGTGCTGGTGCCGGTGGTGGTGGGCTTCGGCCTGGGGCCGGTGGCCCTGGGGGGAACCCTGGCCGGGGCGTTGGTGTCGGGCGTGCTGCTGGCGCTGCTCATGTCCAATGCGGGCGGTGCCTGGGACAATGCCAAGAAGTACATCGAGCGGGGCGACTTGGCGAACGAGGGGAAGGGCGGCGAGGCGCACAAGGCGGCCGTGGTGGGCGACACCGTCGGCGATCCGTTGAAGGATACCTCGGGGCCGTCCATGAACATCCTGATCAAGCTCATGTCGGTGGTGTCGCTGGTCATCGCGCCGCTGCTGGTGTGAGGCGGATGGTTGTATTGGACCTACCCCTGTGCTAGGTAAGGGAAGCCCGTATCCGTTGAAATGGCGTCCTCCAGGGACGCCATTTCAGATGTTGGGGCAGGAACGGAAAGGCGCCGGACACAAGAGTCCGGACAGGGAGCTCGGGACAAACCAGACCGACCATGATTGACGAAACGACCCATTACGAGACGCTCTTCATCGTTCACCCGGTTCACAGCGGCAGGAACAAGGACCTTTGCGACCGCTTCCGGGGGGTGCTGGAAGGACAGGGCGCCACGGTAACGCACTTCGAGGAATGGGGCATGCGCGACCTTGCCTATCCCATTCAGAAGCAGAACCGGGGGCTCTACAACCTGGTCCAGTACCAAGCGTCCGCGGGAACGAGCGACGAGCTTGAAAGGGTGATGCGGCTGAGCGACGAAGTGATCCGTTGCATGACCGTGGTGCTCGACGAGGACGTGCTTCCGCTGGCGCGTGCGGAGGAGGCTACCCGGGCGGCGGAACCCGTGCCGGCGGCGGAACCCGCTGAACCTGCGCCGGCGGCTGAACCTGCGCCGGTTGCCGAAGCCGCGCCAGCCGCGGAAGCCGCGCCGGCCGTGGAACCGGGACCGGCGGCCGCACCCGTGGAGAGCGCGCCGGCTCCGGAAGCGCCGGTAGACTCGGCGCCGTCGGAGCCCGCGCCGGCCCCGGCGGCACCCGCGGAGGCGGCAGAGAGCGGGCAGGAAGAGTCGAAGGAATAGCGCCTTTCCCGCGGCGCGGGACCGACGAACAAGAACTGCGGGACGAACTGAGGGATAATGGCAGAATATCGTGGGAGAAGAGGTTCGGGGGGTGGCGATGGTCCGCCGCGCCGGCGTGGCATATCGCGCCGGAAAGTGTGCCGTTTCTGCGCCAACAAGGACCTGCGCTTCGACTACAAGGATACCAAGCTCCTCAGCGGGTTCATGACGGAAAGGGGAAAGATCACCCCGAGCCGCATCACCGGAACCTGTTGCTGGTGTCAACGACGCTTGGCAAAGGCGATCAAGCGCGCCCGCCTGGTAGCGTTACTTCCCTATACCACCGTAAAGCTCTGACCCGGCGCGTGCGCCGCCCGGAGATCGGCTTATGAAGGGGCTGGACACGCTCATGGGGTTCGGGCTCGGGCTGGTCTCGACCCTGCTGCTCTTCTTTGCAGGGTGGAGGGTGCCCTTTCTGGGGCTGGCGGCGGTGCCTCTGGTCATCTATCCCGCCCTGTTCGTGGGTGTCAGGCTGGGGCGTCAGCCGGGACAGTTGCTGCCGGTGGCGGCAGCGGTGTGCGTTTACGCGCTGGCCGGGCTGGAAGCCGTGGCCGCGTATCTGGTGTTCGCGCTGGTCACCTACCTGCTCTTCCTGTCTTTCGGCAAGGGCTGGAACTTGGCGACGGTGGTCAGCGGGACCGCCGGATTGACGGTGGCGGCCATGCTGGTAACCGCGGCCGCGTTGGCGGGCTCGCTGTCCGCGCTCTGGACCGCGCTTCAGACCGGCGCGGAGGCGCAGGTGCTCATGACGCTGGAAGTGTATGAGCGCATGGGCCTCTCGGGCGACACCATCGAGTACCTCCGGGAACACGCCGGCGAGATGGCGGCGCTCTTCGTGCGGATGTTGCCGGGCATGATCTTCTTCATGCTGGTGATCGTGGTGCTGGCGAACTTGGCCTTGCTGTCGTGGCATTTCCCGCAGTATCGCTCGTTCTTCTGCCACGTAGGGGACCTCAAGGAATGGAAGTCGCCCGACCACATCGTGTGGTTCCTCCTGGTTCCAGGCATTGCGCTTTTCCTGCCCCTCGGCGGGGCGGTGCGGGCGTTGGCCGTGAACCTGGTGCTCATATGCACGGTGTTCTACTTCTTCCACGGGCTGGCCATCGTGTCGTATTACTTTCATCACAAGAAGGTTCCGATGTTTTTTCGCGTTCTGGGCTATCTGCTCATCGTTTTCGAGCAGATACTCACGGTGCTGGTCATCGGTCTGGGGTTCTTCGATCTCTGGGGCGACTTCCGTCGTCTCAAGCGGCGTTCCGCGGACGTGACCTGAAGGAGAGTCGATGGAAGTCGTTCTGAAGGAAGACATTGAGAATCTCGGCCACATGGGCGACGTGGTCAAGGTCAAGGACGGTTACGCCCGCAACTACCTGCTCCCCCGCGGTCTGGTAGTGCTGGCCGACAAGAAGAGTCTCAAGGCCCTGGAGCACGAGCAGCGCATGATCGCTCAGCGCCGCGAGCGCCTCAACAAGGAAGCCCAGGGCATCAGCTCCAAGCTGGCCGGGGTGTCCCTCGAATTCACCGCCAAGGTGGGCGAGGAAGGCCGCCTCTTCGGCTCCGTCACCAACATGGACATCGAGAAGGCCCTGAAAGAGCAGGGCGTCGACGTCGACCGCCGCCGCATCCTCCTGGACACCCCGATCAAGAACGTGGGCGAGTACAACGTCCCCATCCGCCTCAGGCCGGAGGTCACGCCGAGCATCAAGGTGAAGGTGGTGTCGGAGGATGGGCCGGAGGGGGGCGAAGCCGAAACTGCCGCTGCCGCTGAGGCAGGAACCGCCCCCGAAGCCCAACCGCCCATTGGCGAGGGCGAGGAGCAGCCCAAAGAGTCATAGGGCACCGCCGATCAGAACCAAGGGCGATCTCCTTCCGGTCCCTGAAGTAGCCCGCGACATCGGGACCAAGCTGTTGCCCGGTCTCAAACCCGCCGTGTCGGCCGCAAGTATGGAAAACGGCATCCTTGTCTGTTGCACGAGCCAGCCATTCGCCTTACATTAGCCATACAACTGACCGAAGGGGCTCGGCAGCGAACCAATCAAGGAGACCGTATCCATGGAGTTGAAAAAGGTCACCATGAACCTTACGGAGCGGGACATCGCCAACGCCGAGATACTCACGGCCCGACTGCACTCACGGAATAAGGCGTCAACCGTGAGCACCGCGTTGGCGATCATGGAGGCGCTTACGAGGAAGATCGAAGACGGAGGAGAATTGATTGTCAGAAAGAAGGACGGATCGATCGAGACGGTGCTCATCGCCGGTCTGGACGGCGCCGGTTGATGCCGGCCGATCCAAAGCCCCCGGACACAAGCACCTCGTCTGACGCTTGGGGATAGGCAGAGGAAGATCGAACCGACCCGGTGAGATATGGCCCGGCTTTCCTGGGGGACCGACACTTTTACCGCGTCGTTGCATGGTCACTGGCGAGTCTTGCGGGTCTCGCCTTGATTGGATCAAATTGTTCTTGCCGCCCTCGACAAGGACATTCCTGATTTCATAGTCGCCATCGGATCAACGGCCATTGGGGCCTTGGCTAGCGTACTAATGGCGAATCGCCGCTGAGTTCGGAAGGGAAGCAGGGCATCCTCCGCAGCCAGAAGGATTCGGTGTTGAAGGGGTGTGGCGGATCCAGGAGTGTGGCAGGACAAATGATTAAGACATTCGACAAGATCGTGGCCGGGCTTGAGGATGCCCGGGCTTACTTGCACGGTAAGCGCGATGGTTTCGAGGTGCATGAAGTTGCGGTTACCCAGCCCGACGTTTCGGCGACCCGAGGCAAGATGGGGGTTCGGCAGCGAAGAAGTCCGTTCACACTCTCGCCGCCCAATAAACCATTTCGACTAACCACGAATACAAGCCATGGTATTCCTGAGACAGCGGAGAATGCCGTCTGAACTGCACTTCAAGATACCCGAGCAACGTCTCGTAGTGTTGTTCTGTCCCAGAGAGCATTTGGCTTACGGTCGTCACGGGCCGCCGTCCAAGGATCGCGGCCGAGATTCGGGGATGGGAAAGTGCCTCTCGGTGGTGGGGTTCCAAATCCAGACAGTCGGGGCGGCAAACGAGATGAGGCTCAGTCCATCAATTCCATCGCCGCCACGCTGATGTGCTCGGCGGACAGCCCGTACTTCCCGTACAGACCATCCGTATCCCCGGATTCGGCGAACTCGGTGACGCCGACGCGGCGGACGCGGCCACGGCCAAGTTCCGCGACGGTTTCGGAGACGGCGCTGCCGAGGCCGCCGTGGATGCCGTGGTCTTCGACGGTGACGATCTTGCCGTGGCTCGAGGCGATGGACTCGATGAACTCGGTGTCGATGGGTTTGAGGGTGTGGACGTTGACCACTTGGGCCGAGATGCCCTGGGCGGCGAGCAGGTCGGCGGCGTTGAGGATGTTCTCCATGACGGCACCGGTGCCGAGCAATGACACGTCGGCGCCCTCGCGCAGGACCACGGCCTTGCCGAAGCGGAACTCGTAGCCTTCGTCGTTGATGTCGGCGACCTTCTGGCGGGTGAGGCGGAGGAAGACGGGGCCGTCGTGTTGTGCGATGTACTCCACGGCACCGCGGGTCTCGACGGCGTCGGCGGGCTGCACCACGGCCATGTTGGGCAGGGTGCGCATGAGGCCCACGTCCTCGGTGGCCATCTGGCTGTAGCCGTCCTCGCCGATTCCGATGCCGGCGTGGGTGCCGACGATCTTCACGTTGGCGCGGTTGTAGGCCACGGCCATGCGGATCTGCTCGAAGCGGCCCACCACGAAGCAGGCGAAACTGCAGATGAAGGGGATCTTGCCGGCCAGGGCCATGCCCGCGCCGACACCCACCATGTTGCCCTCGGCGATGCCCACGTCGAAGAACCGCTCGGGATGCTTGCGCGAGAACTCGTCGGTCATGGTGGACTTGCGCAGGTCGGCGTCGAGGACGACGATGTCCGTATTGGTGTCGGCGAGCCGACATACGGTCTCGCCGAAGGTCACGCGTGTTGCGGTTGCGCTCATGTTTCTTCCTTGCTGCGGATACCGGGGGCGACCGCGGGTCGCCCCTACCGGAGGTTGTCCTTGCGGTGCATAAGGTCGATCAGGCCGGTCGCCCCTACCGGGGGGCATCCTTGGGGGGCGGTAGCCTGATCGGTCGGTCGTGCCTGCCGGTAGGGGCGACCCGCGGTCGCCCAGCCCCACCGGCCCGGCGTCCCTATCCGCCGTTGACCAGTTCTTCGACGGCGCGCTCGCCTTCCTCGCGGCTGGGGGCCTTGCCGTGCCATTCCCAGCGGTTCTCCATGAAGCTGACCCCTTTGCCCTTCACGGTCTGGCACACGATCATGGTGGGGCCGTCGTGGTGCTGCTCGGCGGCCTGGAGGGCGTCGAGGATGGCGGGGAAGCTGTGGCCGTCGATCTCCAGCGTGTTCCAGTTGAAGGCGCGCCACTTGTCCAGCACCGGCTCCAGGCTCATGATCTCGTCGACGCCGCCGCTCAACTGGATGTGGTTGTAGTCCATGAGGGCGCACAGGTTGTCGAGGCCGAAGCGGGGCGCGGACATGGCCGCCTCCCAGATCTGCCCGGCCTGGCACTCTCCGTCGCTGATGACGCAGTACGTCCGGTAGTCCTTGCCGCCGGCCTTGCCCGCCAGCGCCATGCCCACGGCCACGGACAGGCCCTGCCCGAGGGAGCCGGTGGAGGCCTCGACGTAAGGGAAGCGGTGGCGGTCGGGGTGTCCCTGCATGCGGCTGTTGAGCTTGCGCAGGCTCAGGGTCTCCTCCCGCGGGAAGTAGCCGGCCCGGGCCAAGGCGGCGTACACCGCGGGCACGCAGTGGCCCTTGGAGAGCACGAAGCGGTCCCGGTCGGGCCAGTCCGGCTGCTCCGGCCGGTGGCGCATCTGGTGGAAGTAGAGCGCCGTGACCAGGTCGGTACAGGACAGCGAGCCGCCCGGGTGGCCGGAGCCGGCCTCCACCAGCATGCGGATCACGTCGACCCTGATTTCCTTGGCTATGGCCTCGAGTTCGGGGATCGTCATCGGTTACACCATTGTCTGCCCGCCGCAGATGTTGAGGGCCTGCCCGGTAATGCCGGACGCCTTGTCCGACGCCAGGTAAACCGCGAACCGGGCGATCTCCTCCGGGTCGAGAAACCGCCGGATGGGCACCGCGGCCAGTGCCTGCTGCTTGAAGGACTCCGGGTCGGTCCCCTGCTGCGCGGCGATCTGCTCGATGCCGGCGCGGGACATCTCCGTGTCCACCCAGCCGGGGCACAGGGCGTTGACGGTGATGCCGCGCGACACCAGCTCCAACGCCAGCGCCCGGGTGAAGCCGATGAGCCCGTGCTTGCTGGCGCAATAGGCGGCGTAGCCGGGGACGCCGAACTTGCCCAGCACCGAGGACATGTTGATGATGCGGCCGCCGCCGTCGTCGCTCATGATGCCCAGCACTTCCTTGGTCAGGAGGTACACGCCCGTGAGGTTCGTGTCGACGATGGCGCGCCAGAGGCCGTCGTCTTCGCCGTCCATGGGCGTCATGCCCGAAACCCCGGCGTTGTTCACCAGGATGTGAACATGGTCCCAACGCTCCCGGATCGTGTGGACGCAGTCGCGAATGCCGGCCGGGTCGCGCACGTCGACGGCCACCGCCAGGGCTTCATGTCCCTCCGCCCGCAACTCCGCGGCGACCGCTTCCAGGCGCCGTGCGTCGCGTGCGGCAAGGACCACGCGCGCGCCCTCCCGCGCCATGGCCTCGGCCACGGCCTTGCCGATGCCCGTGCCGCCACCGGTGACCAGCGCTACTCGCCTTGAGAGTTCCATCGGATCTCCCGGTTTTGAAATCGAGGTTTCCCAAGAGGTGCGAAGGCATCCTTCGATTTCGCTGCGCTACGCCTGTCCTGAGCTTGTCGAAGGGCTCAGGACGAACGGTTGTGATAGCGATTCTCCGTTCGTCATGAGCCCTTCGACCGGTCTCGGGAGCGGCCTCGCGAAGTGATGCCGGAGGATACGTTGCCCGCTACAGAATGCCTTCGCGGATTCATATAGCCAACGCCGACACCGGAAACCAGCGGCGGCCGTCAGGACTTCTTCCCGCCCAGCGCCCCCAGCAGGCGCGCGATGGGGTCGTAGAACCGTGTCACCACGCGCTCCTTCATGGGGATGATGGAATTATCGGTGATCTTGATGTGCTCGGGACAGACCTCGGTGCAGCACTTGGTGATGTTGCAGAAGCCCAACCCGGCCTCGTTGCGCAGGAACTCCAGCCGGTCGTCGGTGTCCAGCGGGTGCATCTCCAGGCTCGCCACGCGCACGAAGAAGCGCGGGCCGGCGAAGCTCGGCTTGTTCTCGTTGTGGTCGCGGATGACGTGGCAGACGTCCTGGCACAGGTAGCACTCGATGCACTTGTGGAATTCCTGAACCCGGTCGATGTCCTCCTGGTACATGCGCCGGGTGCCGTCGGCCTCCTTGGGCTTGGGCTTGAACGGCGGGATGGTCTTGGCCTTCTCGTAGTTGTAGGAGACGTCGGTGACGAGGTCGCGGACCAGCGGGAAGGTCTGGATGGGCGCCACGGTGATGGTCTCGCCGGGTTCGAAGGTGTTCATGCGCGTCATGCACATGAGCCGCGGCTTGCCGTTGACCTCGGCGCTGCACGAGCCGCATTTCCCGGCCTTGCAGTTCCAGCGCACCGCGAGATCGCCGGCGTGCATGGCCTGGATGCTGTGGATCACGTCCAGCACGACCATGCCCTCCTCGAGCGGCACGGTGTAGTCCCTGAACTCTCCGCCGCTGGCGTCGCCGCGCCAGACGCGCATCTTCGCTTCGGCTCCGTTTCCTGCGACCGCTGCTTCAGCCATCAAACTTGCTCCTCGACGATTTTCCTGAGTTCTTCGGGCATCTCCGGCAGGGGCTCGAGGGAGACCGACACGGTCCCGTTGTGCTTGCGCGTGACCACGTTGACGCTGCCGAACCGGGGATCGGGGTCCGGGTAGTCGTCACGGGTGTGCCCGCCGCGGCTCTCCTTGCACTCCAGGGCCGACAGGGTGGCGGCCTCGGCCACCGCCAGCAGGTTCTTCAGGTCCAGCGCCAGGTGCCAGCCGGGGTTAAAGCGCCGGCCGCCCTCGACCTTCACGCGCGCGGCCCGTTCCTTGTAGACCGCGATCTCCTCCATCGCCTTCAGCATCTCGCTCTCGGTGCGGATGATGCCCACCAGGTTGTGCATGGTGCGCTGGAGGTCGCCGTGGATGGCGTAGGGGTTCTCGCCGCCGCGGTCGGTGAAGGGCTCCAGCATCAGCGTCGTGAGCCGGTCCACCTCCGCCGGAGCGGGCGCCGTCGCCGCCGCCGCTCCGAGCGCGTAGTCCGCGGCCGACTCACCGGCGATGCGGCCGAACACCAGCAGGTCGGACAGGGAGTTGCCGCCCAGCCGGTTGGCGCCGTGCAGGCCGCCCGCCACCTCGCCGGCGGCGTAGAGTCCCGGCACCGCCGTGGCCGAGGTGTCCGCGTCCACCCGGACGCCGCCCATGATGTAGTGGCAGGTGGGCCCCACCTCCATGGCTTCCTTGGTGATGTCCACGTCCGCCAGCTCCTTGAACTGGTGGTACATGGACGGCAGCCGCCGCATGATGTAGTCCGCGTCGCGGCGGTTGGCGATGTCCAGGTACACGCCGCCGTGCTCGGTGCCCCGGCCGGCCTTGACCTCGGAGTTGATGGCCCGGGCCACCTCGTCCCGCGGCAACAGGTCGGGGGTGCGGCGGTTGTTCTTCTTGTCCTGGTACCAGGCGTCGGCTTCGGTCTCGTTGTCCGCGGTCTCCGCCTTGAAGAACTCCGGGATGTAGTTGAACATGAAGCGTTCGCCCTCGGAGTTCAGCAGGGTGCCGCCGTCGCCGCGCACGCCCTCGGTCACCAGGATGCCGCGCACGCTGGGGGGCCACACCATGCCCGTGGGGTGGAACTGGACCTTCTCCATGTCGATGAGATCGGCTCCCACCTCCATGGCCATGCCCATGCCGTCGCCGCTGTACTCCCAGGAGTTGGACGTCACCTGCCAGCACTTGCCGGAACCGCCGGTGGCCAGCACCACGGCCTTGCAGTTGAACACGATGAGCTCGCCGCTCTCGCGCCAGTAGCCGATGGCGCCGCTCACCCGGCCGTCGTTCATGAGCAGGTGCTGGACGTTGCATTCCATGAAGACGTCGATGCCCAGCGACACCGCCCGCTGCTGCAGCGTGCGGATCATCTCCAGACCGGTACGGTCGCCGACGTGCGCCAGCCGCGCGTAGCGGTGGCCGCCGAAGTCGCGCTGCAGGATCAGCCCCTCGTCCGTGCGGTCGAACAGCGCGCCCCATTCCTCCAGCTCCAGCACCCGGTCGGGCGCCTGCTGGGCGTGGATCTGGGCCATGCGCCAGTTGTTGAGCAGCTTGCCGCCGCGCATGGTGTCGCGGAAGTGGACCTTCCAGTTGTCTTCCGGCCACACGTTGCCCATGGCCGCGGCGATGCCGCCCTCGGCCATGACCGTGTGCGCCTTGCCCAGCAGCGACTTGCAGATGATGGCGGTCTTGCAGCCCTTGTCGTGGGCCTCGATGCCGGCCCGCAGCCCGGCGCCGCCGGCCCCCACCACCACCACGTCGTATTCGTGTGTCTCGTAGCTATCGCCGGCCATCAGATGAACCTCAAGTCCTGGATGACGCCGTGGGCCAGCAGCCGTACGTAGACGTCGGTCAGGCCCACCCACACGAGGCTCGTCCAGGCGATCTGCATGTGCTTTTCGTTCAGCTTGGTGACGATGCCCCAGGTCTTGTAGCGTCCGGGCGCGGCCTTGAAGCTGTTGAGGCCGCCGCCGCACAGGTGCCGGCAGGAGTGGCACGAGAAGCTGTAGAGAGACAGCAGCGCCGCGTTGGTGATGAGCACCAGGGTGCCCAGGCCGAGGCCGAAGCTGCCGCCGAAGTTGAAGGCGATGATCGCGTCCCACCACAGGAACGCCAGGATCGGCAGCGACGCCCAGAAGAAGTAGCGGTGGATGTTCTGCAGGATGAAGGGGAAACGGGTCTCGCCCGAGTAGCCGCTTGCCGCGTCCCGCACCGCGCAGGCCGGCGGCGACCAGAAGAACGACCGGTAGTAGGCCTTGCGGTAGTAATAGCAGGTCAAGCGGAAGCCGCCCGGGATCCACAGGATCAGGATGGCCGGCGACCAGTTGTACCACGAGCCGAAAAGCGGCACGCTCACGTGCTCGCAGTTGATGGCGAGGCACGGTGAATAGAAGGGCGAGAGGTACGGCGCCGCATAGTAGTTGCCGTTCTGCAATGCCGCCCAGGTCGAATAGATGGCGAAGCAGCCCAGGCCCAGCACGACCAGCATGGGTTCCAGCCACCACGTATCCTGCCGCAGGGTTCTCTTGTCGATTGCTACGGTGCTCATGATTCGGTGCTCTCGCACTCCTTTGGTGTGTGATTTGCGGAATTCAGGCGGCGCGCGCGGAGCGGAGTTCGTGCGCCGCGCGCGGCCGGTCACGGCTTCGTCAAGCCGTTCGTCCCCTGGCTACTGCCGTTTCCGGACCACCTCGTAGCCCAGTTCGTCGATGCCGGAGAGGATCTCCGCCAGGGCGGTCTCGTCCTCGACCCACGCGTGGCCGAGGCGGACCTTGACGGCGTAGTAGAAGCCGAAGGGACGCTGCGACTTGCGAAACTTGAACAGTTCCCGCGCCAGGTTGACGGGATTGGGCTTGTAGTCCTGCTGGCCCATCGGCTGTTACGTCCGGGAATTCCGTTCGTCCTGAGCGTGGTGAAACGACGAAGGATGAACGGAATCCTCTACGTCAGCATGTCGACCTTGTCGTTGACCGCCTTGGTGGAAACGATGTGCTTGCCGAGCTGCATCTCGTCGGCATCGAACCCCAGCGCCAGGCCGAGGAGCTGCGGCAGATGGACGATCGGCAGGTTGATCTTCTCGCCCTTCAGGCTTTCGGCCCTGGGCTGGTTGCCGTCGAGGTTCAGGTGGCACAGCGGACACGGGGTCACCATGCAGTCGGCGCCGTTCTGTTTCGACTCGCCGGCGTGCTTGGCGACCATGCCGAGGGAGCTTTCCTCGTTGGCCGTGAGCACCGGGAAGCCGCAGCACTTGGTCTTGCCGCTGATGTCCACGTTCTCCGCCCCCAACAGGCGGGTGAGGTCCTCCAGGTAGCCCCTGCGTCCGCCCACTTCCTTGGTCGGTACCATGATGGGGCCGGGCCGGCGCAGGAAGCAGCCGTAGAACGGCGAGACCTTGAGGCCGTCGAGGGGGCGCTGGATCAGCGACTTGAGCTTTTCGACGCCCAGGTCCTCGAACAGCACCCACAACATGTGCTTGACCTCGGTGGTTCCCTGGTAGGACAACCCTTCTTCCGCCAGGTACTCGCGGTTGATCTCCTCGCGGTAATCGGTGTCCTGCAGGCGGTGGTTGGCTTGGCTGAATACGCCCTGGCAGGTGCTGCAGATGGTCATGATGGGCAGCCCCATCTGTTCGGCCTTGGCGAAGGTGCGCGCGTTGATGGGGTCCGACAGTTGCGTCGGCATGCAGCCGGCGCCCGTGCACGCCACGTCCGCCATCTCCTCGAGCTCGATGTCCAGCTTCTCCGCGACCTTCACGGCCGCGGTGTACAGCTCGGGACAGCCGCCCTTGGCCACACATCCGGGGTAGAACGCGTATTTCACTTGGACTCCTCCGCTTTCTCGATGATGCGCTTGATCTGATCGGCTCCCGGGCGCTTCTCGTGCCGGCCGGGCATCTTGCCGCGCGTCATCGCGCGCACCGCGGTGGGCAGGAGCTTCATGAGGCCGCCGATGTTGGTCAACCCCTCGGTCTCCATCACCAGCTTGCGCTCATCGAGCCAGCCGGTCTGCTTCACCGAGTTGATGAAGCTGTTGTGATGGCGCGCCACTTTCTCGTTCTTGATACCGTGCTTGAAGGAGACGTCGCGCATCTCCATGATCTTGCTCGACGGCTCGAGCCCGCGCGCGCACTTGCCGTTGGCCTCGTAGCAGTGGACGCAGTCCCACAGCCCCTTGGGCTGCTCCACCACGGCCAGGCGCTCCTCTTGCCGGGGGCCCGTCTCCCGCGGGTCCATGACGAAGCGGTACCCCTTGACCATGGCCCCGGGTCCGAGGAAGTCGAAGTCCACGGGCAGCACCGCGCAGCCTTCGTCGCACAGGCCGCACTGGTAGCACGTCATGGTCTTGCGCACCTCCGCCATCTCCGACTCGGGAACCAGATTTTCCGTCGGCGCGAACTCGTCGTCGGGTTCCATCCATGGCTTCATGGCGGCCATCTTGTCCCAGGTGAACCTGTCCATGTCGAACACCAGGTCCTTGATCACCGGGATGTTGCGCACCGGCGCGCACAGGATCTCCGGACCCTTCTTGGTGACGTCGGCGATCCGGGTCGTGCAGGTAAACTGGGCCTTGTAGTTGATCCGTACCGCGCACTCGCCGCAGGTGCCCTGGCAACAGGAGGCCCGGAAGGCCAGGGTGTCATCCTGCTCGTCCCGGATTTTCTGGAGCCCGTCCAGCACGGTGGCGTCCTCCGGCAGGTCGACCTGGTAGGTCGAGAAGCTGGACTCGCCGCCGTTTTGGGAGTCCTCGCGATGAACCTTGTAGGTGACTTCCATGGTCCCTCCTTGCCGGCCCGCCGTCCCGCCCCTTTCCCGGTCCGTGCCGACCGAATCGGGCGGGCCCTCGGCGCCGGGTCTTAGGCCGATACCGCTTTCCGGTCGAGCTTGGGCGCGCCGTCCTGCTGATGAACGACGGTGTGCGCCTTCCAACTCGTGTCGTCACGCTCGGGGCTGTCACTCCGCTGATGTGCGCCCCGGCTCTCGTTGCGGCCGCGCGCGGCCAAGGCCACGGCCTCGGCGAGCTTCAGCATGTTTCCCAACTCGAGATGGCTCGTCAGGGCATAGTTGAAGATGCGCGATTTGTTGCCGACGCGGAGCTTCCCGTGCCGGTCGCGCAAGCCTCGGATCGTCTCCTGCGCCTCGGCCAGGCCCGCGTCCGTGCGCGTCACCCCGAGGTTCGCGTGCATCACGTCGCCGAGTTCGCGATGAATGGTCCCCAGGGTATCGCCCGAGGAGCCGCCGGAGGTGATCGCCGCCAGCCGTTCGCCGTCCCGCGCCGCCTGGTCCGTGGACGTGCTCCGGGTGCCCGCGGATTGGGCATGGGCGGCGGCCGCTTCGCCGACGCGCTTGCCGAACACCACCGCCTCGGTGAGCGTGTTGCCCGGCATCCTCCCGGCGCCGTGGACGCCGCTGTGCGCGCACTCGCCGACCGCGAACAGCCCCGCCACGGAGGTTTCTCCGGAAGCGTTGGTGTCGAGCCCGCCCATGGCGCGGTGCGCCACCGGCCGCACCGGGACGGGAACCTGGGTGATGTCGAGGCCGGCCATGAGCCGGACCACTTCGGCGGCGCCGGGGAAGCGCGAGGCCACGTTCTCCACCGGGCGCAGGTCCAGCGAGACCGGCCCGCCACCGTTGCGGCCCGCCTTGTCCACGGCGGCCGCGAGCTGCGCCCGTGAGAGCCCCGCGGCGTCGACCACGGTGTCGCCCGCGGCGTTCACCAGCCGCGCGCCGGCGCTCAGGGCGGCCTCGCTGATCAACGCTGTCCGACCCGCGCTGTAGACCGTGGGATGGAACTGCACCATCTCCATGTCGGCGAGTCCGACGCCCAGGTCGTAGCCAAGGGCGAGTCCGTCGCCGGTGGTGCCCACGGCCGCGGTGCACGGGCGGTACGCCTGAATGAAGCCGCCCGTGGCCAGGATCACGGCGCCGGCGCTGAAGGTCTCGATCCGGCCGCTGCGGTGGTCCAGCGCCACCGCGCCGGTACAGGCGCCGGCGTCCTGGATCAGGGAGGTGACGAACCATTCCTTGAAACACGGGATGTCGTAGCGCTGGAACTGCTCGTGGAGCACGTGCAGGACCATGTGCCCGGTGCGGTCGTCCGCATAGGCGGCGCGCTCCACGCTGCCGGAACCCAACGCCCGGCGGTCGATGCGCCCGTCCCCGTCCCGGTTGAAGGGAACGCCGACGCGTTCGAGCCACACCACCTCGCCGGCGGCCTCCGCCGCCAGTGCGTTCACCGCCTCGGGATTGCACAGCCCGTCGCCCGCGTTCATGATGTCGTCGGCGAACTTTTGCGCCGAGTCGTCGCTGCCCAGCGGCGCGTTGACGCCCCCCGGCGACAGCGCCGAGTTCGTGCGCAACGGATGGACTTTGCTCAGCAGCGCCACCGACGCTCCGGCGCGCTTCGCCGCGATGGACGCGCGCAGACCGGCCGCGCCTCCCCCGATAACGAGAACATCATATTCCGGCACTGGCAATCCCCTTTTCCCGGTGGACTCGTTGCACGCAAAACTCAAGCATTTTGAGGCGGTATAGCAAAACCCGCTCGGACGCGTCAACGGCAGTTTCGGAGCACTCTTCGGCTCGGTCCGGGTGCCGCCGCGCGGCCTCGGAGTGCCCCCAGGAAAACCGTACTCCGGTTCCCCGGCGCCTCCCATCGTTGGCGCACCGCCGCCCGATGCGCTATTCGTCCCGCCTATGCGACGGGACTCCCTGGAGCGGGTCAACCGGGCCGCGATCCGGTGCCGGAAGTGTCCGCGGCTGGTGGCTTGGCGCGCCGATGCCGCGGCCAATCCGCCGCGGCGCTATCACGGCCAGCCCTACTGGGGCAAGCCCCTGCCGGGGTTCGGCGACGGCGCGGCGCGCCTTCTCATCGTCGGTCTCGCTCCCGCGGCTCATGGCGGCAACCGCACCGGCCGCATGTTCACCGGCGACCGCAGCGGCGACTGGTTGTACGGCGCGTTGTTCGAACACGGCTTCGCCAACCAGGCCGAGTCGGTGCATCGCGACGACGGTCTGGCGCTCACGGACTGCTATATCTCCGCGGCGGTGCGGTGCGCGCCTCCGGCCAACAAGCCCGTCCCCGACGAGTTCCACAATTGCCGCGGCTACCTGGTGCGGGAGCTGCGGCTGCTCCGGCGCCTGCGCGTCGTGGTCGCCTTGGGCAAGATCGCTTTCGACTCCTACCTCAAGGCAGCGGCGGAAGAGGGCCGGACGCTGCCGCGTCCGCGTCCCCGCTTCGGCCACGCAAGCCGTCACGAGATCGGCGACGGGCTCACTCTGCTGGGGTCCTACCATCCCAGCCAGCAGAACACCTTCACCGGGAAGCTCACGGTACCCATGTTCCACGGGGTCTTTCGCCAGGCGCGCGCGCTGTTGCACGGCAACTCCTGAAGTGCTGCGCCGATCCGGTTGCGGCCGGCCCGCGACGGATTGTTGCCGAATCCCCGCGGTCCCAGTATGCTGAACAGGGCAACGGAAGGTCGCCGGCGCAAGGAGAAGGAGGGCTCGAAATGGCCATTGTGCGCTTGATACACGTCGATGTGGACCCCGGTCAGGCCGCTGACGCGGAGCGAATCTGGAGGGAGGATTGCGGTCCTCGAATGACCGGACAGAAGGGGTGCCACTCCGAGCAGTTGCTGAAGTGCATCGATAGCCCGGGTGAGTACATTTCCTACTCGGAATGGGAGAGTCAGGAGGATATCGACCGCTACCGCGAAAGCGAGGACCATCAAACCATCCAGGCTCATGCGCGCGCTCTTCAGGGGGCACGCGCCGTGGTCAAGCGGTACGAGCCCATCGACTGATTCGTACCGAGGGCAGGGAGGAACGACCCATGGCACGCGACAAGCCTTGGCGAACCGCCGTCGGGTTTTGGGTGGTGCTCACGACGGGCGTTCTGTGCGCGGCAATGCCGGCGGGGTACGCGCGGGCCGGCGAGATCCTCCGCTCGGCGGAGATCACGGAAGGGCTGACCAAGGGCTTCCGTGTCACCCTGCCGGCGATCCAGTTCGAGGTCGACTCCGACCGTCTGACCGCGGCCGCCAAGACGCAGTTGGCGGAGTTGGTGAAGGCCTTCGGAGCCGAGTCTCTCAAGTCCCGCTCCTTCGCCATCCAGGGCCATACCGACAGCACCGGAACCGAATCGTACAACCGGCGTCTTTCGCTGCGGCGCGCGCGTGCGGTGAAGCGCCACGTTGCCCGCGCCACGGGAATGGCGCCGGAGCGGCTGGTGGAGGTGGGTTTCGGCGAGAGCCTGCCGGTGCTTGGGCTTCCGCCGGAGGATGAACGGAACCGTCGAGTCGAGATCGTGAACCTCGGCGTGGCGGCGGCGTCCGCCTCTTCGGGGAAACGCGCGTTGCTCATCGGCGTGGACGCCTATCAACACTTGCCGGGCCTGCTCGGTGCGCCGGTGCACGACGCCGGGGAGATGCGCGCGTTTCTGATCCGCCAGCTCGGGTACCACTACGAGGACGTCAAGTTGTTGCTCGACGGCGAGGCCACGCGCCGCAACATCCTGGCGGGTATTCGGGATTGGCTCGTGGCCGGCACCAAGACCGGCGACCAGGTCTTCATCTATTTCAGCGGGTACGGGTTTCAGCAGCCGGACACCACCGGGGACGAATTCGACGGCCACGACGAGACGCTGGTCCCGGTGGATGCGTCGTTGAGCGGTGATCGGGAACTCGTCGGAATGATCACCGATGACGAGCTGACAGGGTTGCTCGCCCGCCTCGAGGGTCGCCGGGTGCACGTGGTGCTGGACGCGAGCCACGGGCCGATGGCCGCGGGAAGCCCGAGCGAGTCCACGTACGTCAAGTCGCCTCGGTTTGCCGGCGGAATGCCGGTCCGGGTCGCCGCCACCAAGAGCATCCGGCAGGTCGCCGACACCGGAGAACAGGACCTGTTTCTTTCAGCCATCCATCCGGGGGTTACCGTATGGACCGCGTCGAGGATAGGCCAGCTGGCGTTGATCGCTCGGGAGTGGTCGGCCTGGCCAGAGGGGAGCATCGGGCGGGGAAGCGTGTTTACTCAGTTGTTCCTTAGCGGAGTGGACGCGGGCAAGGCCGACTTGAATGCCGACGGCACCGTGACGGTGCGAGAACTGCGGCAGTATCTCACGGAAAGGTCGAACGCGTACTGCGAACGGTACCTCGCCGACTGCGCTTTCGGCCTGACGCCGCAACTGGTCACCGCGACGAGCCGCCTCGACGAGCCTGTATTCGCGGTGCGGGACTCCACGCGGTTGTCCGCCACCGCCAGCTTCGCCAAGGACCTTCTTGTACGGCGGTCCGAACGGCGGGAACCGGAGCAACCGCCCGGTTCCGGCGGTGTGCCGCCGGCGGGCGTGCGGGTCGAAATCCGGCCCGGTGCCAAGGTCCCCGTGGGCGACGAGATCGAAGTGGTGGTGGAGAGCGATCGCGCCGGGAAGCTGGTGTTGTTGGACGTGGATACCGCGGGCCGGTTGTACCAGCTCTTTCCGAATCGCTTGAGCGTCCAGGCAGGGGTTCCCGAAAGGATCCGCGCCGGCGAACGTGTCTCCCTCCCGGGAACACAGTCCGGGCTCCGCGTCCAGGCGATGCCGCCCGTCGGCCGGGGCATGTTGATCGCGGTGGTGTCGGAAAAAACCCCGGCGCTCGAAGAACTGGCCTCGCGGCACAAGGATCTGTCCGTCATCTCCCGGCCGGAAGGATATCTGGTGGAGCTTGCCGAAGTCCTGGGCGTCAGCAGGGAGGGCGGGACGCGGGGCGCCACCGCAGGCCATGCCTGGAGCGTTGGCAAGCTCGAGTACGAGATCGTTGCGCATCGTCGTTGAACGCAGTGTCCGTGAAGCCCCCTCGACCCTCCGGCACTGGTTCACGGGGCTTTGCTGGCCGGCGTTGCTGTGGACGGTTTGGCTTCTTTCGGGTTGCGCCGCCACACAGGCACCGCCGGTTTCAGTGAGCTTTCACCTGCCCGCGGCTCCGGCGGAGGGTGCGCTGGTGCTGCCGGGGTCCACGCTCTCCATCGGTGAGGTCACGGTCAAGGACCAACTGGGGAAGGAGCGCCGGCTGGACGGTTCCGCGGACTTCCGGGTCGAGGTGCGCGGCGGCGACTACGATCCCGCCACCAGGGAAGTCCGCCTCGGCGCGGACCGTCGGGGGATTCCGGAGAATGGCTACGAGATCGTCGTTTCCCTGGCCGGTGCGCCCGAGATCCGCGCCGTCCGGCGGTACCGTCCGGATTTCGCGCGCATCGAGGGTCCGGAGCCGGCCGACGTGGTGGAGTTGCGCGCTCGGCTGCTCTGGCAGCGCGCGGACGAGGAGCACGAGATCGCGCCGGGCACGGCGCTCATCCCGGGCGAACGGTACCGGCTCCGGATCACCGCGCGCGACCGCGAAGGCCGGAGCTTCGCCTCCGGAAACCCCGACTTTCCGATCCCGCGCTCACGGATCGCGGTCCGGCTCACCCATCTCGCCAGTGCCGGCGGCGACTGGACGACGCTGATCGCCGCGGTCCCCGACGGCGCAAAGCCGTTCGCGGTGGCTGTCGCGTATGGCGGCGACGGAGGTCCATCGAGAACCCTCCGATTCGCCAACGACCCGGCCATCTGGCGGGGGCCGGAGCCGTCGGCCGTCTCGTCCATGGAGTTCGCCGGACCGTTGGCCGGTATCGAAACGATTACCCCGGGTGAACGGGCGAAGCTCGGCCTCAGGGTGAAGGACGCCGCCGGAAGGACATGGGTCCTGGGTCGTGAAGGTCGCGGATCACACCTCGACGACACGTATCCGCTTCCGCCGGCGCGAGTGGTCGTCCGGGTCGAGAACGGCGTCTACGAGCCCAAGACCCACTTGGTGCGCGTTGCCGAGCCCAGGGCGCTGATCGGCCGTTCCCTCGTCGTCGCGGTGGACTATCGCGGTCCATCGGATGGCTCCACCTTGTCGATCCGGCAGCGCTACGCAACCGACTTCCTCGGCATCGTCCCGCTCATGAAGGAGGACGTGCTGTCCTTCACCGGGGTGGCGGGACGCGACGGCGCGGCCGGCCGGAACGGTCGCGATGGCGCGCGCGGGCGCGACAACGGGCGCACGTTCGGGCGCGCCGGTGACGGCAAGTCCGGCGGCCGCGGCGGGTTCGGACAGCACGGGACCCATGGCGGTTACGGTCCCGATCTCCGGGTGGTGGCGCGCGAGGTGCGCACGCTCGACGCCGCGGAACGGCTGGTGCTGTTCGAGGTGCGCGCGCCCGGAACGCCTCCCGCATACTACGTCCGCCGTCTGCACGGTCCACCGGTGCGCATCCTGAGCAAGGGCGGCGACGGCGGCGCCGGTGGCGACGGTGGCGCCGGCGGACGCGGCGGGAAGGGAGGCAACGGCTATTTTTCCGGCGACGGTGGCGATGGCGGCGATGGAGGTGATGGCGGCCACGGCGGCGCCGGCGGCAGCGGCGGGAACGTCGCGGTGATACTCGCCACCCGTGATCTCGAAACCGCGTTCGTGCTCGATTGCGCCGGCGGCCGGGGCGGCGCCGGCGGCCGTGACGGCGCGCCGGGAAGCCCGGGTCCGCCGGGGGACATCCCGCAACCCGACGATTCCACCGCGAGGGATGCTTCCGCGGCCCGGCCCGAACGGGGAGCCGGCGGCAGCGAGGGCAACACGGGGCGGTTCGGACAAGCCGGCAACGCGGGGCGCAGCGGCAAGTGCACGATCGTTCCCGTTTCCGGGGAAACAGAGGAGGCCGCCGCCGTCATGGTCAACCGGGCGCCCCGGGCCCTGCTGGGGGTGGTGTTGTATTAGGATGGGTGGGCCGGACGGGACACTATCTATCGCGTCGCCGCGCACTCCCGCCTTCGTTCCCAGTACCTGGCCATGTGACGGCCGTTGGGATACCGCTTGTAGTACTCGTCAAGGAGCGCGCAGTTGCCCTTGATCCGTTGCCAGAACCGGCTGTCGGCATCGTCGATGACCAGGTAGGCCGGAATGGTGTTCGCCGCGGGCTGGGCGCTTGTGCCGGAACCGGCCGGCACCGGCGGCGCTCCGTTCGATGGCTCCATTCGAAAGGCGAAACGGCCTTCAAGGGAACTCGCCCACCACGGCTGCTGCCGGTTCCCGGTCCTTTCCCGGACCGTCTTGCGCACCCGCTTGAGGACGTCCTCCACCTGCAGGCCGGGCCGGCTCATGGCTTCCACCAGCGCTTCGGTAAACGGCGAGTAGCGGGAGTTCACGCCGCGCCCGTCATAGGCCACCTTTCCCGGCGCGGCGGCATAGGCGATCAAGGTGCCCGTGGGGGCGTCAATGACCTGCAGCCCGCCTTGCCCGATGGGGGTCTTGTCCGTCCCGACCTTGAACGGGTTGTTGCGGCAGGCATCCAGGACCACGAGGTTCAGCCGGTTCCGCGCGTCGTCCATCTGGTCCAGCACCCACCACGCGGGCACAGCCTTGATCGGCAGATGACTTTCCTCGGTGATGGGCGCATCCAGCGGGATCAGGTAATTGACCCCGCGCGACTGAACTCCGTGTCCGGAATAGTAGAAGAGCCCTTGGGCGTGGGGTCCCGCCGCGCGCAGGCGACGGCCGAAGTCGATGATCGCCGACTCCATGGCCTCCTTGGTCATGTCGATGCCGTCGACCACGTCGAAACCGACGTTGCGGAGGGCGGTGGCCATCAGGCCCGCGTCGTTCATCGGACTGGTCAGAGCGGCGATGCGCGTGTACGCGCTGTTGCCGATGACGAGGGCGACGCGTTGGACCGCGGCTCCGGGCGAAGTCCAGAGCAGCACGAATGCGATCATCAATGCGACCTTGAAGCCTGACATGCTTGGTCAACCCCTTCGGCCCGAGGGACCGTCTTCTGAAGGCGTGGATACCGCAGAACCCGCGGGAGCGCAAGCATTGGGAGGGCTCTCGGGCGGGCAGGGCGGGACGTTGCGGGGGCTTGGGCAAACGTCGCCCGATTCGTGCTATGGTAGCCGCGAGGAGAATTTGCCGATGGCGCGTGAAGCTTCGCAGGATTACCGGGACACCGAGGCCGAACTCCGCAAGCGCGTGGAGGGCGAGGTTCGGTTCGACGCGTACTCGCGGCTGCTCTACGCCACGGACGCGTCCATTTACCAAGTGGAGCCCGTGGGCGTCGTTGTGCCCCGTCACAAGGGGGACGTCCAGGCGGTCATCGAGGTGGCCAACAAGCACCGGGTGCCGGTGCTGGCGCGGGGCGGCGGCACCTCGCTGGCCGGCCAGACCGTGGGCCACGCCATCGTCATGGACTTCTCCAAGTACATGAACCGGGTGCTCGAGGTGAACCGGGAGGAACTCTGGTGCCGGGTCCAGCCCGGCTTGGTGCAGGATGCACTCAACACGCACGTGGCGCCCATGGGCATGCTCTTCGGCCCCGACACCTCCACCTCGAACCGGGCCACCATCGGCGGCATGATCGGCAACAACTCCGCCGGCGCCCACTCCGTCGTCTACGGCAAGACCCTGGACCATGTGCTGGAGCTGACCGTGCTGCTGGCGGACGGCAGCGATGTGGTGCTGCGCGACGTGCCGGCCGACATTCTCGCCGCCAAGCAGGCCGGCAAGGGACTCGAGAACCGCATCTACCGCGACCTCCCGCCGCTGGTGGACTCGGCCAGCGCGCTCATCGCCGAGCGCTATCCCAAGCTCATGCGCCGGGTATCGGGCTACAACCTCGACGAGTTCGCCAAGGACCAGCCGTTCAACCTCGCGCGCCTGATCGTGGGTTCCGAGGGGACCCTGGCGTGCGTGGTGGAAGCGAAGATGCGCCTCGTGCCCAAGCCCAGGTTCACCGCGCTGGACGTCCTCCATTTTCACGACCTCCAGGACGCGCTGGGGGTGTCGGAAGCGATCCTCGCCACCAACCCCTACGCCATGGAGCTGACCGACAAGCCGATCCTGGACCTGGCGCGCAACAACATCGAGCAGTCCAAGCGCCTGGGGTTCGTGCAGGGGGACCCCGACGCCATCCTCATGGTGGAGTACGACGGCGACACGGCCGAGGAAGTGCGCGACAAGGTGGACCGGCTGGAGGCGCTGCGGAAGCGCGAGGGCATGGGCTACGCCGCCTCGCTGGCCTACGAGCCGGGCGAGGTGAACCGGATCTGGGGCGTGCGCAAGGCCGGACTGGGGCTCCTGCTGGGCGTCAAGGGCGAGAAGAAGCCCATCGCCTTCGTCGAGGACACCGCGGTGGACCCGGTGAGGCTGCCGGAGTTCGTCAAGCGCTTCCGCGGCATCCTGGGCCGCCACGGGGTCCGCGCCGGCTACTACGGCCACTGCTCGGTGGGGTGCATGCACATCCGCCCGTTCATCAACCTCAAGGAAGCGGGCGAGGTGAAGAAGATGACGCAGATCTCCTGCGAGATCTCCGACCTGGTGATGGAGTTCGGCGGCGCCATGTCCGGCGAGCACGGCGACGGCCTGGCCCGGAGCCACCTCAACGAGAAGATATTCGGACCCGAGCTGTACCAGGAGTTCCGCAAGGTCAAGCGCCTGTTCGACCCGCAGGGCCTGCTGAACCCCGGCAAGATCGTGGACGCCCCGCCCATGACCGACTCGCTCCGCTACGGCACCTCCTACAAGACCTGGCAGCCCCAGACCATGCTCGACTTCAGCGACCAGGGGGGCTTCGTGGCCGCGGTGGAGATGTGCAACGGCACCGGCGCCTGCCGCAAGACCCTGGGCGGCACCATGTGCCCGTCGTACATGGCCACGCTGGAGGAGAAGCACTCCACCCGCGGGCGCGCCACCGCGTTCCGCGCGGTGTTGTCAGGCAAGGTGCCGCGCTCGGAGTTCACCGGCGAGGGGTTGCATGAGGTGCTGGACCTCTGCCTCGAATGCAAGGGGTGCAAGGCCGAGTGCCCGTCCAACGTGGACATGGCCAAGCTCAAGTACGAGTTCCTGCACCATTACCAGCAGGTCCACGGCGTGTCCCTGCGCAGCCGCCTGTTCGGGCGCATCGGTTCCCTGAGCCGCTGGGGGTCGATGCTGGCGCCCGTGGCCAACCGGGTCAACGGCAACGCGGTGAGCCGCTGGCTTCTGGACCGGCTCCTGGGCATCGACCGCCGGCGCCCGCTGCCGAGCTTCGCGCGCCACAACTTCGAGGACTGGTGGAAGCGGCACGCCGCCGCGGGCAACGGGTCACGCGGCTCGGTGATCCTGTTCCACGACACCTTCAACACCTACAACACGCCGGACGTGGCGATGGCGGCCACGCGCCTGCTGGAGCATTGCGGTTACCGCGTCATGACCGTGCCGCGGCGCTGCTGCGGGCGGCCGATGATCTCCAAGGGCATGCTCCAGGAAGCCAAGGACAACGCCGCCTGGAACGTCGCCCGGCTGCTGCCGCACGTGGAGCAGGGAGTACGCGTGGTGGGCCTCGAGCCGTCCTGCATCCTGACGCTGCGCGACGAGTACCCCGACCTGCTGCGCAACGAGCCGGCGCGCCTGGTGGCGGACCGGACGTTGCTCATCGAGGAGCTGCTCATGGGCGACGGCGTCGCGGGCTCCCTGGCGAACGGCGGCTCGCCGCGGGCGCCGGTGCTCCTCCACGGCCATTGCCACCAGAAGGCACTGGTGGGCATGGCGCCGACGGTGTCGGTGCTGCGCGACGCCGGGCACGAGGTGCGCGAGGTGGACTCCGGCTGTTGCGGCATGGCCGGGTCGTTCGGCTTCGAGAAGGAGCACTACGACGTGTCCGTCACCATCGCTAACCGCCGGCTGGTGCCGGCCGTGGAGACAACTCCCGAGGACGCGCGGGTGGTGGCCTCGGGCATCTCCTGCCGGCAGCAGATCGAGCACCTCACCGGCCGCCGCGCGCTCCATCCCGTCGAGGTGCTGTGGGAGGACGCCCGGGAAGCCGGGGCCTGAGGGGGTCATGGGCAGGATCGCGGCGTTGCGCTGTCCGCAGTGCGGCTGGGAGGCGGTGACCGACGACACCTTCGCGTGCGGCGCGTGCGGCGCCGTGCTGGAGGCGCACGTGGACCTCGGGCACCTGACCCGCTCCGACGTGCGCGTCATCCGTTCCAGTGCCGACACGACCCTGTGGCGCTGGTTCGATTTTTTCCCGGTGAAGAACCGCGGTTCGGTGGTGTCGCTGGGAGAGGGCTACACCCCGCTCACCCGTTGCCGGCGGTTGGGCGCCCACCTGGGGATGGAGCGCCTCTACGTCAAGAACGACACGCTGCTTCCCTCGGGCTCCCTCAAGGACCGCAGCAACAGCGTGGGCATCTCCCGCGCCGTGGAGATGGACTTCGACACCGCGGCGGTTCCGTCCACCGGCAACGCCGCCGCGTCGGTGGCGGCCTATGCCGCGGCCGCGGGCATGCGCAGCGTGGTGATGGTGCCGGCGGGCACGGACGCGGCCAAGGTGGCCCAGGCGCGCGCCTGCGGCGCCACCGTGGTGATGGTGGACGCGGACCTCGACGGCATGGGCGCGTTCTACCGGGCGGCGGTCAAGGAGTTCGGCTGGTACGACTGCCTGTCCACCAACCCGTACCGCAACGAGGGCAAGAAGTCCTATGCCTTCGAGCTCTTCGACCAGTTGGACGAGCACGTGCCCCACTGGATCATTCACCCCACCGCCGGAGGCGCGGGGCTGGTGGCCACGTGGAAGGGTTACCAGGAGCTGCACGGCCTCGGCTGGGCGCACCGCTTCCCGAGGCTGGTGGCGGCCCAGAGCGCGGCCGCCGCGCCCATCGCAGCCGCGCTGGAGAGCGGCAGCGCCACCGTGGAGCCCGTGACCGCCGGGGCCACGGTGGCCGAGAGCATCCAGGTGGGCAACCCGCATGCGCTGGGACTCCGCGCGCTGCGCGCCGTGCGCGCCAGCGGCGGCACCGGCGTGGCGCTGTCGGACGAAGAGATCCTCGCGGCCCAGGGGTTGCTGGCGCGCATGGCCGGCATTTTCGCCGAGCCCGCCGCAGCCACGTCCCTGGCCGCCGCCATCCGCCTGCGGGGCGAGGGCGTCATCGGCGCCGACGACCTGGTGGTGTGCAACGTCACCGGCCACGGGTTGAAGCAGGTGGCCAGCGTCGACATGTCCGCCGACGCTGTGGAGCAGATCAGGCCGGACCTTGACGTGTTGAAGGAACGGCTCAAGGCAATGGGCAACGAAGGACAGCCATGAAGTTCGGATATTACCTTCTCAACACCTACGTTCCCGAGTTGGACGGCGATTCGCGCGAGCTTTACGCCCGCTGGCTGGAGCAGATCGATGCCGCCGAGAGCATGGGCTTCGACAGCCTCTGGGTCACGGAGCACCACTTCCGCCTCTTCGGCGGCATGATGCCCAGCCCGCAGATGCTGCTCTCCGCCGCCTCCCAGCGCACCCGCCGCCTGCGCCTCGGCTCGGCGGTGTCGCTCGTGCCGATGCACCACCCGCTGCAGATCGCCGAGGACTACGCCATGCTCGACCTCCTCTCCGGCGGACGCCTGCTCTTCGGCGCCGGCCGGGGCATGAGCCCCCACGAGTACGAGGTGTACGGGCAGGACTGGCCCACGGCGCAGCCGCGGTTGGTGGAAGCCCTGGACGTCATCCGCATGGCCTGGACCGAGGAGAGCGTTGAGTGGGACGGCGAGTACTTCAGCTATCACGGCATGACCGTGCGGCCGCGCCCGCACCAGCAGCCGCACCCGCCCGTCTACGTGACCGCCAACCGCGACCTGGACAACTTCCGCATGATCGGCCGGAACGGCTACCACCTGATGACCCTGCCGTGGATCGGCAGCAACGCCGAGCAGCGTCCGCGCATCGAGGTCTATCTCGAAACCCTGCGGGAAGCCGGGTACTCCGAGGAAGACCACGACGTCTTCGTCATGTACCCCATCTACGTCGGTGAGGATGACGCCCAGGCCCGTGCCGAGGTGGAGGACGCCTGGCACCGCTGGCGCGAGTTCGCCCTCGACGAGGTGCGCCTCGATCCCGCCCGCGTGCCCCTGCTGGACAAGATCTACGCGCGGCTGGGCTACGACGCCATGATCCAGGACAACCGCGGCGTCTTCGGCGGCCCCGATACCTGCATCGAGCACCTCCGGTCCATCATCGACGTGGTGGGCCCCACCCACATCGGACTCTGCTTCCACTTCGGCGGCCTCAAGCAGGACAAGGTCCTCGCCTCCATGGAGCGCTTCAGCCGCCACGTGGCGCCGGCGCTCCAGGACACCGGGCGCGCGTAGCCCGGGCATCCCGGGACCGGCGGGCCTGGGCCAACTCGGTCAAGGCTGCCGGTGCTTTTCGGGATACACGGTGGGGACGAAGGTCTGGTCCGTGATGGGCGGGCGGACATAGGCACCGGGGTCCGTGCGTTTCGGCAGCTCGATCGGTTCGGGTGTCAGATCCTCATAGGGGATCATGCTCAGCAGATGGCTGATGCAGTTCAGCCGCGCGTGTTTCTTCACTTCCGCCTCAACCACATACCACGGTGCCTGCTTGATATCGGTGTGGGCGAACATCTCGTCCTTCGCCCTCGAATAGTCGACCCAGCGCCGCCGTGATTCCAGGTCCATCGGGCTCAGTTTCCAGCGTTTGTGCTTGAGCTTGAGCCGGCTCCGGAAGCGCCGCTCCTGTTCCTCGTCGGAGATCGAGAACCAGTACTTGATCAGCATGATGCCGGAGCGGACCAGCATGCGCTCGAACTCCGGGCAGCTACGCAGGAACTCCTGGTATTCCTCGTGGGTGCAAAAGCCCATGACCCTCTCGACTCCGGCCCGGTTGTACCAACTCCGGTCGAACAGCACCATCTCCCCGGCGGCCGGCAGGTAAGGCACGTAACGCTGAAAATACCACTGGGTCTTCTCTCGTTCGGTGGGCGCCGGCAACGCCACGACGCGGCAGATCCGGGGGCTGAGGTGCTGCGTGATGCGCTTGATCACGCCGCCCTTGCCCGCCGCGTCGCGACCCTCGAACAGCACCACGACCTTCAGCCCGTGCTGCTTGATCCATTCCAGCATGGTGACGAGCTCGATCTGGAGCCGGAGCAGCTCTTTCTCGTAACGTTTGTTGTCCATCTTCGCCGGCCGAGGCGCGGCTGCGCCCGCGTCGCCCTGGACCGAGTTCTTCGACGTCGTCTCACGCTTGTTCGTTTTGGCCATGTCTACTCCCTGCAACACACATGAAATTACCGCTCCGGCGCCTCTGGTCGATTCAGCCTGCCACTCTCCCACTCAGCGTGAGCCGGTACCCCTGGTTCCTCGCAGTCGGCGACCCCGGACGGGTCATTTCGACCAACCCGGCGTCGAGTGCCGGGCGAATGTAGTTTCGGCGAAGCGTCGGGCGGTGCGACAGTCCGAGCGCTGCCATGAGTTGGGTGGCAGACTTCGGGCCGTCCCGGAGTGCGGCGAGCAAACGACCTACTTGGTCGCTTACTTGATCGCTTACTTGGTCGGTGGCGCCGAAACCGCGAACGGCTTCAAGAATGACAGTCAGCATGAAAACGATGAACGGGGTGCTCTCGCCACGGGCGGAACTGTCCCGGATTGCTTGGTAGTATTCGCTCTGGCGCGCATGAACCAGGCTCTCCACCGGGACATGCGCGAACAGGGCTTTCCAGCGCGTCAGGATCAGGGTCTGCCAGAGCCGGCCCATACGGCCGTTGCCGTCTTCGAAGGGATGAATGAACTCGAACTCGTAGTGGAAAACCGAGCTGGCAATGAGCGGGTGCTCTTCGGTGCTGTCCAGCCACGAAAGCAGGTTCAACATGAGGTGCGGCACGCGGTCAGCCTGAGGGCCAAGGTGGTGTACTTCCGCGGGTCCCATCACTCCTACGCCGCCGCGCCGGTAGCGGCCCGGAGCGTCCAGCAACCCGGCCATCAGGACACGGTGTGCGCTCAGCAGATCAGCCTCGCGGCCGGGGTTCCATCGCGGGAACTGTTCGTAGGCCTTGATGGCGTTGCGGACTTCCTGAATTTCCCCAATCGGCGCCATGACCGGCTTGCCTTCGAGGATGGTCGAGACCTGCTCTTCCGTGAGGGTGTTGCCTTCGATGGCCAGCGAACCGTGAATCGTGCGGATGCGATTGGCGCGCCGCAGCAGAAGGTCCGCCCGAACCGCTGCGTCTTCTACCCGCCCGACGGCCTCGCCGATCCGTTCGGCAAGGTCGAGGATGGTCGAGGTGAGGGCGTATGGCGGTGCCGTGATCGTCATGTGCCCATCGCTTGGAAGTTCTTCCGGATCGCGGCCGCCATGGTGGTTGCCTCCCTCCGTGGGAGAGACTGATTGACCAATTTCAGCGAAATCGGTGCAAAGTGCAACGAAAGAACCAATGGTCGGCTCCCTGCTCAGGCTCATGCCTTTGTGTTAGACTTGACGAAATGCGTGTCTGGAAGCCAACGGGGCGTTTGGAACCATGAATGCCGCCGACTTTCGCCAGGAGGCGGCCCGGGTCATCGCGCGGCACGCGGAGCTGGACAGCGAGGCGGTGGCGCGCATGCTGACGGTGCCGCCCAAGCCGGACATGGGCGACTTCGCCTTTCCGTGCTTCACGCTGGCCAAGAAGCTGCGCAAGGCGCCGCCGCTTATCGCGCGGGAGCTCGCGGAGAAGGCGTCGGCGGACCTGGACCTCCTGTCCGGCGCCGACGCGGCGGGGGGATACGTCAACCTGTCGGTCGACCGCACGCGCTTTGCCGAGGCGGTGCTGCGCGAGGCGGCGGCGGGCGAGGCGTACGGTTGCTGCGCGGACGGGGCGGGGCAGACCATCGCCATCGACTACTCGTCGCCCAACATCGCCAAGCCGTTCCACGTTGGGCATCTGCGCTCCACCATCATCGGCGGCGCGCTCGTGCGCATCTTCGAGGCGCTGGGCTACGAGGTGGTGGGCATCAACCACGTGGGCGACTGGGGCACCCAGTTCGGCCGGCAGATCGCCGGTCTCAAGCACTTCGGCAAGCCCGGCGACGAGAACGACCTGATGAGCCTCAACCGCCTCTACGTCAAGTTCCACGAGGTCGCCGACGGCGACCCGAAGCTGGTGGAGGAGGCGCGCGAGTGGTTCCGCCGGCAGGAAGCGGGCGACCCGGAGGCGCTGGAGCTGTGGCGCCGCATCCGCGACACCAGCCTCGACTACTTCAAGCACATCTACGAGCGGTTGGGCGTGCGCTTCGACTCCTACACGGGTGAATCGTTCTTCAACGACAAGATGGACGCGGTCATCGAGGAGGCCCGCGCCAAGGCGCTGGCCGCGGAGTCCGACGGCGCCCTCATCATCGACCTTTCCGGCGAGGGCATCGACACCCCGGCGCTCCTGGAGAAGGCCGACGGCACCACCCTGTACCTGACCCGGGACGTGGCCGCGGCGCGCTACCGCCACGACACCTACGGCTGCGACCGCATCGTCTACGTGGTGGCGAGCGGCCAGTCGCTCCATTTTCGCCAACTCTTCACGGTCCTGAAGCTCTTGGGACACCCGTGGTGGAAAGACTGTGTGCACGTGAACTTCGGCCTGGTGCAGGGCATGTCCACCCGCCAGGGCAACGTCATCTACCTGGAAGAGTTGCTGGACGAGGCCCGGCAGCGGGCGCTGAGGTACATGCGCGAGCAGATCGAGAAGCGCCTGGACCTGGACGACGAGGAGACCGTGGCGGAAGCCGTGGGCATCGCCGCCATCTTCTTCGCCGACCTGTCCAAGCAGCGCATCAAGGACTACCGCTTCGACTGGGACTTGGCCATTTCCTTCGACGGCGACACCGGTCCCTACCTCATGAGCGCCCACGCGCGCATCGCCGGTATCCTGCGCAATTGCGGCATCGAGCCCGACCCGGAGGCCGACGTGAGCCCGCTGGTGGAGCCCGAGGCGCACCGGCTGGTGAGCCTGGTGGCCCGTTATCCCGACGTCTTGCGGGAGGCGGGACGCCTCTACGAGCCCTCGGTGCTGTGCAACTATCTCCTGGAGCTGGCGCGCGGCCTGCACGCGAGTTACGCGGTGCTGCGTGTCAAGGGCGAGGAAGTGGGCAAGGCGCAGGCGCGGCTGCGGCTCTTCACCGCGGTGAAGCAGGTGCTCCGGAGCGGCCTGACCATCCTCGGCATCCGGCCCCTGGAGCGGATGTAGCCGGTGAAGTTCCTGTTGACCAACGATGACGGCATCGACGCGCCCGGCATGGAGGTGCTGGAGCGGGCGGTGCGCGAGTGGGGCGACCCCGTGGTGGTGGCGCCGGCCGTGGGGAAGTCCGGCGTCGGCCACCAGGTGACCACGGACCGGCCCATTCCCGTGGAACAGCGCGACGCGCATCACTTCAGCGTGCAGGCGATGCCCGCGGATTGCGTCCGGATCGGGCTCACGGAGATCGTTCCGGATGCGGCATGGGTGCTGGCGGGGGTGAACAGGGGAGCGAACCTCGGCGCCGACGTCTATACCTCGGGCACGGTGGCCGCGGCGCGCGAGGGCGCGCTGCTGGGCTGCCGCGCGCTGGCCATTTCCCAGTACGTCGCCAAGGGCCTGGAACTGGACTGGGAGGCGGTGTTCCGCAGGGCCACGCTGCTGCTCCAGCGGCTGCTGGCCGCGGAACTTTCCCAGGGCGAGTACTGGAACGCCAACATGCCGCATCTGCCCGAGGATGGGGAGGTGGACGCCGTCGTCTGCCCCCTGGACACGCGTCCCCTGGGCGTGGCTTACCGCAGGGAGGACGGCGCGTTCATCTACCAGGCGGAGTACCGCAAGCGTCCGCGACAGCCCGGCCGGGACGTGGACGTGTGCCTTGGCGGGCGCATCTCGGTCACCCGGCTCGTGCTGGACATCGCCGGCCCGGCGGTGAATCCCGACCCGGACGCGTTGGAGGAGCCGGCAGCCGGCGTGCTGGCCGCCGGCCGAGGGCGAACGCCGTAGAATAGCTTCCGGGAGTAACATGGCCTACGTAGACGTGTTTCGGACGGTGGACGTCACCACCCTGGCGGTGGTCAAGTCCGTCCTCGACAGCGCCGGCATCACCTACGTGGTGCAGGGCGAATCGGCGCTGACCCTCTTGCCGGTAGGGCCGCTGTGGGGCGGGTTCGGCTCGGCGGGCGTGGCCGCCACGATCCAGGTGCCGGAGGAAGAAGCCGAAGACGCCATGGAACTGCTGCGGGAAGTCACCGAACCGGACTCGGATACGGAATGACGTACTCCGGGCGTCAGCGCCCGCGCCCGGCGACGAGGCGGTACACTTCGGGGTAGAGCGACGGGTTGGCGGCGATGACGCCGTTGCGCAGCGTATCGGCTTGGTTGAACGAGAAGGGCCGGCCGTCCAGGTCCGTCACCCTGGCGCCGGCTTCCTCCGCCAGCAGCACCCCGGCGCACACGTCCCATTCGTTCTTCGGCGCCAGGCTTACGGTCAGGTCGCCGCCGCCGCCGGCGAACTCGGCCAGCTTGTGGGCGATGCTGCCGGTGGGCTTGACCTTCAGGATCCCCTCGAACTCCGCGAAGAGGCCCCGGCGGGTCTCGCTGCGGCTGGCCACCAGGGTGGCGCCCTTCAGTTGGGCGCGGCCGGACACGCGTACCGGCCGTCCGTTGGCGAAGGTGCCGTAGCCGCGGCGGCAATGGGTCATGCACCCGGTCGCCGGGTTGTACGCCACCGCCACCACCGGCGCCGTGCCCTGTACCAGCGCCACGGAAACGGCGAACTCGTCGATCCCGCGGATGAATTCCATGGTCCCGTCCAGCGGGTCCACGATCCACACCCACTCCTGCTCCAGCCGTTCGGGGCTGTCGATCGACTCCTCCGACAGCCAGCCGGCTTCGGGAAACGCTCCCAGCAAAGTGTCGTGCAGCACTTGGTTGGCCTCGATGTCCGCGGTCGTGACCGGGTTGCCGCCGCTCTTGTGGCGGATGTCGTATTCCGACGCGTAGTAGGCGAGGAGCTTTTCCCCGGCCTTGTGCGCCGCCTCCCGCGCCATCGTCAGCGCGTGATCCAGGTCCATGTGCATTCTCCCGGGAAGCTTCCGGTCAATGGTGGGGGAGCCCTTCGACCGTGCTTCCCTCGCCCGGAGCGAACGGCCCCCGCTTGCCCGGCGCGATCGATCAGGGTTCCCCTGTTGTCCCGTCAAACCGTCAATTCCACCAGCCTCGGCCGCAAGCCCCGGCTGCTCAGCCGGACGGTGGCCACGGCCACCGGCAGCGTGAAGCGCCGGGGTCCGGCGCTGCCCGGGTTGAGGTAGAGGACCCCGTCGCGCCGCTGGATGGACGGCTTGTGCGAGTGGCCGCTGATCACCAGGCGGCAGCCTTCCGGCGCCGCTGCCATGGCCTTGAGGTCGTGGATGACGTGGATGCGCGCGCCGCCCACTTCGACGGTGCGTTCCTCGGGCAGCGCGTCGGCCCACGCGCCCCGGTCGACGTTGCCCCGGACCGCGGCCACCGGGGCAAGCCCGCGAAGGCGCTCCAACACTTCGGGCGCGCCCACGTCGCCGGCGTGGATGATGAGGTCCGAGCCGCGCAGCGCCGCCAGCGCCTGGGGCCGCACCAAGCCGTGGGTGTCGGAGATGACGCCGATGCGGCAGCTCCCGCGAGTCCCTCCGGTCATGTGCTTCCCTCGCCCGCGCCGCCCCGCTTGCGCCGCCGGCTCTTGCCTCGGCGTCCGGCGCGTTCCCCTCGTCGCGCCACTCCGCTCACGCCACCCGGATCACCCGCTTGCCGTCCATGAGCTTGGGGTCGTGGTTGGGAAACGACAGCTCCGGGCGCGACGCGGTCCGGAGCGCCCGGTCGAGCGCCAGCACCGAGTCGGGCAGGTTGAAGTACCAGCCCACCGGGATGCGCTCGCGCAGGTTCCGGTAGGTGTAGGCGATGTCGCCGCACAGCACGGCCTTTCCCGCGGCCGTGTCCACCGCGACCATCTGGGAGCCGGGGGTGTGTCCGCCCGCCTTCAACAACTCCACTCCGGAGGCCAGCTCGTGGTCGCCGTCCACCAGGGTGACGCGGCCGCCGTCCACCAGCCGTTGCAGCGCCGGCCGCACCTTGGGGCGGATCAGGTTGTTCAGGTAGTCGAAGTGCATCATCGGGCCGGTCCAGAAATCGTACTCGTCCTTCTGGATGACGAAGTTCGCCTTGGGAAAGAAGTCGAAACCGGTGAAGTGGTCGATGTGGAAGTGCGTCACGATGACGGTGGCCACTTCTTCCGGCTTTATCCCGAGCTCCCCGAGCAACTGCGCCGGCTCCCGGAACCCCTTTCCCTGAGCCCACGCCGCGGGGACGTAGTCGGGATGATAGGCGGTGTCCACCACCACCGGCCCGTCGGGGGTTTCGATGCACCAGATGATGTAGGGCACGGGCTCGTCCCGTTCCGCGTCGCTTCGGACACACGGCATGATGCCGGAGGGGCGCCAGTTCTCGGCAATGCCGACGGTCATGGCATAGATCGCGTGGTCCATGGGAAATCTCCTCGCTGCCGGTGACTGCCTGCGTCAACCTAACAGCCGCACCCGGCTCCGTCCACCATCGCCGGACCCTCCTCGTTTCCCTGTCTTCCGGGCAGCGTGTATACTCCGGCCATGGGATGCACGGAGGCCATGCCGGGGTGCGCGGGGAGGATTCCGGGGTGAACGGCGCAACGGCGGCGGCCGACCTGAAGGTCGTCCTGTCCGATGCCCTCGGCATCGTCAGGGAGACCCGCGCGCTGATCCGGAACGCTCTGGATAAGGGGTTCACGCACCGTTCCAAGGCGGACGGGACCTTCGTGACCGACGTCGACATCGCGGTGGAGGAGAAGGTCCGTACGCTGCTGGCCGCGCGCTATCCCGCGCACAGCGTCATCGGCGAGGAACTGCCCGAAACCGGGGGCGGCGACGCCCTCACCTGGGTCATCGATCCCATCGACGGCACCAAGAGCTTCCGCCACGGGGTGCCGCTCTACGGCACGCTGCTGGCCCTGCTCCAGGGGGACGATCCGGTCCTCGGGATCATCGACCTACCGGGGCTGGACAAGACCTACAGCGCGGCCAGAGGCCTCGGCGCCCGATGCAACGGCCGGGTGTTGGCGCTGGAGGACCTTTCCGGAGACGAGGCGCTGGAAAGGGAAATCATCGGCATCGGTGACCGGCAACAGTTTGTCAGCGCCGGCCTGCCGTCAGTGTTCGATACCTTGATGCGGGCGCATCCCGGTGTGCGGACTTACACCGACTGTTTCGGCCACGCACTTGCCCTCGACGGCTCCGTCGGCGCCATGGTGGATTATGACCTGCGCGTCTGGGACACCATGGCCAGCAAGGTGCTGATGGAGGAGGCGGGCGGCCGTCACGTGTGCTCCGAGCGGACGGGAAACGATCCGCGCGAGCGGCGTTTCGACGTCATACTGGGCAAGCCCCGTGTCGTGGACTGGATACTCGATCTTGTCGCGATGGACGAACGGCCCACGGGTAAAGCTTGATTGGAGAGGATTGGACCGCGGACTTTACACCAGGAGGTATTCCTTGAGACAGCAGTGGACGGCACTCAAGTGCCTTGTAGCGGCATTCGTTTTGTTTCTGGGCGCGGCGGCGTTCAACCCAACAGCAGAGGGAGGAGACAGGCCTGTGGTGATTTTTTCCACTTCGATGGGTGATATTACGATCGAGCTCATGTCCGAGGAAGCGCCGATCACGGCGAAGAACTTTCTCGATTACGTCGATGCCGGTTTCTTTGACGGCACCATCTTTCATCGGGTGATTCCCGGCTTCGTGATCCAGGGCGGCGGCTTCACCGCGGACATGAACCAGAAGCAGACCAACGCGCCCATCAAGAACGAGGCCGACAACGGTGTCAAGAATCTTCGGGGAACGCTGTCCATGGCGCGCACCTCGGACATCAACAGCGCCACCTCCCAGTTCTTCATCAATCTGAAGGACAACGACTTCCTGGACCACGGCACGCGCGACTTCGGCTACGCCGTGTTCGGCAAGATAGTGGAAGGTATGGACGTGGTGGATAAGATCGCCGGCGTGCAGACCGGCAACCGCGGGCCCCACAGCGACGTGCCCATGGAGCCCGTGGTCACCAACACGGCTCGGCGCAAGGAGGCGGCGAAGTAGGCCGGACACGACCTCTTGTCCGAACCGGAGGGCGGAAGTGTGGCAGGAATAATGCAGCCGAGTCGGTAAGCGTAACAGAGTGCGCCCACTCTATCACAGTGACCGATAGAGGTAGGGGTCTTCCGGCTCCCGGACCGAGTCGGGGAATAGGCGTGATTGCGCTGGATCAGCGTCCCCCGAATGGTTGGAGTATGTGGCCCAACTCGGTGAGTAAGCGTCGGCTTGGTTGCCCCAGCCGAACCAGCCTTCCTGCGTGCCTCGTGCGAACAGCTCGATATAGGGACCCGGACTGCATGCCTCTATCAGTTTGTATTGCTCGTCGGGTTTTCGGCTGTGTTCCCGCTTGCGTGTGCGGATGATATTCTCCTGCCGTCGCCCTTGAGCAAGGGTACGTGCGTCTTTCCCGCGAACACCGAACAGGATAATCTCCGTTACGTTCCGGAAATAAAAGCCGACGCCGCGCCGATCCGGTCCCCCATCCTTACGCACCTTGTACCAGACGAGATTAGTCTTGTACTCGAAGCCCCACTGCTGCATGACCCTCAGTCCGAAAGGTAGGAGCGCGTTGGGAACCCACAGGTAGAGGTGTGCCGTGTCGGCAACTACTTTCGACACAGGCAGGTCGCCTATCTCCTCCATCGACATTGTCGCGTAGCGCGTCAACCGCTTGTGTTCCGGCGCCATTTTTCCTGTCTTGTTGTGGAACCGCCACGGAGGATCCGCTAGGACCGTCGCAAACTTGCGTCCACCAACGCTACTCAAGAGATCGTCGGCTGGATTCATACCTCGTCCTCCACATAGAGCTTCTTAGAGATCCCGCAAACCAGGATCGGGCACCCCGCGCCACCCCCGCCTTCAATGCGTGGCAGCAACTTGCTCATGTGTGTTGTCGACGCGCCGTACGAGTGCCCCCGGTTCAACTCGTTAAAGATATCCTGCAGGTCGTCGCAGCGTGTGATGATGACACCGACACTAATCGCGCGCAGATCGCGCAGATCGAATAACAGCCGAAAGTTGTTCAAATCCCGGTCGAAAAAGGGGTCCTTGTTGTTCCATTCGATTTCGAGCGCTACACGGTTCCTGAAGCAGTCCACCTTGTGGGTGGGTGTATCCGTCGGAACCTCGTCGACTACGACCTGTGTAGAAAATTCTCGTTCTTGCCACCCACGGCGGTACAGAAAGCTGTCGATGAATTCGGAGACACGCGACTTCCGACCACCGGGGCGCGTTATCCAACCTTTACGGAGCCGGAATGCGCAGAGTACATCTACGATGTCTTGCCACTCTTGCGGAAAATCTTCATGCAGTATGGCGCATGCGTGCTTCCACTCGTGCAACTCGTAGTGTTCGCGAACGAATTCCGGGAGTAAGTCAACGCTCATCGGTGGATCTCACGTGCAGTTTCAACCCATCAGAACTCGCGACACGATCTTTCGGCATAGAATCATCTGTCGTCTCATAGTTTCGCAGCCATCGCGTTTTCGTATTTTAGCCTCGCGTATCGCAGCTACTTGGCATCGCGTCTTCTTATCCCCTCACGAGCCGTTTCGGGTAGTCTGTTAAACAGCTTGGATATCTGTCTGGGTCGGCTAATCATCGAATCGACGATGAGATTGACGAGGTCGAAGAGGGTTTCTGCTGTGTCCCGGTCGTCTTGTAAATCTATTTGACCAGGGTGGACGGCGTTGTTCCCAATTACCCGAACAGTATCGAGGGCCTGTTGAATTTGTTCAGGAAGTCCGCTCTTGACCAGGAACGCAATTTTGTCGTTCAGGCTGTTTCCTGAGACATCTAGGTGGTTGCAGAGGTTTTCGATGCTGAGTCGTAGTAATGCAGCGGCGCCTCGGGGTGATCGGTCAAGAATTTCGCTAGCCTCCTCGTAGTCTTTCTGGATCTCGCTCGGCATGTCTTGGTTAGGTGGTGATGCCCTTCTTACCGGCGGCCAGACAAGACGGTCCCACACCCAGATGGCGACTTCATAGCAGTGGTCACAACACGAGAACCAAGCGTTTTCCAACTTTTCGCCGTCCAACCCTTCCAAGGACGACAGAACGGGTCTTTTCTGGCGCCGTAACTCCGCGTATCTCTTGAACGCTACTGTATGAACTGCCCCTGTAAAAGCCACTCCTGCCGCGAGGCTCCTCCCTTGGCGATCCAACAGGTTCTCTATCTCTTGGCTGCTCGGAAGCTGAGGGGCGTCTTGCCGACCATAATGCGCCGCGCATGGCACGTACCACAGTTGCCGTGCGAATACCCTACAATGCGGGCAATGGAAGGCCCGTCGTTCTACGGATGGTGGAGTGTACTTCTCTGGAATATCCGTCATGGCGTCCGTCTGTTGATCATCACTGCTGTCCCACAAGAAATACGAATGAGGAGGACCTGAAGAGCTCCGTCATGCTATGATGGAAATTGCAAAAACCCATCGTAGGAGGAGGTTCAGGTCCATGGCGTACAATCAT
>JAJEAI010000205.1 GCA_022824205.1 Candidatus Binatia bacterium
TTAACTCGACGCTCTCCAATCCCCGCCACCGCCTCCTTTCACACTGCCACGTTGCCAACTGCTTCGGTAGCTCCTTGCTCCAACCCCTTCTGTTTCATCCTACGGGGTGGCTTGCCGCAGGCCATGGCCGTTTGATACAGCGTTCCCTGGACACACGCGCCGGGAAGCTGATAAGGTCTGCTGTCGCGGACGGCCCCGCGGACGAGCCCCCGGGCCGCCGCTCCCATCCCCATGGAGAACTTCGACCTCACCATCATCGGCGGCGGCATCGTGGGACTGGCCACCGGCATGCGCATGGCGCGGGAGCACCCGGAATTGCGTTGCGCGCTGCTGGAGAAGGAGCCGGAGCTGGGGATGCATCAGACCGGCCACAACAGCGGCGTGCTCCACTCGGGCATCTACTACCGGCCGGGCTCGGTGAAAGCACGCACCTGCGTGGCGGGGAAGAAGGCGCTGCTGGAGTTCTGCGACGAGCACCGCATCCACTACGACCTGTGCGGCAAGGTCATCGTCGCCACGCGCCCGGAGGAGTTGCCGCGCCTGGACGAGTTGAACCGGCGCGCCGAGGCCAACGGCGTCGACGGCGTGCGCATGATCGGCCCCGAGGAGCTGCGGGAGATCGAGCCCCACTGCACCGGCCTCAAGGCGTTGCACGCCCCGTTCACCGGCATCATCGACTTCGGCGACGTCGCGCGCGCCTACGCGCGCCTCTTCGAGGCGGCCGGGGGCGCCATCCGCACCTCGTGCGAGGTGACCGGCATGACCCGTTCGGGCGGCGGGCTGGTCATCGAAACCTCCCGGGGCGCGCTGGAGACGCGCACGCTCATCAACTGCGCGGGGCTCTTCGTCGACCGGGTGGCGGCCATGACGCCGGGGTTCGCGGAAAGCGTGAGCGGCGGCATCGACGAACCGGTGCGCATCGTCCCGTTCCGCGGCGAGTACCACCGCCTCAAGCCGGAGAAGCAGGGATACGTCAAGGGGTTGGTGTACCCGGTGCCGGACCCCCAGTTCCCCTTCCTCGGGGTTCACTTCACCCCAACGGTCCACGGCCGGGTGGAAGTGGGTCCGAACGCGGTGCTGGCATTCGCGCGCCAAGGCTACCGGCAGAGCGACGTCAACCTGCGGGACCTTTACCAGATCTTCACCTACGGCGGTTTCTGGGCGATGGCGCGGAAGCACTGGAAGACTTCGCTGCCGGAGCTGCGCCGCTCCTTCGACAAGCGCGCCTTCACCCGCGAGTTGCAGCGCCTGGTCCCCGCCATCCAGTCGGACGACCTGGTTTACAGCGGCGCGGGCGTGCGCGCCCAGGCGGTGTCGGCCAGCGGCAAGCTGGTGGACGACTTCGTCATCGCCGAGTCCGAGGGCGCCGTTCACGTGCTCAACGCTCCTTCGCCCGGCGCCACCTCGTCCCTGGGCATCGCCGACACCATCTGCCAAACCGCGTCACGGCATCTGGCATCGTGAGACCCCGTGAAGACGGCGTCCGTCCGCCCAGCCCCGCCTGGATTCCCGCCCCCGATCGGGGTCGAGGGCAAGCTTTCGCGGGAATCCTCCATGTCGGCTTGCAGCCGAGACAAGAGGGGATGAAAACGGGGCGCCGGCCCCCCAACGAGTCATTCCCGCGCAAGCGGGAATCCAGGGGTGGGGGGTGTGGCGGCCTCATTGCCCGGCCCCACCCCGCCTGGATTCCCGCTTCCGCGGGGATGACTCGTTGGGGTGTAGCGGGATTCCGTAACTGCTCGAAATCATTGGACACATTTTATTTTCATATCAATGACGCTTCATAGGGCTTGCTTCCGATCCCTCTTCACAAGCTCTTTTGCAACATTGAGTTTAGCCCGTACAAGGAGACATTCATGCTCATCCAGTACAAGGGGCAGCGCCCGAAGGTTTCGCCGGAGGCGTTCATCGCTCCCACCGCCGTGCTTATCGGCGACGTCACGGTGGAGGCTGGAGCGAGCATCTGGTTCGGCGCCGTGCTCCGCTCCGACGAGAACCAGAACCCCATCGTCATCGGCGCCAGGACCAGCATCCAGGACAACTGCGTCATCCATTCCGGCGAGGGCGCGGTGATCATCGACGAGGACGTGACCGTGGGGCACGCCGCCATCATGGAAGGCGCCACCATCCGGCGCTTCGCCATCATCGGCATGAACGCGACCCTGCTGGAGGACACCGAGATCGGCGAGGAGTCCCTCATCGCCGCCGGCAGCGTGGTGGTGCCGCACACGCGCATCCCGCCGCGCTGCGTGGCGGCCGGCAGCCCGGCCAAGGTCAAGAAGGAGATCAGCGGCGAGGCCCTCAACTGGATCAAGATGGGCTCTTCCACCTACACCGAGCTGTGCCGGAGCTACCTGGGCGGCGATTACAAGGTCGTCGGATGACGGTTCGAGGATAACCCGGAACGCCCTCCAACCGTTCGCCCCGAGCCCCTTCGACAAGCTCTGGGCAGGCATTGCGAAGCAAGTCCAAGGGGGCGCTGGACCTGCGTCGCCCTACCGCTGGCACGCCGGGCAGTAGAACACCCCGCGGTTGCCCAGCCCGATGCGCTTGATGGGCGTCGCGCAGGTCCGGCAGGGCGCGCCCTTGCGGTCATAGACCTGCAGGCGCCACTGGAAGCCGCCGCGACGGTCGTTGCCGTCGCGGTAGTCGGACACCGAGCTGCCGCGCCAGCGGATGGCTTCGCGCAGGAGCGTGGGAATGGCATGGGCCAGTTCCTCGGTGAGCGCGCGCGAGACCCGGTGTCCCCTGCGGGTGGGGCGCACCCGCGTGCGGTGAAGCACCTCGTTGATGTAGATGTTGCCGAGGCCGCAGACGATGCGCTGGTCCAGCAGCAGGTCGCGGATGCTGCGACGCGACCGGTGCAGCAGCGGGTAGAGGTAGCCGGCCGTGAAACGCCGGTCCAGGGGGTCCATCCCGAGGCTGGCCAGGGGCGGCCACGACCCGACCTCCCCTTCCGGCAGGACCACGCACATGCCGAAGCGGCGCGGGTCGTGATAGCGCAGCTCGCCCCCGTCGCTCAGTCCGAAGACGATGTGATCGTGCTTCTCCAGGGACGCGCCGCGCGGCCGGAACACCAGCTTTCCCGACATCCCCAGGTGTGAGACCCAGGTCCAGGCGCCGTCCAGCGCCGCCAGGATGTACTTGCCGCGCCGGTTCACGGCGGCCACCGTCCGGCCTTCCAGCCGGGAACCGAAATCCGCGGCCACCGGCCGCCGCAGGCGGGCCTCGACGACCCGGACCTCCAGGATGCGCACGCCCCGGAGCCGCGCGTTCAGGGTGCGGCAGACGGTCTCGACCTCGGGCAGCTCAGGCATCTCCCCCGCTCCTCGCCGTGCGCCCGCCGACGACATCACCGGCCCGGACGCTTCCCCGTAGCGCGAACCCGCCGGGCACCCGCGCTCCGGCCGTGACCCGTCTCAACGAACCGCCTCCCGCATGGCCCTGAAGGCCCGGGCCAAACTGCCGAACTCATCGAGATTCAGGGTCTCGGCGCGCCTCCGAGGATCGACGTTCGCCTTCTCGAAAATGATTTCGCCCAGGCCGCCGAAGAGACCGGCCAGCGCATTGCCGAGCATTTTCCGCCTTTGTCCGAAACCGGCCCGTACCACCGCGCGCAACGCCGGAAGTTCCTCCGCGGGAAGCGCCGGTTGCTCCAGCAACTCCAGGCGCAACAGCGTGGAATCCACCCTGGGCTTGGGCGTGAATGCCTCGGGCGCCACCCGCACCTTCTCGGTCACGCGGCCGTAGAGCCCGGACCACACCGAGAGAGCGCCGTACGACGGCGTGCCCGGCGCGGCCGTAAGCCGGCGCGCCACTTCCTTTTGCAACATGACCACGAGCACGGAGAAATGCGCCCCTTCCTCGAACAGCCGCAGCAGCACCGCCGCGGCCACGCTGTAGGGGAGGTTGGCCACCACCTTGAGCTTGCCGGCGGGCAGAAAGCGGTCGAGGTCGGTTTCCAGGACGTCGCCGTGCAGCAAGTGGAAGCCGGCACACGCTCCCAACGAGCTGTCTCCCAGCCATTGCACCAGAAGGGGATCCACCTCGACCGCCCACACCTGGCGTTCCGCCCCCACCAGGCGTCGCGTGACGAAGCCCAGTCCCGGCCCAACCTCGAGGATGCGGTCACGCTCGCCGAGTTGCATGAGCCGCAGGATGGCTTCGATCACACGCTCGTGAACGAGGAAATTCTGGCCCCGTGCCTTGTTGGGCGTGAAGCCCAACTCACGCCAAGCGGCCCTTGCTTCCTGGTACAGCGTCGCCATGGGGTCCTTCGACTTCGCTCGCCCCTCGACAGGCTCGGGGCTCGCTACGCTCAGGACGAGCGGTGATGACTCTCACCCGCGGTCCGTGTCCGCACGGGCGATGGAGACGTCCTCAGAGGGCCAGGGCCGGGTCGGCGTTGAGCCGGGGGCCGTCGCGGTCACCCTCGGCCAGCCGATGGCTGCCCACCAGGGCCACCATGGCGCCGTTGTCCGTACAGTAACGCAACGAGGGGTAGTACAGCTCGGCGCCGGCCTCCTGGGCCTTCTCGGTCATCTTGCCGCGCAGGCGGCTGTTGGCGGACACGCCGCCGCCCAGCACGATGCGGCGGATGCCCGTGTCCTCCACCGCCCTCAGGGTGGGCGCGATCAGCATGTCGACCACGGCTTCCTGGAAGCTCGCCGCGATGTCCGCCATGTCGTCGCGCCAGTCGTCCTTCCGCTTGCGGGTCAGGTAGTGCCATACGGAGGTCTTGAGGCCGCTGAAGCTGAAGTCGTAGGGAGTGCGCAGACGCGCCCGCGGAAAGGCCACCGCGCGCGCGTCGCCCTGCTTGGCGAGGTCGTCGATGACGCGGCCCCCGGGGAAACCGAGGCCCATCATCTTGGCAACCTTGTCGTAGGCTTCTCCGGCGGCGTCGTCCAGGGTCCCGCCCAGATGCGCGTAGTCGCCGAAGGAGCGCGCGAGGTAGAGCAGCGTGTGCCCTCCGGAGGCCACCAGCGCGAGATACGGAAAGCTCACCTCCTTCTCCAGGAAGATGGACATCACGTGCGCTTCCAGATGGTTGACCCCTACGTAGGGAATACCCGAACGGAAAGACCACGCCTTCACGAACGACAGGCCCACCAGCAGCGAACCGGTCAGCCCGGGGCCGCAGGTAACGGCGAGGCCGTCGAGATCCGCGGCCGCGACGCCAGCCTCGGTCAACGCCTTGTCCACCATGGGTTGAATGGCGTGGATGTGCTGTCGCGAGGCCATCTCCGGGACGATGCCGCCATAGGGCGCGTGCACCGCATCCTGGGACGAGACCAGATTGGCCCGCACCACCCTGCCGTCTTCGAGCACGGCCGCCGCCGTGTCGTCACACGATGTCTCAACGCCCAGCACGATCACGATGAACCTCCCTGTGTTTCCGGCCCCAAAGCGGGAACCGCTGTTCCGGGCAGCTTACCACGACAGGGCCTTCGAGCGCTGCCGCGCCCACAGAAGGCCGCGATGCGCCGACGGGTTGGCGGCATCCAGGGACAGCGCCCTGCGGTACGCGGCACGCGCCGGATCGAACCGCCCGAGTGCCCGGAGGTTGTCGCCGCGCAGGACCAGGGTCTGCACCAACCATGGACGGTCGTGTCCCAGAACGGCCTCGGCCGCGTCCAGGAAGTCCAGCGAGGCCTTGAAGTTGCGCAGGCGGTAGTGGCTCACCGCGATGTAGTAGTGCGCGTAGGGGTTGGAGCCGTCCAGGGACAGGCTCTTCTCCAACTCGATCAAGGCCAGCGTGTATTGCCCGGACCGGAGGAGCTTCCGCGCACGCTCCGTCAGGCTCACGGACGCCACCCGCCGGGGCGCCGAACCCCGTTGCATCGGCAGGTCGGGCCGCGGGGTGCGTGCGCCGGGCGGAACCGGGGAAGGAGGCGCCGGCGCGCCGGAAAGGCCGCGTCCGGACTCCGGTTCCGTGGACGCCGGCGCCGCCAGCGGCGGTGCGGAGGGCACCACCCGTGGAGGTTCGACCGCGGTGGACGGCCTGCTTCCCGCCGGGGCGCCGCAACCCGAGAGCAAAGCCGCGAGCGCGAGCCAGGAGAGCACGTGCAACCAACGCGTGGTCATGGGAGAGATCGATCCCGTGAGTCCATCCTACCTGGGGATCGTTTGCGCCAGCGCGTCCCGGGCCGGACCGGCAACGACCCCGCCAGGCCGCCGCGCGCGCCGGGCCGCCGCTCCGGGAGGGGTGACGAAGTCCGTCACCGGCAACCGGCTGGTGGCGTGCTTCATGAAGTCCGTCCAGATGGGCAGGGCCGCGCTGGAACCGGACAGACCCAGCTCCGACTGGCGGTCGAAGCCGACCCAAACCAGCGCCAGCAGGTCCGGCGTGTAACCGGCGAACCAGGCGTCGCGCGAGTCGTTGGTGGTACCTGTCTTTCCGGCCGCGGGACGGGTGAAGCCCAGCTCGCGCACACGCTGAGCGGTGCCCCGCTCCACCACGCCGCGCAGCATGTTGTGCATGTCGAAGGCCACGCGCGGCGGAATCACGCGCTTCACCCGGATATTGCGCTTCTCCAGGGCTCCGCCGTCACGGTCGAGCACGTTCTTGATGGAGAGGAGATGGGTGCGCACCCCGTTGTTCGCCAGCGCCGAGTAGGCCCCGGCCAGCTCCAGGGGCGTCACTTCCACGGCGCCCAGCGACAGCGACGGCAGCAACGGCAAACGGCTCTGGATGCCCATGCGATAGGCCATCTCGCGCACCTTCTTGATTCCCACGTCCTGAGCGATGCGCGCGGTGGCCGCGTTGAGGGACTTCTCCATGGCCTCACGCAGCGTTACCCAACCGTGGTACGAGCGGTTGTAGTTCTGCGGTGCCCACTCCTCGTTGCCGTAGGCCCACGTGAACGGGGTATCCTCGATGTACGTGGTGCTGTCATAGCTCCCCGAGCCCTGCGCCGAACCGTGCGTCAGCGCGGCGAGAAAGACGAAGGGCTTGAACACGGACCCCGGTTGCCGCTTGGCCTGGGCCACGCGGTTGAACTGGGACTTGCCGTAGTCGCGCCCGCCCACCATCGCCCTGATCTCGCCCGTCTGCGGCTTGATCACCACCAGCGCGCCTTCGAGGTCGTCCTGCTCCGCCGTCTTTCTGAGATGGCGGTAATCCTTCTCCAGCCGGGCGAGTCCCTCGGACAATGCCTTCTCCGCCGCCCGCTGAAGCTCGATGTCGAGACTGGTGAAAATGCGCAGTCCCTCGGCGGTCAACGTGTCCTCGCTGTAGTGTTCGGCCAGCTCGTTCTTGACGTAGTCGGTGAAATAGGGCGCGCTGTTGGTCAGCCGAACGGGCTTGCGCTTCTCGAAGACTTCCTGCAACGCGCGTTCGTAGGCCCGGCGGGTGATGATGCCGTCGCTCACCAGCTTGGCCAGGATCACGTTGCGCCGCCGCGTGGCGTCTTTGACGCTCCGGTAGGGAGAGTAGCGGTTGGGCGCGCGAATCAGACCCGCCAGCAGGGCGGTCTCGCCGACGGTGAGTTGCTCGGGCTCCTTCACGAAGTAGAAACGCGCCGCCTCCCAGATGCCGAAGATCCCCTGGGCGCCGTTCTGCCCGAGATAGATCTCGTTGAGGTAGTTCTCCAGGATCTGGTCCTTGGTGTACATCCACTCGGTGATGAGCGCCATCAACGCTTCCTTCACCTTGCGTTCCAGCGTGCGTTCGCTGTCCAGAAAGAAGTTCTTGATCAACTGCTGGGTCAGCGTGCTGCCGCCCTGCACCACGCCGCCACGGCGCACGTTGGCCAGGAAGGCGCGCATCACCGCCACCGGGTCCACGCCCCGGTGGTAGTAGAAGCGCTCGTCCTCCACCGCCAGCACCGCTTTCCGCACCCGCGCCGGCACCTCTTCCAGGCGCATCACCCGCCGCTGTTCCCGCACCCGGTCATAGAAGCCGGTCACCACCTCGGGCTCCAGCTCGAGGGCCGGCAGCACGTCGCTGTTGTCCAGCCGCTGGATGCGTTGGATGGTGCCGGACCTGAGAGCGATGCGCACGGGATAGCCGCGGAAATCGCGCAGGGGATAGCGGAAGTCGTGCAGGTAGACCTCGATGACGGAACTCTTGCCGTAAATCCGGTACTCGCCCTTGGTCCGGGGCTGGCTCTTGGAGGAGCGATAACCCAACCGGCGCAGCTTCTCGCGCATCTCCCCCGCCGGCAGGTGCATGCCCGGATAGATGATCTTGCTGTCGGCGTAGATCTTCGAGGGGAACTCCCACTTGCGCCCCTCGAACTTGGCCTTGACCACTTCGCTCAAGTGCGAGACGTACCACGCGCCGAGCCCGGCCCCCGCCAGCCCCACCAGGACCACCAGCGCCGCCGTGATCTTGAAGAGGCGTATGAGGAATCGCTTGAAGCCGCGTTTCATGAATGGTGTTCGTCAACGGGGAAGGCGCAACGCCAGGAACAGCGTCGTATCCTCCCGCCGCACCAGAAACAGAATGCTGCTCCCCTTGTCCAGATCGCGCACCACCCGCCTGAAGGCCTGCACGCCGTCGATGCGCTTGCGATCGATTTCCAGGATGACGTCGCCGGCGTGAATACCCGCCTGTTCCGCCGGGCTGCCCGACTCGACCTCCGTCACCACGACGCCCTGGCGGCTCTGGGGGCCGCGGCCGAACCGTCCTTGCGGGTCCCGGACGGTGAGTCCCAGGTCGTTGTCGTCCTCCAACGCCACCGCGCTCTCGTCGTCGCCCAGCTTGGCGACCTCGACGCGCAGCGCCACTGGAGTGCTGTCGCGTTGCACCACGACGTCCACCGTCTTCCCCACCGGGGTGCGCGCGACGATCAGCGGGAGTTCGCTGGAAGTCGTCACCGGGGTGCCATCGAAGGTCACGATCACGTCACCCACCTGCATTCCCGAGGCCTCGGCCGGACTTCCCTGCGCCACGTTGGTCACCAAGGCTCCCCTGGGCTCCTCCATGCGCAGCGCCTCGGCCATCTCGGCGTTGACGTCCTGGATGACCACGCCCAACCACCCCCGGGTCACCTTGCCCTCGTCCCTGAGCTGCAACAGCAGGCCCTTCACGAGGTTGATGGGAATCGCGAAGCCGATTCCGATGTTGCCCCCGCCCCGGCTGAAGATCGCGGTGTTGACCCCCACCACCTCGCCGCGCAGGTTGATGAGCGGCCCGCCCGAGTTGCCCGGGTTGATGGAGGCGTCGGTCTGGATGAAGTTGTCGTACGGACCCGCGCCGATGCGCCGTCCCTTGGCGCTCACGATGCCCGAGGTCACGGTATGCTCGAGTCCGAAGGGATTGCCGATGGCCAGCACCCACTCGCCCACCTCCAGGGCCGCCGAATCCCCCAGCCGCGCCACCGGCAGAGCCCGCTCGACGTCGATCTTGACGAGCGCGATGTCGGTCTTGGGATCGCGCCCGGCCACCCGCGCCTGGTGCTCCGACCCGTCCGCCAGCTTCACGGTCAGGTCCTGGCCCTCCTCGACCACGTGGTCGTTGGTCAGGATATAGCCCGTGGAATCGACGATGAAACCGGATCCCACGCTGCGGGACGGGCTCGGAGTCGGGCTCTGGGGAAAACGCTCGCCGAAGAAGCGCCGCCAGAACTCACCGAAAGGATCGCCTTCCCGAAAGGGACTGGCGCTCGACGACGCCGACCCCGAGGAAGAGATGTGGACCACCATGGGCCGCGCCTCTTTCGACAACGTGACGAAATCGGGCACGCTCATGAGCTTGGCGCCCACATGCGCCGATGCGGTCAGCAGCAGGATGGCGGTCAGCCAGGCCGGCAGCCATACGCGCCGCCATGCTCGTGTTCCGGCAACGAGTGTCATGCGTTTCGAACCGCCTCCACGTAACGCATCCTGAGGTTGTAGAGAATCTCCTGCACCAGGCGCTCCTCGGTCTCGTCGAGATTGCCCCGGCTCTTCTCGCCGAGCATCCCGATGATGTCGATGGTCTGCTTGGCCACGGCCACGTCCCGTTCGACCTTGCCGGTGGCCGGGTCGCCGATCTCACCGAGCTGCATCAGCGCCTGGGTGCTCAGGCTCATGATGAACGTGGAAAAGTCGATGGGCGGGAGCTCCTGCCGGGCGGACGCTTCCCGTGGAGGCTCCTGGGGTGCTTCCGGCGCCGCGTCCGGGCGGTCGGCGGCCGCCGGCTCGTCCCGGCCCGCCGCTTCGTCCTCGCCCTCGGGTCGTTCACGCGCCTCGCCCTCGTCGGTGAACCGGCGCTTGTCGTGAACCTTGAACCCCTTCTCCGTATCCGATTCCTCCGCCATGTGGCTCCTCCGCTAGGCTTGGCCGACCGTGTCCGATCCGGCCGTTCCTTTCATTATTGATAGGCCCAACCGGGGTGTCAAGGTGCGTCCGCGGGCGCGGCTCGGATCGGTGACCCGCGTTGACTTGGCCGTCTCGCGCGCCTATCATGATCTATTGGGTGACTTCTCGCCCGGCAGGCCCATGACGACCCACTCCGCGTGCGCAGAGTCCGTTCTCGACCTCATCGGATCGACCCCCGTGGTGCGTCTCACCAAGCTGCCGGAGGACGACGGCGCCGAGGTCTGGGGCAAGCTGGAGTCCCTCAATCCCGGCGGTTCGGTCAAGGACCGCATCTGCCGCGCCATGATCGAGGACGCCGAGCGCCGCGGCCTGTTGGAGTCCGGCGGCACCATCGTGGAACCCACCAGCGGCAACACCGGCATCGGCCTGGCGCTGTTGGCGGCGGTGAAGGGATACCGCCTGATTCTCACCATGCCCGACACCATGAGCGAGGAGCGGCGCAGCCTGCTGGCGGCCTACGGCGCGCGCCTGATTCTCACGCCCGACACGAAGGGAATGGGCGGGGCCATTCGTCGCGCCGAAGAGCTGGCCAACGAGCATCCCGACTTCTTCATGCCGCAACAGTTCACCAATCCCGCCAACCCGGAGGCCCACCGAAGGACGACGGCGCCGGAGCTTCTCCGCCAGTTCGGACGCATGGACGCGTTCGTCTGCGGGGTGGGCACCGGCGGCACCATCACCGGCGTGGGCGAAGTCCTGCGGAAGGAGTATCCCGCCATTCGCATCTACGCCGTCGAGCCGGCCGCCTCCCCGGTGTTGTCCGGCGGAGAGGCCGGGTTCCACAAGATCCAGGGCATCGGCGCGGGCTTTGTCCCACCGATCCTCGACAGCGGCATCTACGACGAGATCATCACCGTAAGCGACGAAGACGCGGCCGCCACCATGCACCGGCTGGCGGTGGAAGAGGGTCTGTTCGTCGGTGTCTCCTCCGGCGCCAACTGCTTCGCCGCCATGAAGGTCGCCCGGACCATGGGCAAGGGCCACAGGGTCGTCACCATGCTGTGCGACAGCGGCGAGCGCTACCTGAGCACGCGTGCATGAGGTCCCACGCTACACAGGTGTCCGCGTTTCTGCTATATAATCGGAACCCTGCCAACTTCCGATCCGAGCACGTCCCCGTCGTCTAGCCTGGCCCAGGACACCGGCCTTTCACGCCGGCAACACGGGTTCAAATCCCGTCGGGGACGCCAATCCCGTCGCTTGCCTGCCGTCCTCATACGGCGCCGTTCGACACCAGCGCCTCGGCGAAAAGGAGATCCTCGGCATAGGTGACCTTGAGGTTCGTGGTGCTGCCCTCGACGATCCCCACGGGGACACCCAGGCGTTCCACCAGCATGGCGTCGTCCGTCGCCTCCACCCCCTCCCGTTCGGCCTTGGCATAGGCGTCGCGGAGAAGGCGCACGGGAAACGCCTGCGGAGTCTGGATCTCCCACAGGCTCTGCCGCGGCAGTGTCTCCTGGACCCGCCCGCGCAGCACGGTCTTGATGGTATTGCGCGCCGGCACCGCCACCGTGACCGAGCGGCCCGCGCGCGCCTCCCGCGCGCAACGGTCGATCAGCTCTGGCGCGGCGAACGGGCGCGCGCCGTCGTGAACCACCACGGCGCCGCAATCGACATCCAGTGCATCCAGTCCGGCGCGCACCGAGTCCTGCCTGCGCGCCCCTCCGGGCCGCACCGTGATCTCCAGAGAGGCACCCCGGGCCGGCGCCAGCATGGCCTCGTAGTCGCCTTCCGCTTCCGGCGGCACCACGAGCACGGCCTTCCCCACCTCGCGGGAGCGGCGGAAACGCTCAAGGGTATGGAGAATGAGCGGCCGCCCGGCGACGGACAGCAGGACCTTGGACTCGCGGCCTCCCACGCGGGTCCCCCGGCCCGCGGCCAGGATGATGGCGTTGACCTCCACCAAACCCTCCCGACAGCGCCTTTCCATGCGCACGTTGAGCGAAGGCGGGAATCCGTCGACCCGCGCCCAAGACAAAACCACAAAAAAGAGCTGGAGGATTCCCCCAGCTCTTTTTCACCCCAACTGGAAAACAGCGGTTATTGAGTAAAGATGTGGCTCAACTCCTCCATGATCTTCTCCTCGGTGTGCGACCGGGCGATGGACAGCTCCTTCACCAGGAGGTTTCTGGCGGTGTCGAGTACTTTCCTCTCTCCAAAGGAAAGCTCCTTGTCTCCCTTCAACAGGAAAAGGTCCCGGAGCACGGCGGCAATCTCTATGACCGAGCCGGTCTTGATCTTCTCTGTGTACTCGCGATAGCGACGGTTCCATGTCTGCTGGTCGACAGGCGCCTTCTTCTTTTCCCGCAAGATGCGGTAAACGCGTGATACGGTTGTCTTGTCGATGATCTTCCGCAGGCCCACGGCGACGGCGTTGTCCACCGGCACCATGATCTTCATGTCCGTGTCGAGAATGCGCAGCATGTAGAACTTCTTCTCGGTACCGGATATCACCTGACTGCGAACCGCTTCGATCTCACCGACTCCATGGGCAGGATAGACAACCTTCTCTCCGACCTTGAACATTCATTCCTCCTTGAGTGTCAGAGCCCGTATGCGGAACAGGGGCGAGAAGTCCGGTTATTCCGGAGGAAGGTGCTTCCAGAGGGGTGGGCCAGGATTTGAAATACACGTTTCAACGACGTTCGCTTCCAGAATCAATGGCTTCTCCTTTATACATCGGAGGGCAAGAAAACGTCAAGAGGCACACGAACAAATTAATATCGTGCAATATCGACAGGTTGAATGATGTTATTTGATAAGTAAGTTTAATTCGATAAGCTGGGACCCTAGGCCGGCAGCCTTCGCTCCATCAGCCACGCGTCCTCGCCGTTGTCCGAGTAGTACCCGCGCCGAAGACCGCAGAACTCGAACCCAAGCAAGCGGTAAAGCCCCTGAGCGGCGTCATTCGACCTTCGGACCTCCAGGGTCATGCGCCGGAATCCTCGCGCGGCGGCGCTGTCGATCAGCCCTTCGAGCATGGTCCGGCCGATACCGCGACGGCGGTATCCCGGATGCACGGCGACGTTGTGGATGTCCAGCTCGTCGACCAGCTCCCAGTAGATGACGTAGCCGATGGGCTCGCCGTCGTAGTGGCAGAGGACGGAACGGGCGTTGGGCGCCCGCAGTTCCTGAAGGAAGAATTGCCGGCTCCATGGGCTCGCGAACGACGCGCGCTCGATGATCATGACCGCGTCGATGTCCGCCACGGTCATGGGCCGGAAGTCGAGTTTTCCGCTGGCGTTCGCGGACATGTCCGGAAGGAGGGTCAGTTGACCCAGCCCAGCCTTGCCGCGCTTTCCTTGAGGAGGAGCACGTCCAGGACCTTGCTTCCAAGCTGGTGGGCAAAACCGTAGACCCGGTCCTGGAGTGGTATGACCGTGGTGAACTCGGGAGGGAAGGCGCCGATGCTGGAGGAGACCTTGCGCACGCGGTCGTCCAGCAGGCGACCCCTGACGATCAGTTGACCTTCCTTCAGGAGCAGGTCGTAGTCGTAGTCGGGCATGCGCCGGGGCAGCTTGGACGGGATGGCGATGCCCAGGTGCGGCACCTGGGTGGGGAACTCGAGCCGCAGGTGATAGGCCTTGCCGAGGTCTTGCACCGTGTAGGCGTGGCCGTACCGGCGCTCGCGTTCCAGCTTCTCGACGAACCGCGAATCGTAGAACCCCTCCACCGGCACCGGTATCCGGCGCAAGAGCTTCCCCTGGCGCAACAGGAACGGCTGCAACGCCATCGACAGCGGCATGCCGTAGAGCGCCCCGCTCACCGTCACCTGCTCCACCGGCACGGCGCGAAAGACGCTGTGCCGCAGGCGGTAGAGCACTTCCGCCAACGCCACCAGGAATCCCACCAGGATGTACATGTTCACGCCCTTGCCGAACGCCAGCCCTAGCCCTTCCACCGAAACGCCGATGACGATGAACACGATGGGGTAGAGGAGCAGGTTCAGGATCATGTTGAGAGCGGTAGCGGCGGAGCCGATGAAGTAGGGCCACCCCACCAATTCCGCCAGGTCGTCTCGCGAGTCGGGCGGGAGGGCGCCCAGCAGCGGCTGCAACAGCATCACCGCCACGCGCAGCAGGCTGGACTCGCTGGTCTGGATGCGCTGCACGAGATCGTCGAACCCCATGGGCAACTGCCCCGGGAAGACTTTCGGGGGCCGCGGCGGTTCCGGTTCCTCTTCGGGCTCTTCGACGGGAGCCGGCGCCGCCATCACGGGTACCGGCGCGGGCGCCGGTTGGGCGGGCGCGGCTGTCGGCGCGGGCGCCGGTGCGGCGGTGCCGTTGCCTGCCTCGGCGGGCGC
>JAJEAI010000066.1 GCA_022824205.1 Candidatus Binatia bacterium
CCGCGGGAATGACTCGCTGGGGTGTAGCGGGGTTCCGTAACTACCAGAAATCATTGAACAAGATTTTATTTTCATATCAATGACGATTCGGGACGATGACGTATCAGTGGCGCCACCCCGTGTCCCTTACCGGGTCGCCGGAGGCCATTTCTCCACCACCACCGCAGGCAGACCGTCCCGATACAGTTGCGCGCCGTAGTCCTTGGCGGCGGCGTAGTCGGTGAAGGTGCCGAGGCGGACGCGGTAGTAGTGCTCGTGGGCTTCGATGACGACGGGCCTGTCGTAACGGGTTTCCAGCCGCGCCTTCAGATCGTCAGCCTTTTCCCGCTCGGTGAATGCGCCCACCTGCACCGTGTAGTCGAGCCGGTCCGGGATGGCCGTCAGGTCATGCCCACCGGTGTCCACGACGTCTACCCGAACCGGCGCCGTCCCCGGCCGGATCATGTCCACCGCCCGGGCGGCGGCGTAGGAGAGGTCGATGACCCGGTTCTTGACGAAGGGGCCGCGGTCGTTGATCAGCACGGTCACGGACTTGCCGTTGGTGAGATTGGTGACCTCCACGCTGGAACCCAGCGGCAGGGTCTGGTGCGCGGCGGTCATGCCGTGCTGGTCGTAGACGGTGCCGCTGGTGGTCTTCTTCCCGTGGAAGCCGGGGCCGTACCACGAGGCGATGCCTTCCTGTGAGAGCGGCACGGCCGGGGGCGTGGGGACGCGCGGCGTGGCCTCGGGCGGCGCACTGTCCGAAGGCGTCCGTGATACCGCGGGTTCGGATGGGGCTTGCTTGGCCGGGTCCGGGGTCGAAGGTGCGCACGCGGACAGCGCGATGAGGGATGCGACGGCCCAGGGCCAGACGCCGGCGCGCGGCCACCTGAGGGGGAGGGCAACCATCGCTTCCTGATTATACCGAAATGCCCGCGGCATGGAAGCGCAGGCAAGGCGCCAGGAAGGGACGGGGTTGTTTCGCGCTACACTGGAAGGAATAGTCGGTTCACGCGCTTCTCCTCGGGTCGAAAGGCCGGCCGCCCCCGGTCAAATCGAGGCATCCCCTTGTCCCGGCAACGTTTACGGGCCGGCGCGAATTGTGGTACCTTTTTCTTCCACGAGCCGTTCCCGGTGTCACGGCGACGGCTCGCCAAGCGTCGCGGCGCCGGAGGGTCAGGCGCCGGGCGATCTTGTTCGAGGAGAGAGGGACACCATGTCCGGACATTCGAAGTGGAGCACCATCAAGCACAAGAAGGCGGCCAAGGACGCCAGGCGGGGCAAGCTGTTCACCAAGTTCATCAAGGAAATCACGGCGGCGGCGCGCATGGGCGGCGGGGATATCGCGGCCAATCCGCGCCTGCGCACGGCGGTGCAGACCGCCCGTGACAACAGCATGCCCAACGACAACATCGAGCGCGCCATCAAGAAGGGCACGGGCGAGCTCGAAGGGGTGGCCTACGAGGAGGTCAGCTACGAGGGCTACGGCCCGGGCGGCGCCGCTTTCCTGGTGCAGGTGCTGACGGACAACCGCAAGCGCACGGTGTCCGACATCCGGCACCTTTTCAACAAGCACGGCGGCAGCCTCGGCGAGACCGGCTGCGTGGCATGGATGTTCGACAGCAAGGGGCTCATCGTCGTCTCGAAGGACGCGGTGGACGAGGACGAGTTGATCGGCCTGACTCTCGATGCCGGCGCCGAGGACGTCACCGAGAGCGACGACGTGTTCGAGATCATCACCGCGCCCGAAGACTTCAACGCGGTCCGGGAAAGCCTCGACAACTCCAAGGTCGCCGTGGTTTCGGCCGAGGTCACCATGATTCCCAAGAACACCACGGCCCTCGGCGGGAAGGAGGCCGAGCGCACCCTCAGCCTCACCGAGGATCTCGAGGACCACGACGACGTCCAGAGCGTCGCGGCGAACTTCGACATACCGGACGAGATGCTCGACCGGGCCGGTTGATGCCGGCGGGATCGGAGAAGGTCCTATCGAAACGATCCTGGGCATAGACCCCGGAACCATCAAGACCGGCTGGGGCGTCATCCGCGTCGACGGGAGCCGGCTCCGGCACGTCGCCCACGGGACGGTGCGAGCCGCCGCGACGCTGTCGCAGGACCGGCGGCTTCAGCGGATCTTTACGGAGTTGGCCCGCGTCGTCCGGGAACACGAGCCCACCCACGTGAGCCTGGAGAAGGTTTTCCTCGCGCGCAACGTCCAGAGCGCGCTGAAGCTGGGCCAGGTGCGAGGAGTGGCGCTGCTGGCCGCCGCGGAAGTCGACGTGCCGGTGGCCGAGTACAACTCGGTCCAGGTCAAGAAGGCGGTGACGGGCTACGGGCACGCGAGCAAGGCCCAGATACAGCAGATGGTCACCGCGCTCCTGGAACTCTCCGCGGAACCGCAGGAGGACGCCGCCGACGCGCTGGCGGCGGCCATATGCCACGGCCATCTGCGCACGTTCGGTGCAAGCGTCGCCGCCGCGACGGGCCGTGGCGGGAAAAGCTCCCGCGGGCTGCGCTGGCCGGTCGAGGCCCTCCCCGGCGGCAAGCGGTGAGGAACACCCCACGCATCGTCCCGAGCGTAGCGAAGCGAAGTCGAAGGACGCGATCCGGACCGCGGATTCGCCGCGGGCGGACCGGACGACGATGCGCCGAGACTTCTGGAGTTTCATCGTGATCGCAAGGGTTCGCGGCACATTGGACCACAAGGCGCCGGGCGAGGTCATCGTCGACGTCGGTGGTGTCGGCTATCAGCTATTTACGGCGCTGAGCGTGTTCTACCGGCTGCCGGAGGTGGGAGAGCCGGTGAGCCTGCTCGTCTACACCCACGTCCGGGAAGACGCGATCCAGTTGTTCGGCTTCTTCGATCCGTTGGAGAAGCAGGCGTTCACGCTGCTCACCGGGGTGTCGGGCATCGGCCCGCGCTTGGCGCTCAACATCCTGTCCGGCCTTGCTGCGGGCGAGTTGCTCACCGCGCTGCGGGACGGCGACGTCGCCCGCTTGGTCTCGATCCCCGGGATCGGCAAACGCATGGCGGATCGCATGATCGTGGAACTGCGTGATAAGATAGCAGGGTTGCCGGAAAGCGCTCCCGAGTCGGCGGCGGTGGACCCGGGAGTCCGTGGCGACGCGGTATCGGCGCTCGTGAACCTGGGTTACCGCCGCGCGGATGCGGACAGGGTCGTGCGGCGGTTGCTGGACAAGGGTGCCGCAGATCTGGAGACCGTGCTCAAGGAAGCCTTGCGCCAGCTCAGCCTCTAGTGTTGTGTCTCACAAACAGGTTTACAAAGATGCGCAGGATTTTTGTTGTCGGCAAGGCGTGATGACGAGCAGTGGCGTGCACCACGCGAGGAAGAGCAACGCAGCCGACGACGAAAAAGACCAGCAGATTTGTAAACTTGTTTGTGAGACACAACACTAGTATCAGCCGGGCGCGCGCCGAACCGCGTTCATGGAAAACAGGACCATCTCGCCCACGGGCACGGAAGACGACGTCGTCTACGACTCCAGCCTGCGGCCCCGGCGCTTCAGCGAATACGTCGGTCAGGACAAGGTCAAGGCCAACCTCGCCGTCGCCATCACGGCCGCCAAGCGGCGCGGCGACGTCCTCGACCACCTGCTCTTCCACGGCCCGCCCGGGCTCGGCAAGACCTCCCTGGCACACCTCATCTCGCACGAGATGGGGGTGGACATCCGCCCCACGTCGGGTCCCGTGATCGAGCGCCCCGGCGACTTGGCCGCCCTGCTCACCAACCTCGACGCCGGCGACATTCTTTTCATCGACGAGATCCATCGGCTGAACCACGTGGTGGAGGAGGTGCTCTACCCGGCCATGGAAGACTTCCAGGTGGACGTGATGATCGGGCAGGGGCCGGGCGCCAAGTCCATCAAGCTCGATCTCAAGCGCTTCACCCTCGTCGGCGCCACCACCCGTTCGGGGCTCTTGACGCCGGCCTTGCGCAACCGGTTCGGCGCGGTGTTCCGCCTCGACTTCTACGAGGCGGAAGTGCTGGCCAGGCTGCTCGCCCGCTCGGCGGCGCTGTTGGGCGTGGGCGGGGACGACGAAGGCTTCATGGAGATCGCGCGCCGCTCCCGCGGCACGCCGCGCATCGCCAACCGGCTCCTGCGCCGGGTGCGGGACTACGCGGAGGTCCACGGCGACGGCAGGGTCACCCGTCCGGTGGCGTGCCGGGCGCTGGAGATGCTGGAGGTGGATGAGCAGGGGTGCGACAAGATGGACACGCTGATCCTCGCCACCATCATCGACAAGTTCGACGGCGGCCCGGTGGGTCTGGACACCCTCGCCGCCGCCATCGGCGAGGAGCGCGGCACCGTCGAGGACGCCTACGAGCCCTACCTCATCCAGGCGGGCTTCCTCGAGCGGCGTCCCCAGGGCCGGGTGGCCACGCCGGTGGCGTACCGGCACCTGGGACGGTCGCAGTCGGCGTCCCGCGTGGACCGGGAGAAGCGGCAGAAACGGCTGTTGTGAGCGTCGTGGAGGCACTCTCGCAGGCCATGTGAGTCCTCGTTTCCCTTTGTGCTTTACGGTTGGAAGCGTTAGTGTGATCCGGGACGTTCGTATTCCGTGCCGGAGGAAGCCGGTATGGCCACTCCAATGAGCACTGCAAGAACCGACGAAGAACGAGCGCTCGCGCTGCAAGCCGCGGAACGCAGGCGGCGTCGGCGCGAAGGGTGGCTGATCCTCATCGCCGCCATGATGATCCTCCTGTTCGCGTTCTTCGAGGAGATCCTGCCGGACGTTTCCGCGGACTACACCCTCGTCAGCAACATCGCGTTCTTCCTGCTGGTCAACATCAACATCATCCTGCTGGCGCTGCTGGTGTTCCTGGTGGTGCGGAACCTCCTGAAGCTGGTGCTGGACCGGCGCCGGCGCATCCTGGGCTCCCGCCTCCAGGCCCGCCTGGTGTTCGCGTTCATCGGTCTCTCGCTGGTGCCCACCGTGTTGCTGTTCCTGATCGCCGGAAGCCTGGTGACGCGGTCCGTGGACAAGTGGTTCGACGCTCAAGTGGTCAACGCGCTCAGGGGCTCCCTCGACATCAGCTCCACCTACTACCAGAACTCGGCCGACAACGCGCTTTTCTTCGCCCGCGAATTGAGCCATCGCATCGGTGACGCGGATCTCTTCGATGCGAAGAAGCTCGACGGGTTGAAGCGTCTGGTGGAGGAGAAGCAGCGGGAATACAATCTCGGCACGGTGGAGGTCTACAAGCCGGACGGGACCGCGTTGGTGAAGGCGTTCAACGACCAGGTGCCCACGGGAGTCACGGTCCGGCCCCGTGCGGATTTCCTCGACAGCGCGTTGCGCGGCCTCGAGGTGACCCGGAGCGAGGCGCTGGGCGCCGGCGACGTGCTGCGCGGCGCGGTGCCGGTCTACGGCGAGGGCCGGCGCATCATCGGAGCGGTGGTGGTGGACTTCTTCGTGCCCGTGAGCGTGAGCAAGAAGGCACGGGCGATCTCCCGGTCGTACGAAGAGTACAAGCACATGGCCATCCTCAACGAGCCGGTGAAGAAGGCGTACATGCTGACGCTGCTGCTCATCACCCTGGTGATGATCTTCGCGGCCTCGTGGTTCGGCTTTGCGCTGGCCAAGGGCATCACGGTGCCGATCCAGCAGTTGGCCGAGGGCACGCATGAGGTCGCGCACGGCAACCTGGACTACCGTATCGAAAGCGGCGGCGACGACGAGATCGGCACGCTGGTGGCCTCGTTCAACCAGATGACCGAGGACCTCAAACACACCCACTCCGAGCTGGAGCAGCGCCGGCAGTACATGGAAACCCTGCTCGCCAACATCACCGCGGGAGTCATCTCGGTGGACCGGTCCGGAAAGGTGACCATCGTCAACAAGGCGGCGGAGCAGATCCTGGATCTCCGCGCCGCGGACGTGTTGTACCGGCGCTACGAGGAGGCGCTGGGGGCGCCCGAGTTGCAGCCCTTGCTCGAGGTCATCGAGCAGGTGAAGGACGGACTTGCGGTGGAGTGCGGTGTGCGCATCGGCGGCGGCGAGCGCGTGCGGATGCTCATGACCGTGGCCGCCGACCTGCGCGATGACGCCGGACGCACGCTCGGGGTGATGGTGTTCATGGAGGACCTCACGGAGATCCAGAGCGTGCAACGGGTGGAGGCCTGGCGTGAGGTGGCGCGCCGTATCGCGCACGAGATCAAGAACCCGCTGACGCCGATTCAGCTCTCGGCGCAGCGCCTGCGCAAACGCTACGAGAACGTCCTGGACGGCGACGGGGGGGTGCTGGACAAGTGCACCTCCACCATCATCCGCCAGGTGGAAGAGCTCAAGACACTGGTGAACGAGTTCTCGAACTTCGCGCGGCTGCCTACGGCCAAGCTCGGTCCCGGCGATTTGAACGAGGTGGTGCGGGAGGCGCTGTTCCTTTTCAAGGAGGGCCACCGGGAGGTCGAGTTCGATTTCTCGGAGCAGGAGCCGCTTCCGCCGGTGGAGCTGGACCGCGAGCAGATCAAGCGCGCGCTGTTCAACCTGCTGGACAATGCGGTGGCCTCCCTGGGCGGCAACGGACGCATCGAGATCGCAACGCGCTTCGACGAAGCTTTCGGCATGGTGCGGCTGGAGGTGGCGGACGAGGGGGAGGGCATCGCCAGGGAAGACCGGGGACGGATCTTCGAGCCGTACTATTCGACCAAGGAGGACGGCACGGGACTGGGGCTCTCGATCGTGGGCACCATCGTGGCGGACCACCGTGGATACGTTCGCGTGCGCCAGAACCAGCCCCGCGGCACGCGCTTCATCATCGAGCTGCCGGTGGCCGCGCAGGCGGAACCGCTCGATGTCCGCGCGAGCGAGGCGTCCTGACGCGGGACGCGGGCACGCGGGAACCGAGGATTCGGCCTCGCGCATTACGTGGAGGATTCACAGACGATGCAGGCAGCGCAACGAACCGTGCTGGTGGTGGACGACGAGGACGTCATCCGCGAGACCGTGCGCGAGATACTCGCCGACGAGGGCTACCGCGTGATCGCGGCCACCGAGGGGGCCGAGGTTCTGCAGCTTGTGGCGCAGGAGGCACCGGACGTGATCCTGCTGGACATCTGGATGCCGGAGATGGATGGCATCGTACTGCTCAAGCAGATCAAGAGCGTGCATCCGGATGCCCGCGTCATCATGATCTCGGGCCACGGGAGCATCCACACGGCGGTGACCGCGACCAAGCTCGGTGCCTTCGACTTCATCGAGAAGCCGCTGTCCCTGGACGGGCTGCTGGCCACCATCAAGCGCGCCTGCGGCGACGCGCGGCGCGAGGGTCCGGCGGCCGAGGCGCGGTTGCGGCTACACGGGGCGGCGGCACGGTCGTCCCGGACCGTTGTCGCGGGCGGCGGCGACGTGCGTCAGAAGACCCTCAAGAAGAGCGTCGTGGCGTGCGGGCTGGGGCTGCATTCGGGGGTCAGCACCGGCGTCATCCTGCACCCGCTGCCGGAGGACAGCGGCATTCACTTCGGCGGCATCTCCGGCGATGCCACGGTTCCGGCCCATCTCGACTGCGTGCGCTCCACCGATTTCGCCACGTCGTTGCGGCGCGGCGGCGTGGTGGTGGGCACCGTGGAGCACCTTCTGGCGGCGCTTCACGCCTACGGCATCACCAACCTGTTGATCAAGATGTACGGTGAAATTCCCATCATGGACGGTTCGGCCATCGAGTTCTGCCGCCTGATCGAGGAGGCCGGGGTGGAAGAGCAGGAGGGGGCGTGCCCGGAGATCGTCATCGATCGGACCCTGCGCGTGAGCGGCGACGGGCCGGAGGAGATCGTCATCGAACCGGCGGAGGTCTTCACGGTGCATTATCACCTGCGCTATCCGAGCCCCGTGGGCAGCCAGGAATACATCTACGTCCACCGGGGAGCGGAGTCGTTTCGTGACCAGCTCGCCCCGGCCCGGACCTTCGGTTTCCTGCGCGACTTCGAGAAGCTCGAACGGATGGGCCTGATCAAGGGCGGCCGCCTCGGCAACTGCATCCTCGTCGACGAAGAGCGGGTGATCAACACCGTCCTGCGCTTCGACGACGAGTTCGTGCGCCACAAGATACTGGATATCGTCGGCGACTTCTCCCTCATCGGGCGCCCCATACGCGGCCGTGTGATCGCGCGGATGACGGGCCACACGGACAATATCGCGCTATTGCGGCGCGTCGCGGAGACCTATCACGTTCCCAGTCTCGAAACCGCTGCCCGCGTTCAGGCCGCGGCGGAGCCGGCTCCCTGACCATGACCCCGGACGGGTGGAAGAGGGGACACGGCACTAGCCTCCCGTGAGGCCCAGACGGCGCGCGTAGGTCTCGGGCAGCGGCGTCAGCCTGCGCCCGGTGCCGAGGCAGGCGTGCTTCGTCCAGCCGGACGCCAGCGCGGTGCGGTGCCCTTCGAGGCCGATGCGGTAGTGGAACCTCACCGCCACCGGGCTCAGGGATTCGATGGTGGTTTCGATCCAGAGCAGGTTGTCGTAGAGGGCCGGTTTGCGGTAGCGGCACTGGACTTCGGTCACGGGAAAGAAGATCCCCTCCCGTTCCGCCTGGTCGTAGGGAATGCCTGCCTGGCGCATGAACTCGGTCCTGCCGATTTCGAACCAGCGAAGATAGTTGGCGTAGTAGGCCACACCCATCTGGTCCGTGTCGCCGTAGATGACGCGATAGGTGGTGACGTTTTTCACGGTGCGCGCCCGGACGGCGCTCAGGCGCCGGCCTTGCCGCCCGGTGGGTTGTTCTGATTGCGGTCCCAGCGATCGATGCTGGGAACCTGGACGTCCATCGAGCCGTCGCCCCGGATCACGCGGAAGGTAATGACGTCGCCCGCCTGCTTCTTCCACAACTCCCGGTAGAGTTGGGGCCGGGTCTGCACCTCCTGGTGCTCCACGGCAAGGATGATGTCGCCCTGCTTGAGGCCCGCCGTTTCCGCGGGTCCGGACGGCGTCACCCCGGTCACCAGCACGTGTCCACTCATGGCCTGGGAGTAGAGGCCGAGCCAGGGACGCGCGGGGCGACTCCGGATACGGCCAAAGCGTCGCAGTTCATCCGCGTCCCGGAGGTAGTACTCCACCGGGATGGCCATGGTGAACTTCCCGATGTCGTTGAGGTTCAGCGAAACGACTCCCAGCAGCCGCCCGTGCGAATCCGCCAGCGTGCCGCCGCCGAAGCCCGGGTTGAAGGCGCTCACCCGGATGGACTTCTCCAGCATGTACTCCCACTGGCCGTCGTAGCCCTCCAGCGAGGTGACGTTGCCGTCGCTCACGCGGCGGTTGTGCTGTCCGCTGCTGGCGATCATGAAGGCGGGCTGACCCACGGTGACGGTTTCCGCCGGGCGCAGGAACGGCAGAGAGTTGGCGTCGATCCTGACCAAGGCGAGGCCGCTGTCGAAGTCCTGGGCCAGGAGACGGCCGGGGTACTGCTTCTCGTCGGCAAGCGTCACCGTAATGGAGTCGGCGCCGTTGACGACATAGTTGACCGTCAGGATGATGCCGTCGGAGTCGACGATGGTCCCCGAGCCCATGCGCTCGGTGCCGAGGTTCCGGGCGGACGGGTGCTGTGGCGGCACCGTGGTGCTGAGGTCCACCGTGGCCAGCAGCACGGCGTGCACGAGTCCGAGACGAGCGTTCACGCGCCCCCTCCCACAAGACCGCGCGCGCGGGGGCCGCCGCCGGACCACTGACTATGGAGATGCGAGGAGGAAATCACGGACTCAAGCGTTTAACAGAAACGATCCGCGTACACAAGGTACCGCGCACGGGCGCTCCGGCCGTGATTGACATGGACAACGCTTGCCAGCTAAGAAGACCGTTTGACTGGAGTTGCCTTGAAGATTCCCCTGAGCCGGATTGACACACTACCCAGGGAGGCCTGCTTCTCCGCAATCCCCGACATCGTCCAGGAAGGAGCTTCGGCGGCGGTCCGCTTTCCGTCGGGGGTCAGGATCGACGTCACCTACTACCGGTCGGGAAGGGAACTGTTCTTCCACGGAAGCCTCAAGGGAGAAGCGGAGACCGAGTGCAGCCGTTGCCTGGAAAACTTCGACTTCGTCATGGAGAAATCCTTCGACTTCGTATTGACCCCGGACCCCCTTCCGACTAATAAGAACATGGAACTCACGGCGGACGAAATGGGCTTGAGCTTCTACACCGGGGAGGACATCGACCTCTCGCCCTTCGTCCGCGAGCAGACGCTGCTCGCCCTGCCCCTCCGGCCACTGTGCAGTGAAAGTTGCCGCGGCCTCTGCCCCGATTGCGGAGCCGAGCTGAACCGGACCACGTGCGGGTGCACGTTGCCGGGGGATTCCCGCATGGCCGTTTTCCGCAACCTCCGACTGGGCCGTCCGTAACGCCGCCAGATCGGCAACCATAAACCAGGCAGGATGAAGACATGCCCGTACCCAAGAGACGAACCTCCAACAGCAAGCGCAACAAGCGCCGCGCCCATGACGCCATCACGGCGCCGCAGTGGGTGATTTGCTCCCGTTGCGGCGCGGCGATGCTCCGGCACCGGGTCTGCGCGGCCTGCGGCTACTACAAGGCCCTGCGGGTCACGGCTGGCGAAGAGACGTAGACCGGCGAAGACGCCTGGCATGCTGTCGAGCGCGCCTGTCCCGAATCCGTGATGCGGCGGATCATCGTCGACGCGATGGGCGGTGACCACGGCCCGGGTGTCGTTGTGGCCGGAGCCCTGGATGCGGTGGAGGAGTATGGGGTGGAGGTGACCCTGGTCAGCCAGGGGGACGCCGTGGAGTCCGAGCTGTCGAGCCGCAAGTACGACCCTTCGGCCGTACGCGTGCTGTCCGCGACGACCTTCATCGACATGCACGACTCGCCCAGCCGCGCCTTGAAACAGAGGGACTCTTCCATGAGGGCCGCCTTCGACCGGCTGAAGGCCGGGGAAGGGAACGCGGTGGTGAGCGCGGGGAACTCGGGGGCCATGATGGCCATCGGCATGTTCGTGCTGGGGCGGTTGCCCGGCGTGGACCGGCCGGCGATCCTGGCGGTGAGCCCGTCCCTGTCCGGGGGCACGGTGTTGGTGGACGGGGGTGCCAATGCCGACTGCAAGCCCCGGCAACTGGTGCAGTTCGCGCACATGGGAGCCATCTACGCGGAGAAGATTCTCGGCATCGCCCGCCCCCGGGTCGGCGTCCTGAGCAACGGGGAAGAGGAAAGCAAGGGCAACGACCTCACGCGCGAGGCGCTCGGCGAGTTGCGGGGCACGAATTTGAACTTCGCGGGTTACGTGGAGGGCCGGGACATCACCAACGGCCGGGTTCATGTGGTGGTCTGCGACGGCTTCACCGGCAACGTCGCGCTGAAGACCATGGAGGGACTCGGACAGTTCGTTTCCACGGTGCTCAAGGAGGCGTTTCGCGGCAGCCTGTCGAGCCGGTTGGGATACCTGTTGAGCCGCGGCGCCATGAGACGCGCTTACGACCGGCTCGACTACGCCCACTACGGGGGCGCGCCCTTGATCGGCTTGAACGGCATTGCCATCGTCGCGCACGGAGGCTCGTCCGCGAAGGCCATCAAGAACGCCGTGCGGGTCGCAGCCGAGGCCGTCTCGCAAGACATCAACAACGACATCGTGAACGCGTTGGGCGGAGAAGGGTGACAGACCGGACACAGACCGCTTTCGTCTTTCCCGGACAGGGCTCCCAGTACGTGGGCATGGGCCAGGCCTTGTGCGACCGGTTCCCCGAGGCCACGGCCGTCTTCGAGGAGGCCGAGGACGCGCTGGGTTTCGGATTGCGGGAGCTTTGCTTTCGCGGCCCCGAGGCCGACCTCAACCGCACGGAAAACACCCAGCCGGCGATCCTCACGGCGTCCGTGGCCGCGCTGCGGGTACTGGAATGCCGGTCCGGTTTCGAGCCCGCCTGGGTGGCGGGCCACAGTCTCGGAGAGTACAGCGCCCTGGTGTGCGCGGGTGCCCTCGGGTTGGCGGATGCGGCGCGGGTGGTGCGGGAGCGGGGCCGTCTGATGCAGCAGGCCGTGCCCGAGGGTGAGGGCGGCATGGCGGCCATTCTCGGGCTGGAGACGGACGCCGTGCACGGGATCTGCGCCGTGGCGGCGGACGGGCAAGTGGTGGCTCCCGCCAATCTGAACGGCGGCGGACAGGTGGTGGTATCGGGGGCGCGCGCGGCGGTAAGGCGGGCCGCGCAACTGGCGCGCGACGCGGGCGCGCGCAAGGTCGTGGAACTCGCGGTGAGCGCACCGTTCCACTGCGCTTTGATGAAGCCCGCGGCCGAGGGCTTGCGCGAGGTGCTGGAGGCGGTCGATGTGCATCCCTTGTCCGTGGGCGTCGTCACCAACGTCGAAGCGACGGTGAACCTGGATGCGGCGCGGGTGAAGCCCCTGTTGGTGGAGCAGGTGGTGGCGCCGGTTCGATGGGACGAGTCGGTCCGGACGCTGGTGGAGGCCGGCTGTGAGCACGCCGTGGAGCTCGGTCCCGGGCGGGTCCTTTCGGGGCTCATCCGGCGCATCGACCGGCGCGTGCGGAACCTCCACGTGGAAGCGCCCGCCGACGTGGACAAGCTCGTGACGGAGTTGGGAGCCTGACGCCCATGGCGGCCACTCCGCTGGCGGACAGAGTCGCGTTGGTTACGGGCGGCAGCAGGGGCATCGGGCGGGAGGTGGTCCTGTGCCTGGCCCGGCTGGGGGCCCGCGTCGTCATCAACTACCGGGAGAACCACGCGGCGGCCCAGGAGGTGCTGGAGAAGGTGCTGAGCGAGAACGGACGCGCCGAGCTGGCCGCGTTCGACGTGGGCCGCGCCGATCAGGTGGAGGAGGCCGTCAAGGGGATCATTGACGGGCATGAAAAACTTGATATTTTAATCAACAATGCGGGCGTGACCGGCGACGGTCTGTTGTTGCGCCAATCGGCCCCGGACTGGGATCGGATCATCGATGTCAATCTCAAGGGGCTCTTCCACTGCACCAAGGCGGCCGCGCGAAGGATGATCCGGCAACGGTACGGCCGGATCGTGAACCTGACCTCGGTGGCCGGACAAATGGGGAACGTTGGCCAGTCCGTTTATGCCGCTTCCAAGGCGGGCATCGAGGGGTTCACCAAGTCCATGGCCCGAGAGCTCGCGCCGCGCGGCATTACCGTCAACGCGGTGGCGCCGGGTTTCATCGAAACCGAAATGACGGCGGGCCTGAACGAGGAAACACGGGGCCGTTATCTCGAGGCGATTCCCTTGGGGCGGTTCGGCAGCGGCGGCGACGTCGCGGGGACCGTGGCTTTTCTGGTGGGTCCGGGGGGCGAATACATTACGGGACAGACCATCGCGGTCAACGGCGGCCTGTACATGTGACTCCGCCACCCGCGAGAAGGCGCAGGACACCGGTACCACGAACACGAGCACGGATACGAAGAGGAGGGTAAAAGATGGCGACAGACGTCGAGGCGAGGGTCAAGGAGATCATCTGTGAGCAATTGGGGGTGAGCGACGGCGAGGTGAGCCCCGAAGCCTCGTTCATCGAGGACCTGGGGGCCGACTCCCTGGACATCGTCGAGCTGGTCATGGCGTTGGAGGAGGAGTACGAGATGGAGATCTCGGACGAAGACGCCGAGAAGATCAAGACCGTGCAAGACGTCATCGACTACATCGAGAGCCACCGGTAACGTCCGCAAGTCCGTTCGCCGCGTGGTTCCGACCGTCCGGCATGAGCATGCCTTGCCCATGTGGGCAGTGCCGCCTCCTGCTCGCCACGGTCCCATGCCGCTCAACGACGAGGAATAGAGAGTGATATCAGCCAGCCTGGAGCAAGTCGATCCCGAGGTCTTTCAAGCGATCGCCGACGAGAGCGAGCGCCTCGAGTCCAACCTGGAGTTGATCGCCTCCGAGAACGTGGTGAGCGTGGCCGTGCTCGAGGCCCAGGGCTCGCTCATGACCAACAAGTACGCGGAGGGGTATCCGGGGCGGCGCTACTACGGCGGCTGCGAGTACGTCGACGTGGTGGAGCGTCTGGCGGTGGAGCGGGCCAGGGAGCTGTTCGGAGCCGAGCATGCCAACGTTCAGCCCCATTCCGGTTCCCAGGCGAACATGGCCGTGTACTTCGCGGTGCTGAACCCCGGCGACACCTACCTCGGCATGGACCTGTCCCACGGCGGGCACCTGTCCATGGGGAGTCCCGTGAACTTCTCCGGCCGGTTGTACAACGTAGTGCCCTACGGTGTCTCGGAGGACACCGAGACCATCGACTACGACGCGTTGGCGGACTTGGCCCGGGAGCATCGGCCGCGACTCATCGTGGCGGGGGCGAGCGCCTATCCGCGCACCATCGACTACCCCAGGTTCCGCGAGATCGCCGACGAGGTGGGAGCGCTGCTGATGGTGGACATGGCGCACATCGCCGGCCTGGTCGCCGCCGGCTGTCACCCGAGCCCGGTGCCTTACGCGGACTTCGTCACCACCACCACGCACAAGACCCTGCGCGGAGCGCGCGGAGGCATGATCCTGTGCCGCGAAGAGCACGCCAAGAGCCTCAACGGCCGGGTGTTCCCGGGCATGCAGGGAGGCCCTCTCATGCACGTCATCGCGGCCAAGGCCGTGGGCTTGAAGGAAGCCGCGACGCCGGAGTTCGCCGACTACCAGCGGCAGATCGTCGCCAACGCCAAGGCCTTGGCCGCGGCGTTGATGGAGGGCGATTTCCGGTTGGTTTCCGGCGGCACCGACAACCACCTGATGCTGATGGACCTGCGGGACTCCGAGCTGACGGGCAAGCTCGCTCAGGAAACCCTGGAGCAGGCGGGAATCACCGCCAACCGCAACACCGTGCCCTTCGAAACCCGCTCGCCGTTCGTCACCAGCGGGGTGCGCCTCGGCACCCCGGCCGTCACCACCCGCGGCATGAAGGAGCCGGAGATGCGGCTCATCGCCGAGCTGATCCGGCGCGCCCTTGCCCGCGTCGGGGACGACGCGGGCCTCGCGGCGGTGGCCGCCGACGTGCGGGAACTGTGCGGGCGCTTCCCCGTGTACCGCGGGAACGCGCGCCAAAACACGGAGAAGTAGCCGAGGCCACCGGTCCCGGACCGCCACGTGCCGACCAGGCAGGCATCCCATGAAATGCCCCTTTTGCCGCCAGTCCAATAGCCACGTCATCGACTCCCGGCTCGGGAAGGACGGCGAGATGATCCGGCGGCGCCGGGAATGCATGGTGTGCTCGCGCCGATTCACCACCTACGAGCGCGTGGAAGAGGCCATGCCCATGGTGGTCAAGAAGGACGGACGCCGGGAAGCCTTCGATCGCCTCAAGATTACCAACGGACTCAAGCGCGCCTGCGAGAAGCGTCCCGTCAGCATGGACGCCATCGAGGCCATGGCCGACCGCATCGAGCGCGGCGTCCAGGAACGCGGCGAGAAGGAGGTCCTCGGCTCCATCATCGGCGAGGCTGCCATGCGCGAGCTGCACGATACCGATGCGGTGGCCTACGTCCGCTTCGCCTCGGTCTACCGTTCCTTCAAGGACCTCAACGAGTTCATGGCCGAGTTGGAGGACCTCCTCAACCAGCGAACGAACCGCGCCGGGCCCGAGTCGCCGCGCAAGACCGGAGCGGCGAGAAGGGCGCGGCGGAAGTCCGCCGGCGCCGACAACCCTCCGACCCCTCCTCTCGCTGGCAACGAACCGGTATGAGAGGCACTTCCATGCGGCCGACGGTCGAGCACCCGTGGGCTACCGGACTCTCCGGTCCATCGAACTCCGTCAACCGGTTTCCCGGCATCCTCCCGGGCAAGGAACGAGCGCGGCCCCGTGGCCGTTGACTTCCCCGGTTCGGTCATGAACGCCTCCGGGCACAGCGATCCGCATTACATGGGCGCCGCCCTCCGCCTGGCGCGCCGGGCGGCGGGCAGGACCAGTCCGAATCCCATGGTGGGGGCGGTGGTGGTGCGCGACGGCCGTGTCGTGGGGCGCGGTTATCATGCCCGGGCCGGCGCGGACCATGCCGAGGTGGCCGCCCTCCGCGAGGCCGGGGCGGCGGCGCGCGGCGCCACGCTTTACGTCAACCTGGAGCCCTGCAGCCACTTCGGGCGCACCCCCCCGTGCGCCCGCGCTGTCATCGAAGCGGGTGTCGCGCGGGTGGTGGCGGGCATGATCGACCCCAACCCCGCCGTGGCGGGCCGCGGCGTGCAGGCCCTGCGCGACGCGGGCATCCGCGTGGATGCGACCGTGCGGGAAGATGAGTGCCGCCGGCTCAACGAGGCCTTCGTCAAGCACGTCACCCGCGGGCTCCCCTTCGTCACGCTCAAGCTGGCGGCGTCGCTGGACGGCCGCATCGCCACCGCCACCGGAGACTCCCGCTGGGTTACCGGACCGGCCGCGCGCCGCTACGTGCACCGCCTGCGCAACGAACTGGATGCCGTACTGGTGGGCTCCGGCACCGTGCTGGCCGACGATCCCCAGCTCACCTGCCGCCTGCCGGGCGGGCGCGACCCGTTGCGCGTCGTTCTGGACCGGCGCTTGCGCACGCCCCCCACCGCCAAGCTGGTCACCCAGCCGCACCCCGAGAAGACCGTGCTGGTCACGGGCAACGACGCCCCCGAGGACCGCGGGAAACGCCTGCGGGACCTCGGGGTCCAGGTGTGGCGCTTCCCCGTGAGCCGCGGGCGCATCTCGTTCCGGCGCGTGCTCCGGAAGCTCGCCCGCGCGGGCATTCTCAGCGTCCTGCTCGAAGGCGGGGCGGTGACCGCGGCCGGCGCCATCTCGGAAAAGGCCGTGGACAAGGTGCTGTGCTTCTACGCCCCCAAATTCATCGGTGCCGAGGGCCTCCCCATGGTTGGCGACCTGGGCATCGAGCGCATGCGCCAGTGCCCGCGACTGGCCGGGACGGCGGTCCGGCGGTTGGGCGAGGACATCCTGGTGTCGGCGTATCTGTGAGCGGAGGGCCCGCGATCCCCCGGACGTTGAAGGCCTGCGTTTGCCCACCCGTAGATCGGTTGATATGATCCGCTGCAATCACGACGGGAGCGGGAGATGGCGGATTTCGAACAAGGATTCGGGGACACCGAACGGGCCGCGGGCACCATGCTCGACACGGCCGGGGACTTGACGAAGCTGGCCCGGCAGTTGCAGAAGGCAGCGCGTGAAGGAAACATCGGCGTCATTCGGAGAACGCAGAAGATGCTCGACGGGGCCCTGGCTTCGCTGGGCCAGGCGGTGTCCAATGCCACGCGGTCGTGGCCGTTCGAGGACAACGACGAAGAACAGTACTTCAGGGACGGCTACGCGGACGAATTGCGCCGCATCGCATCCGAGCGCGGCCTGACGATTCACGAACGCGAGGGCAGGCTCGTGGCCCATCCTTCCATCCTGCGCATTCAGCCCGGTGACCGCGCGGTGTACATCGACAGGAAGAAGGTCTCCGCCATCCGTCCGACCCACTTGGCGGGACTCCTGTTGGAGAACCAGAAGAAGGGCGGCCGTTACGACTCGGCTCGTTTTCTCGAATCGCTCTACAGCGTCTACGCGGAAGTCTTGCGCGACGTTTCGAGGGACCTGGCCGGAGGCGGGGGCATCGGCAACGTCGTGCCGCTGGACCGCATCTACCGGCTTTTTACGTCTCTGCCGGGCAGTACGCGCGAGTATGGCCGTACCGACTTCGCGCGAGACGTCTATCTCCTCGACGTCAACGGTCCGTGGTCGACGAAAAAGGGCGCTACCGTTTCTTTCCCGTCATCCACGGGCGCCCGGAGCCCGAAAGGCTTGTTCACGTTCGTGGGACCGGACGGACGCGACGTGGCCTACTATGGCATCCGGTTCACCCGGGACGGCTGATGTCCACGACCTTGCCCCTGCAAGAGTGGCTGCGGTTCATCGACGCCGAGTACTTGGCGTCCGGCTTCATCCGGGACGGCGGCGCGGCCGTCAAGTTCGCGGTGACTCCGGACCTCTTGAAGGCCGGCCTGCAAGACGCGGTGCGCCGGGGCTGCCGGGACTACGGCTTCGTGTTCGCCTGCCTCGACGCCGCCGAGGTTCGAGTGCACATGCCCCAGGACATCTTCTTCGGGCTGGCGCGCCAGGTCGATTGGCGGGGGCTGGCCCGCCGTCTCGTTCTGCGCATGGCGGCGCGCAGCTCCTACGCCGTGGAGGGCGTGGACGAAAATGTTTCCGGCAACGTCTTCGACGCCATTGCCGAAGCCAACGGGTTGGAGAAGCGCCTGGTTCTCCAGAACCTGAGACCGACGCTGCAGGACGAGGTCTTCAGGAACCCGCACATGGTCCGGGATTTCCGGGTAGCCATGTGCCATCTTTGCGAGGGCGAGGACGTTCTCGAAAACGACGCATACACCAGGCAACCTGTTCTCGACTGGCTTCGGGGAGATGGTTCGCGCGTCAGCAGCGTTCGCCCGTTCGCCATCTACGGCGCCATCAACCGCACGACGGCGCGATACTTCATACAGTCCACGCTCTACTGGATCCGGTTTTGCGGGCATGCCGGAACGGTCCTTCTGCTGGACAACTCCAGGGTGACCTTGGCGCGCAATCCAAGGGATGACCGGCGCTACTACACCCGGGCCATGGCCCTGGATCACTACGAGCTGCTGCGCGAGTTCGTCGACGACATCGACCGTCTGCCGGGAATGCTGCTGTTCGTCATGACCTGCGACGAGTTTCTCGACGAAAGCTCGGCCTCCCGGGGTTACGGCGTTTACCCGGCTCTGCGCACCAGGATCATGAACGACGTGCGCGACCGGAATCTGGTGAATCCGGTGGCGTCGCTGGTGCGACTGTCGTGAAACGATGCGGCGGCTGTCGAACTCAGATCCCGGAATGCGGTCCCGGTCGAGTCGCTTGCGGCCGAAGGGCCGTCGTGAGTGGAGGAGGGTCCCGTCTTGGATGCTGAACCGTCGGTGACGACCTGCCGGCGCGCTCTTGAAGCGTTGCGCAACGGCGTGCCCAACCGGGATGCCGTGAAGCTCCTCGGTTGCAATCAGCCGGATGCGGAACGCCGGTTCGAGGAGCTGCTGGCGAATGCCGCGGACGCGGACGCCCCGCCCGACGACGCACTCGGAATGCTCGTGTCGGGGGATTTCGGCGCAGGCAAATCGCATCTCATCACTTACCTGGAGCAGCGGGCACTGACGCGCGGCTTCGTCTGCAGCAGGGTCGCCATCAGCAAGGAGACGCCGCTTTACGACCTTGCCAAGGTGTTCAAGTCCGCGGTGGAGAACGGGCGGCTGCCCGAGCGCCGCGGCCGTCTGATCGAGGAGCTGGGACAGTCCCTGGATTTCGGCTCCGCCGCATACGCTCGCTTTCTCGAGTGGGCGAACCGGGCCGCGGAGGCAGGCGTCGTCAGTCCGATGTTTCCGGCGAGTCTCATGATCTACGAGCGCTTGAACAGCGACGTCGATCTCAACTGGGACATCGAGAGGTTCTGGGCCGGGGAACGGATCAGGGTCTCGCGGGTCAAGGACGGCCTGCGCCGGATCGGGCAACAGCGCGCCTGGTCCTTCGGGGCGCCGAAGGCCGGAGAGCTGCCGCCGCAGTGGCTGCGTTTCGCAACCCAGCTCATCAAGGGGGCGGGTTGCCGGGGTTGGGTCGTGCTGCTGGACGAGATCGAGCTGATCGGTTCCTATTCCCTGCTGCAAAGGGGCCGGGCGTACGCGGAGTTGGCGCGCTGGATGGGCAGAGCGGTCGGGGAAGAGAACCCGGGGCTGGTGGTCGTCGGGACGGTGTCGGGCGACTTTGCCACGGCGGTGATCAGTCCGGACGGCAAGAAGGACCGTGATTACGTGGGTCCGAAACTGGCGTCCAGTCGATACCGGGAACACGCTGCCCGCGCTGAAACGGGCATGCGCCTGCTGGAACAGGCCTGCCAACAGGAATTGGGTCGGCCTGCCGAATCGGACGTTCGTGACACCCTGGAGAAACTCCGGCGCATGTACGCCACGGCCTATGGTTGGGATGCTCCGGGGCTTTCCGCGGATGCCGGCGGCGACAGCCACCGCAACCGGATGCGTTACAGGGTGCGCTCCGCCATCAACGAGTGGGACCTTCGGAGACTCTACCCGGGCGCGACGCCCGATATCGAAGGCGAGGAGTACCGCCCGGTCTACGCCGAAGACCGAGACCTCGAGCGCGGATCGGAGGATGAGAACGCCGGCCGCAGGTAGCCGGAGGCCGGATCGCCCGTGAGCGCCGCGGACACACGCGAGACCGCCGGAACCGTGGCGTGGCTGCGGCTCGTCCGTGAAGACGACGGGGCCGGCGTTCGCGCCGGGCTGCTCCGGACCACGCCCGAGGGCGCGCCTCTTGACTTTCTTTTCACGCGCGCCGGCTCCGGAGCCGACGCGCATGACTCCGATCCCGATATTTCGCCACAGCTTGCCCAATCGCTGCTCTCTTGCCTCGATCCTTTCCCCGCGCTGGTGTTCGCGTTTGCCGAGGAGGCGCCTCGGGAGACACTGGACGAATGCGTTCCGGACGGATCCTTCCTGTGCCGAGTGGCGATGAGAAAGGCCCCCGCCAAGGCCGATAAAGACCGCGCTGAACTCGAGGGCTCCGCGTTTCCCGGCGCCGACATGGAGGTCGGTTGGGAATACGGATGCCCCGGCGAGGCAGGTCCGACGGCGCTGCTGGACCAGGTGTTGCACGGCGCCGGTCCCAGGGAGCCGCTCTTGCGCGCCGGCCGGGGTCTGGTCGAGGCTTTCGCCGACAGGCATGTTCGGGCGCTGGCCGCGGCGCCGGGACTGGCGGTGGTGGTGCGCCTCTTGGCGCTGCCGGGGGCAGATGGCGCGGGCTCTTTTCCGGGCGCCGGGTTCGCCGGGGAACGCCCTCCAGGCATCCGGGAAGGATCGCCCCGCCGCCCCCCGCCAGAGGGAGTGACACTGGCCGAGCGGCTCTGGGCCGTGCTCGCCGCTCCGCCAAGGATCTTCCGGGGGCCCGAGGAGGATGCGCCGGAATGGCCCGGTCCGTTGATGACCTTTCAGAAGCGCGGCGTACGCGCGCTGATGGTCAACGAGCGGCTGCTGCTGGCCGATGACATGGGCTTGGGAAAGACCGTGCAGGCCGTCGCCGCGCTGCGCATCCTCGTGGCCCGGCGCGAGATCGCGTCATGTCTCGTCGCCGCGCCCGCCAGCCTGCTCGACCAGTGGCGGCGCGAGTTGGCGAAATGGGCGCCGGAACTCTCCGCCATCATCGTCCGCGGCCCCGCCGCGGAACGGCGGTGGCAGTGGAACGCCAACGTGGACGTGACCCTGATCAGCTACGATACGCTGCGCGCGGACTTCGCCGCCGGGCCACGGACACCTCTGCGGCAACGGGTCTGGGACCTCGTGGTCGCCGACGAGGCCCAGCGGATCAAGAACCGCAACGACACCAGCGCCGCGTTGAAGGGGCTGCGGCGCCTGCGCTCGTGGGCGTTGAGCGGCACGCCCATCGAGAATCACGAGGACGAGCTGGCCTCGATCCTGGAGTTCGTGGACCACGGGGACGGCGGCGGCCCCGTGCGGCGCTACTACCCGGGCGCCGGATTGCGGGAGCGGCATCGGGAGCTGCAGGTGCGCCGGAAGAAGTCGGAGGTCCTGACCGACCTCCCGTCGAAGCAGATCACCAAGGTGGCCATCGACCTGAACCCGAGGCAGCGTGAGAGCTACGACAAGGCCGAACAGGAAGGAATCGTGTATCTCAGGTCACTGGGGGCCGAGATCGGCGTCGAACACGTCCTTCAACTCATCAGTCGCCTGAAGCAGATATGCAACGCCGACCCCAGGACCGGCGAGTCCAGCAAGCTCGCCGACATCCGCGAGCGCCTGCTGCAACTGTCGGCGCAAGGACACAAGGCGCTGGTGTTTTCCCAGTACACCAGCGATGTGTTCGGGGTGGCGGCCGCCGCACAATACCTGCGCGAATTCGAGCCGCTTTCGTTCACCGGCGGCATGAGCCCGCGTGAACGGGAGGCCGTCATCCAGCGATTCAAGGAGAGCAGCCGGCACCGGGCGTTGGTGTTGTCCCTGCGCGCCGGCGGACTGGGGCTCAATCTACAGGAAGCGTCCTACGTCTTTCACCTCGACCGGTGGTGGAACCCGGCGGTGGAGCGGCAAGCCGAGGACCGCAGCCATCGCATGGGCCAAGCCGTCAAGGTCAACGCCATCAAATACTCCTGCACCGGGACCATCGAACAACGCATCGACGAGATCCTGGAACGCAAGCAGATGCTCTTCGATGATCTCGTGGATGACGTGTCGCTGGACCTGTCGGCCCAGATGACGCGCGAGGAACTCTTCGGCCTTTTCGGGTTGGAAGCGACGGCCGCTTCACCGGGCCGCCGGTGAACGTCGCGCCACGCGAGGCGTTGTAACGTATCCACTCAATGCGGCCTCACGGTGCCTGCGGATTCAGTGTGTTCACCCCTTCGAGGCTCGCGGCTTCGCACAGGCGCATATCCGCGCAGACGAATGTCAGTGGACCAGGCACATCGTTCCGGACAACCAGACATCCCGCAAGCTGAAGCGCGTCGTAGGCCCTGAGCGGATGACGATCGAGCAAGCGCGCGGCCTCCTCCATCACGGCCGACGTGGAGGGTTGAACGAGGAACGTCCCTGTCGCGTCTTCCTCGATCTGCTTGAGGACGCGATCCGCGTCCGCACTCGAGATGTCACCCTGACGTTGGCGGCGACGGATCGCGGACCTTGACTCAATCAAGGTGATGTCCAGAATGACCGCCTGTATGGCATCGCGATCCGCCGTGAGGGCCATGACGCGGGCGCTTCCTTCCTCCTCGATGTACAGTTTGACCAGCGCGCTGGTATCGAGATAGACGCTCGCCATGATCAGCGTCTGTCCTCAATCACGGTGTCGGCAATCGAGCCGCCCCGGATCTGGATGGGTGTGAACCTGTTCGCCTGCCTTTGTGCTTCTGGTTGAAACAGCGGATGCCTTCGATTGGTCCGTATCGCAGTCACGGGATGGTGGGGCTGATTGGGGTTCGGCACTTGGCTGGTCAGGATTATGCGCCGGTCCGTCGCATAACGCAGCAGGGAATGGAGTGTCCCCGGATTACGCGTCCACTCGTGTCCGCTGGCGGGAAGTACTTGGTCCCGAAACCATTTCAGGCCAACGAAAGGTCGCGTGCCTTCAACCTTCCCGAGCTCGTCAAGAAGTTGTTTCAGTGGCTCGTCGACTTCGAAAGGACTGGAGGGTTCCTCGAAGTCCGGAACACCAGCTTCCGTTCCGCTGCCGCCGTGCTCGGGCTTCCCGACCGGGATGAAGCGAATCACCACCTCACAACGATCCGGGTCAAAGTAGCTGGCTGCCGCGTCGTCCCGGACTTTTCTGCCGCCATTCAGGTTACGAATGCTGACTTGCGGATTATGATCGCCGACCGGGAGGTGCCTCAAGCCTTCCAGCGTCGGTGGCAGTGTTGCAGCGGTCAAGTTTGCGAGACTTTCCTCTATTTCTCTCTGTATATGTCCTATCTTCATCTAAATCTCCATATAGTTATTAAATTTATCCTGAAGATACCTTGGTATTAGTATGATGTCAACCGGTCGTGACCGGGACTCGGTGAAGGAAAGGGCCGTGGGAACCGCGGTACCCCATCACCGCCCCCTGGATTTCCGCTTTCGCGGGAATGACGATTCGTAGGGCGTGCTTCGGATCGCTCTTCACAAACTCTTTTGCGACATTGAGGTTAACTCGACCACGAGCCTGGAATCTGGTAAGCGTGTCGGACGGAAACAAGTCGACAAGTCGAGGTTCTCCAGGTCGGACGATCAACCATGTTTACCGGACTCATCGAGGACGTGGGGCGGGTACGCCGCTGGCACGCCGGGGCCGAAGGCGGCGAGTTCATCTTCGAGACCGCGCTGCCGGGGCGGGAGATCGCGCTGGGCGACAGCATCGCGGTGAACGGCTGCTGCCTGACGGTGGTCAAGAAGGCCGGCCGGCGGCTCACGGTGGACGTTTCTCCCGAGACGCTGAAGCGTACGAACCTTGAAGATGTGCGCGAGGGGGGGCGCGTCAACCTGGAGCGGCCGCTTCGGCTCAACGACCGGCTCGGCGGTCACATGGTCACCGGGCATGTCGATGCCGTGGGACAGATCACCCGCGTGGAGCCGAGCGGCGACTTCACCTTCTTCCGCTTTCGCGTCCCCACGGCGGTCGGACGGTTGCTGGTGCCCAAGGGTTCCATCGCCGTGGACGGCATCAGCCTGACCGTGAACGAGTGCGCTTCGCGCTCGTTTTCGGTGGCGATCATCCCTTTCACGCTGGCGCACACGAATTTGCAGGACCGTGGTGTTGGTGATAGAGTCAACCTCGAAGCCGACATTATCGGCAAGTACGTCCTGCAATTCGTGAAAGCCTATTCCACTCCGTCGCGCGCGCCGGAGACCCGGTGATGTGAACGGCGGCCTGAACCCGCATGTCTCTGACTCCCATCGAAAAAATTTCGGAAGAACTCCGTCAGGGTCGCCCGGTTCTGCTCGTCGACGAGCCGAGCGACGACGGCGTGGGCTTCGTGTGCATGCCCGCGGAAAACGTGACCCCCGAGTCGGTCAACTTCATGTTGCACCATGCCCGGGGTGTCCTCTACCTGGCGCTGCACCCTTCGTACATGCTGCGCCTGGGGTTCCGGGCCGAGGAGCCCGCCAACCTCGTGCCGGGTCATGCCCCGGTGGGCGCTCCCGTGGGCGCCAACTCGGCGCTGGGTCTCGATGTGTCCGCCGCCGGCCGGGCTCACACCATCCGCGCCTGTGTCCGCGCCGACGCGGGTTCCCGTGACTTCGTGATGCCGGGCAACGTGTTGCCGGTGCAAGCCAGCGAGGGGGGCGTGCTGGCCCGGGCGGGGGCGGCCGAGGCCTCGGTGGATCTGGCAACGCTGTGCGGCCTCCAGCCGGCGGCGGCCTTCTGCCAGGTGCTGGGTGAGGACGGCGATATCGCCGTGGGGCCTCGGCTCCGCGAGTTCGCGCGCGCCCACGACCTGCGGATGGTCTCCATCGTCGATCTCATCGCGCACCGCCTGCGCAACGAAGCGACCATTCGCAGGGTCTGGGAAGAAGACTTCCCGAGCATCCACGGCAGGTCCTTCAAGGCGATTCTCTACCGCACGAACCTCGATCCTTTCGAACACATGGCCCTGGTCAAGGGCGATGTCAGCGGACGCGACGATGTCCTCGTCCGGGTGCACTCCGAGTGCCTGACCGGCGACGTGTTCTCGTCGGAACGGTGCGACTGCGGCGACCAGTTGCACGCGGCCCTCCGCCTCATCGACGAGGAAGAGTGCGGCGCCATCGTGTACATGCACCAGGAAGGACGCGGCATCGGCCTGACCAACAAGATCAAGGCGTACGCGCTGCAGGACCAGGGGCGCGACACCGCCGAGGCGAACCTGGAGTTGGGCTTCGACGTGGACCTGCGGGACTACGGAGTGGCGGCCGAGATCCTGCGGAATCTCGGCATCCAACGCCTGCGCCTGTTGACCAACAACCCGCGCAAGATCGTCAGCCTCGAAGGCTACGGCTTGTCGGTGAGCGAACGCGTGCCCCTGGAAATCCAGCCCAAGGACGGCAACGCGCGCTATCTGCGGACCAAGCGCGACAAGTTCGGACACATTCTCACCCATATCGAGAGCAAATGAATGCAGTGTCCCTAGTTGTGGTGTCTGGTTAATTCGCAGCATAATATGCGGAGGATTGTTCGTTGTCGGCAAGGCGCGATGACCCGTAGGGGCGACCCGCGGTCGCCCCGTGTGGCGGGCACCACGCGAGGAAGACCCCGGGTCAAGCCCGGGGTGACGTAACGCAGCCGACGGCGAAAAAGACCCGCAGATTACGCTGCCAATTAACCAGACGCCACACTAGAGGGCCGGCCATGCGAGTGATCGAAGGAAAACTGGACGCCACGGGGATGCGCTTCGGCATCATCGCCAGCCGCTTCAACAGCTTCATTACCGAGCGGCTTCTTCAAGGCGCCATGGACGGGCTCAGGCGGCACGGCGCCGACGTGGACGAGAACGTCGACGTCGTATGGGTCCCCGGCGCCTTCGAGATCTCCTTTTGCGCCCACAAGATGGCGGCCAGCGGGAGGTATGACGCGCTGATCTGCGTCGGCGCGGTGATCCGCGGCGACACCCCCCACTTCGACTACATCTGCGGGGAAGCCTCCCGCGGGGTGGGCAACGCCATGAACCAGCACGGCCTCCCCATCGCCTTCGGCCTGCTCACCACCAACACGGTGGAGCAGGCGGTGGACCGCGCCGGCGCGAAGATGGGCAACAAGGGCTTCGAGGCCGCGGTGACGGCCATCGAGATGGCGAGCCTGGGCAGGCAGCTCGCCTGACCCCGCACCACGGTTCCTCGTCGATGGCAGGCATTCGCCGCAAGGCCAGGGAGCTGGCGTTGCAGGTGCTCTACCAGATGGAGATCACCGGCGAACCGGCTCCCACCGGTCCGGAGAGCTTTTGGGGGCATTTCCCGTCGCGTCCCGCGGCCCGGGACTTCGCTCAGCGACTGATCGCCGGCAGCGCCGCGCGCCGTGACGAGATCGACGGGCTCATCGAGAAGGCCGTCGAGCACTGGAAGCTCGAGCGCCTGTCGAAGGTGGACCTGATCATCCTGCGGCTCGCTACCTACGAGCTGCTCTTCTGTCCGGACATCCCGCTGAACGTGAGCATCGACGAAGCCATCGAGATCGGCGGCCGCTACGGGTCGGACGATTCTCCCGCCTTCATCAACGGAGTGCTCGACCAGGTAGCCCTTGCCAACGGGCTCAAGGAGACCGACGAGAACAAGGAGAGCGAGCGGTCGGAACCATGATCGAGAAGTACGAGTTCTGGAAGATCGAAGAGAAGTGGCAGAGCGAGTGGGAGCGCGAGGAGAGCTTCGTGGTGGGCGAGGACTCGCCCCGCCCCAAGTACTACCTGCTGGAGATGTTCCCCTATCCGTCGGGGCGCATCCACATGGGGCACGTGCGCAACTACTCCATCGGCGACGTCATCGCGCGCTACAAGCGCATGCGCGGGTTCAACGTGCTCCATCCCATGGGCTGGGACGCCTTCGGGCTGCCCGCCGAGAACGCGGCCATCGCCAACAAGGTGCATCCCGCGCGCTGGACGGTGGAGAACATCGACTACATGCGCTCCCAGCTCAAGAAGATGGGCTTCAGCTACGACTGGCGCCGGGAGCTGGCCACGTGCGACGCCGACTACTACCGCTGGGAACAGTTGTTCTTCCTGGAGATGCTCAGGCGCGGCCTCGCCTACAAGCGCAGCTCGGCGGTCAACTGGTGCACGAGCTGCGAGACGGTCCTGGCCAACGAGCAGGTGGTGGACGGCGTCTGCTGGCGTTGCGAGCAGCAAGTGGTCATGCGCGAGCTGCCGCAGTGGTTCTTCCGCATCACGGACTACGCCGATGAGCTGCTGGCGGCGTGCGACGATCTCGCGGGCGGGTGGCCCGACAAGGTGCTCACCATGCAGCGCAACTGGATCGGCAAGTCCATCGGCGCCGAGATCCGCTTCCCGCTGGTGGACCGGGAGGGCGACCTCACGGTCTTCACCACCCGCCAGGACACCGTCTACGGCGCGACCTTCGTCTCGCTGGCCGCGGAGCATCCGCTGGCCCTGGATCTCGCCGAGGGCACGCCGCAGCAACAGGCGGTCCGGGAGTTCGCCGCACAGGTGAAGCGCATGAGCCACTCCCGGCGCGACGACGCGGACATGGAGAAGGAGGGCGTCTTCACCGGGTCGTACTGCGTCAACCCGTTCACCGAGGAAAAGATCCCCATCTACGTGGCCAACTTCGTGCTGATGGAGTACGGCACCGGCGCGGTCATGGCCGTTCCGGCCCACGACCAGCGGGACTTCGAGTTCGCCCGGAAGTACGACCTGCCGGTGCGCCCGGTGATCCATCCGGCCGGGGCCACCCTGGCGGCCGAGGACATGACCGAGGCGTTCGTGGCCGACGGGGTGATGGCCGGCAGCGGCCCCTTCAACGGACTGGGCAGCGCCGAGGGTCGCGCCCGCATCGCCGCCAGCCTGGAGGAGAAGGGCTGGGGCAAGGGTACCGTGCGCTACCGGCTGCGGGACTGGGGCATCTCGCGCCAGCGCTACTGGGGCGCGCCCATCCCCGTGGTGTATTGCGACCGCTGCGGCATGGTGCCGGTGCCGGAGGACGAGTTGCCCGTCAGGCTCCCTACCAACGTGGAGTTCACCGGCGCCGGAGGCTCGCCGCTGGCGAGCCTCCGGGAGTTCCACGAGACCGCCTGTCCCAGGTGCAGGCGGCCCGCCCGCCGCGAGACGGACACCATGGACACGTTCGTGGAATCGTCATGGTACTTCGCGCGCTACGCGTGCCCCGACGAGGACCGGCAACCGTTGGACCGGGAGCGGGCCAACTACTGGATGGCCGTGGACCAGTACGTCGGCGGCGTCGAGCACGCGGTGCTGCACCTGCTGTACGCGCGTTTCTTCACCCGGGTCCTGCGGGACATGGGCTGGCTTGCCGTGGACGAGCCCTTCAGCAACCTCCTGACCCAGGGCATGGTCATCAAGGACGGCGCCAAGATGTCCAAGTCCAAGAACAACGTGGTGGACCCGGACGAGCTGATCCGGCGCTACGGCGCGGACACCGCGCGCCTTTTCACGCTGTTCGCGGCCCCGCCCGAAAAGGACCTGGACTGGAGCGACCAGGGCGTCGAGGGTGCGCACCGCTTCCTGAACCGGGTGTGGCGCTTCGCCATGCACCACGGCCAGCGGCTGTCGGGCGTCGCCGCCGATGCCGGCGCCGAGCCCGCGTCCGACGGGTTCAGGGAACTGCGCCGGCGCATCCACTGGACCATCAAGAAGGTCACCGACGACGTCGAGCGCTTCCACTTCAACACCGCCATCGCCGCCGTCATGGAGCTTCACAACGCCGTGAACGCGTTGAGCGCCGAAGAGCTTGAACCGGACTGCAACGCGGCGCTGGTGAAGGCGGCACTGGAGACCGAGGTGGTGCTGTTGGCCCCGTTCGTGCCGCACGTGACCAGCGAGTTGTGGCAGCGCCTGGGGCACCGCGAGTCCCTGGCGGACGTGACCTGGCCGGAGCACTCCGAGGCCGCGCTGGTGCAGGAGACCCGCCTCATCGTCGTGCAGGTCAACGGCAAGCTGCGCGGCAAGATCTCGGTGCCGGCCGACGCCGCCGAGGAGGACATCGAGTCGGCCGCGCTGGCGGACCCGAAGGTGGCGGGCTTCCTGGACGGCCGTCCCGTCAAGCGGGTCATCCAGGTGCCCGGACGCCTGGTCAACGTCGTGATCGGGGGTTGAGGAACTTGCACGGGCGGCGCGTCTTGCGGTTGGCGCTCGCGCTGTGCGCGGCGTTCCTGGCGGGGGCCTGCGGCTACCGGTTCGTGGATTCCGGCGAGGGATTGCCGGACGATGTCCGAACCGTCTACATCGAGCGCTTCCTCAATCGGACCCGCGCCGTCGGCCTCGAGCACGGGGTGGGGCTGGCATTGCGGCGCGAACTGGCCGGCGCGGAGCGGCCGCGGGTGGTGGATCGGTTCGACGAGGCGGATGCGGTGCTTTCGGGCGTGATCCGGCATTACGGCACCCGGAACGTCGCGGTCGACGGAGCGGATCGGGTGCTGCGGGCGGAGGCCCGACTCGACGCGGAGGTGATCCTGCGGCGCCGGCGGTCGCGAGAGGTGCTGTGGCCGCGACAGGTGGTGCGGCTGCGGGAGGTCTACGCGGGAGCCCGTGGGGCGATGGTCCCCGGTTCCGGCGAATTTCTCCGCGACGCGCTGGATCCCGGCGACGTCGCCCGTCTGAGCGATGCCGTGATCGCGGAGAGTTCTCGAATGGCTGCGAGGGAACGGTTGCTGCGGCGGTTGGCTCGTGTCATCCGGCAGCGGATGGCGGAGGGGTTCTGACGGGCACCTCGGCGGCGGCGTTACGAAACGGCCTGATGCGCTGCCCGCGCCAGTCGTGCCATCTTGCGCGAGGCCGTATTGCGCTTGAGCACGCCCTTGAGCACGGCCTTGTCGAGCAGCCCGTTCACTTCCCTGATCGTCTCCGCGATGGCATCGCGGTCCTTGCTCGCGATCGCCACCCGGGTCTTCTTGACCAGCGTCCTGACCCGGGAGCGGAGTGCCTGGTTGCGCAGATGGCGTTGGACGCTTTGCTTGTGCCGCTTGATGGCCGACTTGTGATTCGCCAAGATATACCTCCTAGAGTTGTTTTGTGTAGCACCGCATGAGTGAGGAGTCAACGGCGAGGGAGCTTGGCCGGGTCGCGAAAGCCACGGGCGTCGTCGGCGCGATGACCCTGTTGAGCCGCTTTTCGGGGCTGGCCAGGGACATCGTCATCGGCTACCTGCTGGGTGCACGGAGCGCGGCCGACGCGTTTTTCGTCGCCTTCCGGATCCCCAACCTGTTGCGGCGGTTGACCGCCGAGGGCGCCCTGTCCGCCGGCTTCGTGCCGGTGCTGTCCGAGGTCCTCGCCACGCGCGGGCGCCGGGAGGCGGTGGAGGCGAGCCGCGTCATCGTCACCTTCGCGGTCCTGTGCCTCTTGCTGGTAACGGCCGCCGGCGTGCTCTTCCCGTCGCCGTTGACCTGGCTGTTCGCGCCGGGTTTCGCCGCCGCGCCCGAGAAGTTCTCGCTCGCGGTGCGGCTGGTCCGCATCATGTTCCCCACCGTCTTCTTCGTGAGCCTCGTGGCGCTATGCATGGGGTACCTGAACACGTTCCGCCACTTCATGGCGCCTTCGCTGGCGCCGGTGCTGCTGAACCTGTCCATCATCGCGGCCGCGTTCCTGTCGATCCCGCTCCTGTCGCAGCCGGCCATGGGCCTGGCCTACGGCGTCCTGCTGGGCGGAGCGGCGCAACTCGTGCTGCAGCTTCCCTTCCTGCGCCGGCACGGTTTTTCCTGGAAGCCCAGCGTGAATTTCCGCAGCCCCGCGCTCCTCAAGTTTCTGCGGCTCATGGGTCCGGCGGTCATCGGCGCCGCCGTCTACCAGTTGAACGTGCTCGTGAGCACCATCCTGGCCTCGCTGCTGGAGCCTGGGAGCGTTTCCTATCTCTACTATGCGGACCGCCTGCTGCAGTTCCCCTTGGGGGTGTTCGCCGTGGCCCTGGGCACGGCCGCGCTGCCGAGCTTCTCGTCGCTGGCCGCGCGTCACGACACCGAGGGGCTGAGGACGACGCTGGGCTACTCGCTGAGGATGGTGAACTTCATCTCGCTGCCGTCCGCGCTGGGACTGATGGTCGTCGCGGTGCCGGCGTTCTCTCTCCTGTTTCAGCGGGGAGCCTTCGCCGCGGCCGACGTGGCCGCGTGCGCCCGGGCGCTGATCTTCCTGGCTCTGGGTTTGTGGGCGGTGTCCGGCGCGCGCGTTCTCGTGCCCATGTTCCACGCCATGCAGGACACCCGAACGCCGGTGCGAGTGGCGTTCTGGACCTTCGTGTTGAACTTTGTGCTGAGTCTGGCGTTGATGGGACGGGTAGCGACAGGGGGGGCGGACAACCCGTTCGTGACCGCGGTGGCGGCCCTCGGTGGGGGCATCGGGGTGCTGAGCCTGTCCTATGCGGGGTTGGCGTTGGCCAATTCGCTGTCGGCGACCTTCCAGTTCGTGGCGCTCATGTGGCTCATGACCCGGCGGCTCCGGGGCTTTGCATGGGATGACTACTGGTCGTCGCTCTGGCGCAATCTCGTCGCCGGCACGGTCATGGCGGTTCCGTTGTTTCTGGTGGCGGGACGAGTCCCGTGGGGATCGGCGGCGACGCCATTGGCGCAGGTGTCGGGTTTCGTCGCGCTACTGGCGGGCGGAGTGGTGCTTTATGCTGCGGCAGCGAGGCTTTTGCGCAGCCCGGATTGGCCGTTGGCCCGGAGGATGGGAATCTCCCTGATCGAGAGATTCCCCATCTCCCACGCCAAGAAGTGAAGAGACGTGAGGTCGTAAGCGTGGACGCTTACTTCTTCATTGTCTTTTCGAACGCGGCCTCTGCCTTCGCGGCAGCGCGCTCGGCCCGTTCCGCCGCGGCCTCGGCCCGGGCGGCGGCCTCGCCAGCCTTTGCCGCCGCGGCTTCAGCCTGCTTGGCAGCGGCCTGCGCGTTGCCCGCGGCAGCGTTGGCGCCCGAGCCTGCGGCCTCCGCCTTCTTGGTCGCGCTCTCCACCGCCTGGACGTTCACCTTGTAGTCCGGGTGCTCGTGCTCGGGAATACAGCCGGTGCCGAGCAAGGCAAGGGCGGCCAATGCGACGGCGGATTTTCCGACCATACAGGCGAATCTGAGTGAAAGCTTCACAGTTGCCTCCTTGTTGGATGTCAATTAGTTGACGCCTCGCTACCGATGACGTCGATAGCCGGCAGTTCTACCCCGTATTCTTCGAAAATTCAACAGTGCATTATCAGACACTGCTGTCCCACAAGAAATACGAATGAGGAGGACCTGAAGAGCTCCGTCATGCTATGATGGCAATTGCAAAACCCATCGTAGGAGGAGGTTCAGGTCCATGGCGTACAATCATACCGTAATGGGGCAAATACTCAAGC
>JAJEAI010000047.1 GCA_022824205.1 Candidatus Binatia bacterium
GGTGGTGCGGGGAAACGCCGCTGTAGTGCCACACCACCACCCCTGGATTCCCGCTTTCGCGGGAATGACGATTCAGGGGTTTGTTGCGTCTCCTGAGCAGCGTTTTGACACACCCTGTTTCGCGGGAATGACGATTCGGGGGCGTGGCGGCTCTACGTGTCCAGCAGGGTTTGCCACACCCTGGGAAGCGGGAATCCGGGCGGAGTGTGGTGGTGAAGCCAGGTCCGAGGTCCGAGGGAGGCCCCGACCTCACCTGAGTTGGTAGGTCGCGGGCGGGCCGCGTGTGGTGGAGAAACCAGGTCCGAGGGAGGCCTCGACGGCTACAGGCGGAAGAACTCGATGGCGTTGGCGGCCACCATGCGGTGGCGCTCGTCGTCCGGGACGCCCTTCATCTGCGAATCGAGCAGCTCCCGGGAGTGGGGCCAGCGGGTCACCACGTGGGGAAAGTCGCTGCCCCACAGCATGCGGTCGACGCCCACGTCGTGGCGCAGGCGCACGCCCACGTGGTCCTCGAAGAAGCCCCAGTAAGCGTGTTCCCGGAGGTACTCGCTGGGCAGGCGCTTCAAGCGCGGCAGCCCCATCTGCCGCTCGGCCCAGAACCGGTTGACGGAGTACTCGTGGTCCATCTGCTCGTAGAAGTACGGCAGCCAGCCGGCGTTGTTCTCGGCCCAGTAGATGCGCAGCTTGGGGAAGCGGTCGAAGATCCCGGCCACGACTATCTGGCTCGCCTCCACGGAGCCCGAGTGGTACGGGGCCTGGCGGGCGAGGCGCTGGATGAAGTCGGTGGGCGGCCGGCGCTCGGCCGGCGGTGCCAGGGGGTAGTCGAAGAGCGGCGTTTCGCGGGTACCCACCTTGGTGGTGAAGGAGGTGTGCACCACCACCGGCACGTCCAGGTCCAGGGCCGCGGCCCAGAAGCGGTCGTCCTCCGGTGACGGGAAGCCGCGCCCGCTGGGATAGGTGGCGAGCCACACGGCCTTGCAGCCCAGGCGCTTGCAGTGCTCCATCTCGGCGATGTCGTCCTCGACGCCGCGGTTGGGCAGGACGCCGACGCCGATGAGGCGCTCCGGGTCCACGGCGCAGTACTCCTCCGCCATGTACTCGTTGAAGTGGTGGATGATGCCGACGAAGGCTTCCTGGTCGCGGATGGCGGGGTTGCGCACGTCCAGGGCGAACAGCACCTCGGCGTCGACGCCGTCCTGGTCCTGCTCGCACAGCCGTTGCTCGGGGCCGCCGCAGCCCGGCGTGTGGTCGAAGTCGATGACCGTTGGATCGAACTCCTCCGGCGGGCGCCCCCCGTAGTAGCTGGTGCCCCCGTAGGTCAGCGGCCGGCCCTCTTTCTGCAGCGCGTCGCGGCCGTTGGGCAGGCGGATCCGGCGCACGGCCCGGTCCCGGTACTTCGCGGGAATGCGATGGCGCCACAGGTCCGGAGGCGCTTCGAAATGGCTGTCGGCGGAAATGCACCGGTACTCTCGTGCCATCTTCAAGAGTCCTCCCCGGATAGCGGCCAGTCCAGCCATTCCGCCAGCGCTCGTCCCAGGATCCACTCCTTCTCGTCGTCGGTGAGGTCGAGTTCTTCGGTGAACAGCGTCAATGCCTGCCGGTAGGGGCAGGGAAGGTGGGACAGATCGGTGCCCCAGAAGACGCGCCTGGGCCCGAAGGCGTCGACCACGCGGCGCACCTGTGGGTGGAGCGACGGATACGGGTAGCTCTCCGTGGAATAGCACGGCAGCGCCGAGGCCTTGACCGCCACGTTGGGCAGGGAGGCAAGCTCGAGCACGCCGTCGATGATGGGTTCCAGCGGCTTTCCCACCAGGCTGTTGTTGAGCCCCATGTGGTCGATGCACAGGCGCAGTCCGGGGTGGCGCGCGGCCACGTCGGCCAGCCGCGGCAGGTGGTGCGGCGCCAGCGCCATGACCGGGACGTCGTAACGCTCCGCGGCGGCCCAGAACCAGTCGATGCTGCCGTCGTCCAGCCAGGTGCGGTAGCGGCCGCGGTGGAAGGTCAGGCGGATGCCGAGCATGCCGGGCTGTTCTTTCCACGCGGCCATGCGCTCCCGGCTCTCGGGCGCGTCGAGGGTCAGCCGGCCCATGACCGCGAAGCGGTCCGGGTGGAGGCGGGCGGCCTCCAGCGAGGTGTCGTTGCGGTCCGCCTCCCACGTGGGCGGCACGAGCACCGCGCGCTGGACCCCGGCCCCGTCCATCTCGCGCAGCAGTTCCTCGTGGCCGATGGGCTCCGGGCGGTGCGGCTTGGCCGCGTCCACCCGGTCCCAGGGCTTGTCCGGTGTTTCCGGCGCCCAGATGTGGACCTGTGAATCGATGATCTGCATGGCGGGCGCCTCTCTGCCGATGCCGCGCGAACAAACGTTACGATGCCGCCTGCGCTTCGGCGTCCCGGTAGGTCCACTGGAAGTCGCTGTCCCTGTAGACCTCGTCGGGCATGAGGCTGGTCAGCCCCCGCTTGTCCAGTTCGCTCTCGAAGCGCTCGCGGATCTGCGGGTCCTCGTCCGCGTACTCGATCTGGTCCTTGGCGCGGTCCTCGACCTTTTCGGCGTGGCCGCGGAACTGCCGCGGCGGGTGCAGCGCCAGGTAACGCGCGGGCGTGCCGCCGGCGTTGAAGTGCTGGTGGAACCACTTGCCCGGCGGCACGAACATGCTGGCTTCGTGCCACGGCGCCACCACCTTCTGCTTGCCCTCCTCCCAGAGGATGGAGTAGCCCTCGCCCGCGGGGATGACGATGACCCGGCCCGGGCCGTGGCGGTGCGCCTTCTTGTAGGTGCGGGAAGGGAACACCGACATGTGGCAGGACATCTCCGACTTGGGGAAGGTCATGAGCACGCTGTGTCCGCCCGCGCCCCGGCGGCTGCTGCGGTTGAGCTTGTTCCAGGAGCCCATGTCGGGGAAGAAGTTGCCGTACCAGAAGATGCCGCTGCGGCCGCCCCAGGTGCGCGTGGGATCGCCGTCGCGCACCAGCTTGGCCTCGGAGTAGAGCTGGCCGCCGTGGGCCAGGTGGTCCTCGCCGTCGTAGTGGTTGTTGAAGAAGAACTCGGGATCGGTGTTGAGCGACAGGGCCAGCGGCAGATAGCTGTAGCGCAGCAGCCGCACCGGTTGGTCGCCGCGCATGTTGCTCAGGGTGTGGTGGTAGTTGTGCGGGATCTGGAACAGGCTCCTGGGCTGCCATTCGAAGCTGGTCCTGGAGCCGTTGTCGCCCAGCCACACCGTGGTGACGCCGTGGCCCTGGAGCACGTAGACCAACTCGTCAAGACCGAACTTGAGCGGCGGCAGCGTCTCTCCCGGCGGAATCTCCTGCACCATGGCGGAGGTGACCCCCTCCTGGCCCACGAGCTGGATGAAGGCACTCTCGCACCCGCGCTGCTCCCACCAGCCCAGCTCCACCGTGCGCAGGTCTTCGATGAAGTAGCCCCGGTGTATCGGCACCCCCGTGGAGACCATCCAGTCGTCGTAGGTGTATTCCTTGACCTCCAGCTCGGGAGGAACGGAATCGTCGGAACTCGTGTCGGTATCAACCTGCGCCATCAATCGCTTCTCCTTGCATGTTGGGGGCCGCACGCGCTACTGCGCGGCGGCCACTTCTTCGAACGTGGGCTCGGGCATGCCGTCCTTCCAGGTGGGATCGCGCAGCTCCAGCCGGTTGCCGCTGGGGTCCACGAAGTAAAGCTCGCGGCCCGGGAAGTACCCGCCCTTGCGGTAGTAGAGCTCCACCACGTTCACGTTCTCTTCCTTGAAGACCTTGCATGCCTCGTTCAGGGTCTCCGGGCTGACCGTGAAGGAGTGGTGCACGCGGTCGTCCTCCGGCTTGTCCGGCAACTCCCTGCGCTCGCACAGCAAAATGTTGTGGTCGCCGACGTTGAAGCACGCCATGACGTCGTTGGCGAGCCGCCCCAGGGACTTGAGCCCCAGCAGGTCGCCGTAGAACTTCTCCGCCTCGCCCAGGTCGTTCACGGGAATGGACCAATGCGTCACACCTTCGATCTTGAGCATGTGCCTGTCTCCTTCCTTTTCGGCCGGCCCGGGTGGGCGGGCTCAAGTCAACCTACCTGACCTCCCGCCGCCGGATCAAGGGATTGAACCCTGCCGCCATTGTAGGTACAATGTAAATGTGCCGGAAATCCACTTCCAATGGGATGAACGAAAGCATGCCGACAACAGGCGCAAGCACGGGATCGGGTTCGATGAGGCGGAAACCGTGTTCCACGACAACCGCGCGCTGCTCATTGACGATCCGGATCATTCGGACGGCGAGGACCGCTTCATCCTCCTGGGGCTGAGCTTTTCACTGCGGACTCTGGTCGTCTGTCACTGCTATCGGGAGAACGACGATGCCATCCGCATCATCTCGGCGCGGCGAGCAAACCGCATGGAGCGTGCCGAATACAACCGCAGGTGGAAAAATGAGAGATAACTACGACTTCTCGAAGGCCACGCGCAATCCGTATGCGAAACACCTGAAGAAACAGGTCACCCTGCGGCTGGACCATGACACCCTTGACTACTTCAAGGCCCTTGCGGCGCAGAACGGTGTCCCTTACCAGACCTTGATCAACCTGTACCTGCGTGACTGTGCGACGAGCGGAAAGAAGCTCGTCTTCCGTTGACGCGAGGTTTCCGGGTCCTCATCCTTTCGGATACCCCAGCCGGCCCAGGTCCTCCCGGATTTCGTCCAGTATGGCCGGATCGTCGATGGTGGCGGGGGCCTTGTAGGGGGTGCCGTCCGCCATGCTGCGCACCGTGCCGCGCAGGATCTTGCCGGAGCGCGTCTTGGGCAGGCGCTTCACCATCAGCGCCTGCTTGAAGTCGGCCACCGGCCCGATCTTTTCGCGCACGAGGCTCACCAATTCAGGCACCAGAGTTTCCTCGGTGGTTTCCACCCCCGCCTTGACCACGATCAGTCCCAGGGGCAGTTGGCCCTTGAGCGCGTCGGCCACGCCCAGCACGGCGCATTCCGCCACCGCCGGGTGGGCGGCCAGCACCTCTTCCATGGCGCCGGTGGAGAGCCGGTGTCCGGCGACGTTGATGACGTCGTCGATGCGCCCCATGATCCACAGGTAGCCGTCCTCGTCGCAGTAACCGCCGTCCGAGGTGACGTAGTAGCCGGGATGCTGCTCGAGATAGGCCCTGCGGTAACCTTCCTCGTTGTTCCACAGGGTCGGCAGGCAGCCGGGCGGTAGCGGCAGCTTTACCGTGATGCTGCCCATCTCGCCGGCCGGGAGGTCGTTCCCCGCGTCGTCGAGCACGCGGACGTCGTAGCCCGGCACGGCCCGGGTGGGCGAGCCGGGCTTCACCGGGAGCGGCGCGATGCCCATGCAGTTGGCCGCGATGGGCCAGCCGGTCTCGGTCTGCCACCAGTGGTCGATGACCGGCACGTCCAGCAGCTCCCGCGCCCACAACAGCGTATCGGGGTCGCAGCGCTCGCCGGCCAGGAACAGGGTGCGGAAACGGCTGAGGTCGTGTTTCCTGACGTGGGTGCCGTCGGGGTCTTCCTTCTTGATGGCGCGGAAGGCCGTGGGCGCGGTGAAGAGCACGCGGACGTCGTGCTGGCTGATGACCCGCCAGAAAGCGCCGGGATCGGGCGTGCCCACGGGCTTGCCCTCGTAAAGGACCGTCGTGCAGCCCTTCAGCAGCGGCGCGTAGACGATGTAGGAATGGCCCACCACCCAGCCCACGTCCGAGGCGGCCCAGTACACCTCGCCCGCGTCCACGCCGTAGATGTTCTTCATGCTCCACTTGAGCGCCACGGCATGGCCGCCGTTGTCGCGCACGATGCCCTTGGGTTGCCCGGTGGTGCCCGAGGTGTAGAGGATGTAGAGGGGGTCGGTGGCGGCCACGGAGACGCACGGCGCCGGCTCGGCGGCGGCCACCGCCTCGTTCCAGTCCACGTCCCGGCCGGCGGTCATGGCGGCCTCGGCCTGAGGGCGCTGGAGCACCAGGCAGGTACCGGGTTTGTGCTTCGCCAGCCGGATGGCCTCGTCCAAGAGCGGCTTGTACTCGATGATGCGGTTGACCTCGATGCCGCAACTCGCGCTCACGATGACCTTGGGCCGGGCATCGTCGATGCGGGTGGCGAGCTCGTTGGCGGCGAAGCCGCCGAAGACCACCGAGTGCACCGCGCCGAGGCGCGCGCACGCCAGCATGGCCACCACCGCCTCGGGCACCATGGGCATGTAGATGATCACCCGGTCGCCCGCTGCCACGCCGTGGTTGCGCAGCGCGCCGGCGAAGGTTGCCACGGCGTCCCGAAGCTCCGCGTAGGTGAAGACCTTGCCGCCGTCGGTCACCGGGCTGTCGTAGATGAGCGCCGGGCGGTCGCCGTGGCCTTGCTCCACGTGCACGTCCAGGGCGTTGTAGCAGGTGTTGAGGGCGCCGCCGGCGAACCACCGGTAGAAGGGCGGCCGCGAGTCGTCGAGCACCCGGCTCCAGCGCCGGTCCCAGTGGACATCCTCCGCGGCCTCGGCCCAGAAACCCTCCGGGTCCCTCAACGCCCGCTGGTAGATATCCGTGTACCGTTTGTCGCTCATTTGCATCCCCCAACGCGAGATCCTGGGAGTCTCCAATAGACCGCGGGCGCCCCGGCGTGCAAGTGGCGTGGAAGGGGTTGGCTTATTCCCGGCGCTCCTGGTGTCACAAAGGGAATCGGAAGTGTGCTATGGCTCTTCGAATGGGGAAGACCAGCGGTTCTCAGTCCGACAGGCATCGGGTTGAGAGGGAGCCTTTCACACACGTAAAAGCCGCGTCGGTGCTGAACGCCGAACAGGCGGAATACCTGCTGAACGCCTTGGATCGGACGGAATGGCGGCGGAGGAAGGAGAGTTTCGCCGAGTTTGATGTCCCAGAGGATCCGACGGTCCGAGAAGAACTTCAAGACCGGCTGGTGCAATCTTGCGCGAGTGACGAGGTTCGGGGTTGGCTCGAAGAGGCCGTAGGTGCTCCCTTGGCAGCGGACGTCATCGTTGACCTCCACCGCTATGGCCCTGGCACGGGCATTGGGGTTCACACCGACGGGCCGGTGCGACAGGCACGGTTTGTCCTCAATCTGAACCGTTTCTGGGAGCCGAGCCAAGGCGGGATATGGGTGTTGTCGGCCCGCGCCGACCTCAAGGCTCCCGTGCAGTTCATCCCACCCCTGCACAACACCGGCTTCGGGTTCCTGACAACCCCGGCGTCGTACCATGCCCTGTCTGAACGACAGGCATCCGTCGCTTACTCGGTGATATTGGGGTTTGTGCTGGGCGGAGGATAGGGGCGGACAGAGGACATAGTCCCAGCGAACGACCCATGCCCCGTCCTCACCCACCCAGGATGACGGAGGCGTCTGCGTCCGGGTCGGCCTTGAGAACGGAGATGGGGACGACGTGCTCGTCGTGAGTCCGTATCGAGATCAAAACATCGTTTTCCCGGACAGCGCCCTCCAAAGAGACTTGTTCGCGAAGCAGAGATACGATCGGGGTCACCGCTGATTCATCATGCATAGCGAACCTCGCGTACAGGGTGTTTCAATGAAACTCCGTGGGAACAAAACCATGTTAGCGACAGTTGCTGTCGCCTCCCTGTTGTTGGCTGTCGGTGTCATCCTACTCTTCCTTGAAGGCGACGTCAAACTTGGCGTCGGTGGGGGATGGGCACTGATCGGGGTAGCGATTTCTTTGGGCGCGGTCGCGACTATCAAACTACTCGAAACGCCGGACCGAAATATTCCCTTTGAGTTCCGGAAAGCCGTCAACTCGGAATTTGACGGCCCGGGTTACTACTGCCGTGACTTTGTGTTTACCGTTGATCTGCGTGTACCGAGCTTGGTGACGGTTAAGTACTCGTCCAACGTTATCCGTACAAGGGGAGCCGCAAGTATGCCTGTCCCATGGGACGAGGTCGATCCTGCGGGTCTTGTGAAGAAAGAGGAAGGAACGTACAAGCACAACGACGATACGATCCATAGAGGAGAAAGAGAACAGCGAATAGACCTTACGAGCCGTTCCACAAAAGAGCACTACGAAATCACTTATCGGGTGGAGAACCCACCCTTGAATAGCGTCGCTGACGAACACATGCGGCGATCTCCCTTGGAAGGCTTCGAGTTTGTCGTATACCCGCCTTGTGATGCCGACAGGGTCGACATCAACGTGATTGTACGGAAAGGACCTTCCGAAAAACCACTGCCACAACCTGAATGCGTTGGCGGGCGGTACAGATTGCGCTACGATGAGGGTCTGTTCTCTCGTCAAGGGTTCTCGTGGGAGATAAAGTGGGGCGAGTCGGGTTAAGCATCCGTGAGCGGGCAGGGACAGACGCAGTCGGCGAGGCCATGGAGTAAACGGCACCATCATGAGCTACAAGACCACCCATCACAAGGCAGACGTGCTGGTCATCGGCGGCGGCGCGGCCGGCGCCATGGCGGCGATCCGTGCGCGGGAGGAGGGCGCGGACGTGCTCCTGGTGGACAAGTCCGTGTTCGGCCGCAGCGGCTGCGCGGCGCTGGCCTCCGGGGCGTACATCACCTACATGCCCGGCGACGACCTCAAGTTCCACTTGTCGGGCCGCGGCGTGCTCACCAACCAGACCAAGGCCATCGAGGCGATTCACGCCACCTACGACGTGCTCAAGATCCTCGACGGGTGGGGCGTCAAGTTCGTCAAGGAGAACGGCGAGTTCTGGCGCGGCAAGGGCGGCTCCGGCGCGGCCGCCAGCGGCGGGCTGGCGGCGGGTCTGGTGGGCGGCGGCACGGCGATGATGAAGGTGGTGCGCGGCGTGGCCCTGCGCGCCGGCGTGCGCGTGCTCGACCGGGTCTCGGTGACGGACCTCCTGACCTCGGACGGCCGCCATCCCACCGGCGGCCACGTGGTGGGCGCCCTCGGGATCTCCGGGCGCGAGCGCGAGGTGCACGTGTGCGAGGCCAAGTCCGTGGTGATGTGCGCGGGCGGCTTCAACTTCGGCTACAAGAGGCCGGGCCAGTGGTTCGCGGGCATGCCCCTCAACATCACCAGCGACGGCGTCGCCATGCAGCTCCGGGCGGGCGCGGTAATGGGCAACATGGCGTGCGGCAGCAAGTACCTCCAGACCATGGAGTTCATGTGCGCGCCGGGCATCGAGCACTTCACCACCATGGGCACCAGCTACTTCAACCGGTTGGGCGTGGACGTGATGAAGCGCTTCACCGAGTCCGAGGCCGAGTTCACCCGGCGGCTGTCCCTGGGACACGCGGTGGCGCTGGAGATGCTGGAAGGCAACGGCCCCGTGTACCTGGATTGCACCAAGCTCCCGCCGGAGAACATCCGCCTCCTGTACGAAGTCATCCCCATCATCATGAACACCTTCGAGGCCGCCGGCTACGAGGTGAGCAAGGAGCGCATCCCCTACCTGCCGGTGTTGGCCGCCACATACGGCTCCAGCCACGGCGGCGGCGCGGTGGTGGACGACCAGTGCCAAACCTCGCTGCCGGGCCTGTTCGCCGCCGGCGCCAGCAGCGACGGCATGAACATCTCGCCCAACCTGAACCTCTCCTGGTGCATGGTGCTGGGCTGGTGGGCCGGGCTCCACGCCGCCGACTACGCCAGGAACGCGGCAATGAAGGGTGTCGTGGCGCCGCAGGTGGAGGAGCTTTCCAACGGCGTGACGCAGTACCTCAAGCCCGAGGGCACCGCGTTCGACGAGGTCCACGGCCGGGCCGCGGACCTGCTGCACGAGCTGGGGGTGATCCTGAGCGACGAGAAGATCACGCGGGTCAGGCGGGGGCTCATGGATATCCTGGACACCTACGACAACGTCATGGCCAGGGACCCCCACGACCTGGTGAAGGTGGTGGGGCTGCGGAACTCCATCGAAGCCCTGACCGCGGTGCTGGACTACCTGCTGCACCGGCAGGAGAGCCGCGGTTCGGTGATCAACAGCGATCACCCCGAGACCGACAACCAGAAGTGGCTGGTGCTGAGCAAGTCGATCATCGAGAACGGCGCCCTGAAGATATGGGACGAACCCATCCCCCACGACGAGTTCTACGTGCACTACCGGCCGCGCTCCGGCACGGCGATGCACCCCTTCTTCAAGATCGCCGGGCAGATGGTGGAGGGGGGAGAGTAGATCATGGCTGACGAGCGGCATCTCCCGAAGGTCGAGATCTGGAAGGAAGTCTGCACCTCGTGCGGCGCGTGCGACGACGCCTGCCCCACGGACGTGATCCGCATGGGCGAGGACGGCTTCCCCTTTGCCAAGTACGAGGAAGACTGCCAGGGCTGCTTCATCTGCGAATGGGACTGTCCCGTGGGCGCCATCAGGATCCGCGTCGCGCGCTGGTACGAGGCGTCCCGCCTCCCATGAGCATCGGCTGGGCGCTCGTCGCTTCGCTGGGCTTCGCGGTCTCCCACATCCTGATCCGCCGGGGCCTGGCCGAGTCCAATCCGCTGGCCGGTTTCGCCATTTCCATCGTCATCTCATGCGTGACCCTGTGGTCCATGGTGGCCGCCACTCTCCCGCTGGCCGTCTTCTGGACACACGCCATCTGGTACTTCGCCGTGGGCGGCCTGTTCGCCTCGGGCCTTGGACGCTGGCTGGTGTACGTCTCCATCGACCGGCTCGGGGTGGCGCGCTCGATTCCGGTGGTGAGCACCACGCCGATGTTCGCCTCGATCCTGGCCGTGCTCATCGTCGGCGAGCACTGGACCCTGGGGGCCTTCTTCGGCACCGTCCTGATCATTGGCGGCGTCATCGTCATCTCCCGCACCCACGAACAGAAGGGGGAATTTCGCCGGCGCGACTTCATCTTCCCCATCCTCGGAGCGCTGTCGTTCTCCTTCTCGGCCAGCGTGCGCAAACTGGGCTTCTTCATCGCCAACCTGCCGCTCATGGCGTCGTGCGTGAACGCCACCACCGGGCTGGCGCTGGCGGTGGCGATGATCTACGCGCAGGGCGGTCCGCGCAAGGTCCTGCCCATGTCCCGCCCGGTGTTCGCGTGGTTCGTGGCCGCGGGCATCTGCAACACCACGGGAATGCTGGCCAACTTCTACGCCCTCTCCACCGGCGACATCGTCATCGTCGAGCCGCTGATCAGCACCAACCCGGTGTTGACCGTCGTCCTCACCGCCATCTTCCTGCGCGACGTGGAGACCGTGAACATGCGCGTGTGCCTCGGTGTCGCCCTCACCTTCGCCGGCACCCTTCTGCTGGTCTACGCCAGAGGGCACGGAGGGTAGGCCGGGACCGTGCGGCCGGATCACGGTCCTGACACAACCTGGGAAGCAGGAATCCAGGGGTGGGGCTTCCGTGTTCTTTCCCGTATGGCTTCGCTAGAATGGCTCCGTGCGCACGGGACTGGAAAGACTGCTCGACGATCCGCGCCGCTGGCTCGGCGCCGCCAGGGTCGGGCTCGTGGCCAACCCCACCACGGTGGACCGCCGGCTGGCCCACGCCGCCGACCTGTTGCACCGTCACCCGGACGTGAACCTGCGCCGCCTGTTCGGTCCCGAGCACGGGCTGCGCGGCTCCGCCCAGGACATGGTGGGGGTGGCTCACGACACCGACCCGGTCACGGGCCTGCCGGCGGTGAGCCTCTACGGCGCCACCTTCGAATCACTGTCGCCCGCTCCGGACCAGCTCGCGGATCTCGACGTTCTCCTGTTCGACGTCCAGGACGTCGGCGCGCGCTATTACACGTATGCCGCCACCATGGCCCTGTGCATGCGCGCGGCTCGGGCGTCCGGGGTCAAGGTCCTCGTGCTGGACCGTCCCAATCCCATCGGCGGCGAGGCGGTGGAGGGCGGCGGTCTCGACGCGGGGTTGGAGAACTTCTGCGGCCTTTACCCGGTGCCCCAGCGCCACGGCATGACCCTGGGGGAGTTGGCCCGCCTCTACAACGACGCCTTCGGCATCGGCTGCGACCTGGAAGTGGCCGCGTGCGAGGGCTGGCGCCGGAGCGCATACCATGACGAATGCGGCCTGCCCTGGATCATGCCGTCGCCCAACATGCCTACTCCGGACACGGCGCTGGTCTATCCGGGCATGTGCCTGCTGGAGGGCACCAACCTCTCCGAGGGCCGCGGCACCACGCGCCCCTTCGAGCTCTTCGGCGCGCCCTTCATCGAGGCGGAGGCGCTGGCCGCCGAGTTGCGGCGCCAGGAACTGCCCGGGGTGCGGTTCCGCCCCTGTGTCATCGAGCCGGCGTTCCACAAGTTCCGGGGCGAGCGCTGCGGCGCGCTGCAGGTGCACGTCACCCACCGGCGCGCCTTCTTGCCCTACCGTACCGGCCTGGCCGTGCTGATAGCGGTGCGCAGGCTGTGGCCTGAACTGTTTGCATGGAGAACCGAGCCCTACGAGTTCCGCGCCGACGTCCCCGCCATCGACCTCTTGACCGGGCGGCCCGCCGTCAGGCAAGCCATTGACGGTGGTGCCGGGCTCGACGAGGTGGTGCGTCTCGCCCACGGCGGCACGGAGACCTACGACGCCGGCCGCGAGCGGGCGTTGCTTTACGAATGAAGCCATCAAGGAGGACGAACATGGCGGATCAGGAAGTCGCAGTGGTGGTAGGAGGTGGGCCGGGACTCAGTTCCTCGCTCGTGCGGCTGTTCACGCGGGAGGGCATGAAGGCGGCCATTGCCGCGCGCAACCCGGACAAGCTCCAGGCCCTCGCGGACGGCACCGGGTGCCGCGCCTACCGGTGCGACGCCGTGGTGCCCGAAGACGTGAACGCTCTCTTCGCGCAAGTGGCGCGGGACCTGGGTGAGCCCGACGTGGTGGTCTACAACGCCAGCGCGCGCGTGCGCGGACCGCTCGCCGAGCTGGATCAGGCCGCGGTCCGGGACGCCATCATGGTCACCTGCTACGGCGGTTTTTTGGTAGGGCAGGCCGCTGCCGCCAGCATGCTCCGGACCGGCGGCGGCACCATCCTGTTCACCGGTGCCTCCGCGAGCGTGAAGGGATACGCCAACTCGGCGTCCTTCGCCATGGGCAAGTTCGGCCTCACCGGCCTGGCGCAGAGCATGGCGCGGGAGCTTCAGCCGCGGAACATCCACGTGGCCCAGGTCGTCATCGACGGTGGCATCGACTCGCCGCGGCGTGACTCCGCGCGCGGCCCGGACACATGGCTCAGCCCCGACAGCATCGCCGAGACCTACCTCCAACTCCACCGCCAGCACCGGAGCGCCTGGGCGTCGCACATCGAGCTGCGGCCCTGGGTGGAGAAGTTCTGAGGGATCCGGAACATTGGGGCTGACTAAAGGACCGAGTGATGCCGCCGATCTTCATGTATGGAATGGAACGGCGACACTCCTGGTTGACGGCTCGAAACACGGCGACTCTTCTCGGAAGGGAGGAGGGCGTCGTCCTGCCCTCGGTCCTCATGTTGATCGCGGTCCTGGCCGTGGTCAGCGCCACGAGCATGAACGCGTCCCTGACCGACCTGCGCATCACCGGGGCCTACTACACGAGCGCCGCCGTCTTCCACGTCGCCGAGGCCGGACTTACGCATGGCCGGCACGAGCTGTCGGATGACGATGGCGACTTCGATTTCACCGACATCCTCGGGCCCACCGTGATCTTCACCGGGCACGGGTTCCACGACGGCAGCTACACCGTGATGGCCACGCCGGTGGCCGGCAGCGTCCCGCCCCGGATACTCCTGCGGTCCTCGGCCTGTTTGCCGGCGGCGAACCCGTGTCCACGCGGGCACGCCCGGGCGGCGGTGGAAGCCCTGCTCGAGCACGATCCGGCTGGCCTCACCCCGCCTGAACGCGTGCGCTTGGTGGCGTGGCGCGCTCTCGACTAGTGTCGCGTCCGAATCTGCCTACCGGGGTGAGTCACAGTGCCGGACTGGCAGGCGCGTCTCCCGCGACGGGTGATCGGGCTCGGGTGTTTCCAGTACGACCTCGCAGGGGGTGATGGCCTTGACGTGGATCGAGTCGTCACCCAGCCGGGAACCCGGCCGGACGACGTAGACGTAGCCCTCGGCGTCCTTGACCAGCGCCGCCGCGTCGTGTGTCCCCCAGACGATCCCCGTTGCCTGGAAACGCGGCCGTGGCGCGGGTTCCGCCGGCGGGTTCGGTTCGGGGTCTGGTTCCGGCGGCGTTTCCTCCTCTGGCGGCGGAATGCGATACGGCTCGAACGGATCCCGTGACAAGGGTGCGTCGTTGGCGCCGCTCAACGGCGGCGGCCGTGGCGCCGGAACCGCCCAGTCCGTTCCTTCCTCCGGCGTCCCCGTCGCCTTCTCGCTCTCCGGGTCTGGATCTTGGGGCGGGAGTCTGAGCGTCACCAGTTCCAAGGCAATGCGTAGCCGCGTGGCATCGCCGTCGGCCGGGAGCGCGCCGATGGTGAGTTTTCGGGTATCCGCCGACGTCCCGGGCGTCGCGGTATCGAGAAAGCGGAGCAGGTCGTGGTAGGTTCCCGTGAACTCCACCTCCAGGGGCACCTCGGTGAGAAATTCCCCCGCCACCGCCGTGCCGGGTTGGAACCGTACCATCTCGAGGCCCGCCGTGGCCGCCCGGGCGGTCACGCTCTCCAGCGGGTCCACGGGCTCGGCCACGCGCGGCAGACGGTCACGTAGCGCCCGGCGGAGTGCGGCGAGTTCCTCCCGCAGCCGCGGCAACCGATCCGCCTGCCGGCGCAGGCGAGCCTGTTCGAGGCGGGCGATCTCCAGGCCGGCCTTGACGCGGGCAATGCTCCCGGACTCGGGCCGGTACAGGAGGACGTAGTCCAGGGCCGCCAGCGCGAGGATCACCCCGAGGACGCACGCGGTCCATTGCGCGGCGGAACGTTCGAGCAGGAGGTCCAGGTAGTATTGCATGAGCCTTCAAGCCGGCGCACGTCATTCCCCGGACGGCGCCGAATCGTGCAGCGGGGTGGTGCGCGCGCGGATCACGAAGCGCCTGAGATCCCCGTCCGCGGCCGCCTTGCCGGCCTCCACGAGCCGGCGTTCCGCAAAGTCGTCCGGAAGGTTGCGCAGGAACCGGGTGATGGACGCGTCGTCGGTGGCTTGGCCTTCCAGTACGGTGGTGCCGTCGGACTCGGCATAGCGCGTCAACCACAGCGTCTCCGGCACGGCGGCCGAAAGGCCGCGCAGTGCCTTCGCGGGTTGCGTGCGCCCTTCCAGCCACTCCATGACGGCCGCGTTCCCGCGGCGTTGTTCGCCGATGCCTTCTTCCAGCACACCGGCGGCCTTGGCGTCCCGGCGCAAGGCCGCGGCCGTCGCCCGCGACGCCGCCAGGTCGGTCTCGAGACTCGAGCGATGGCGACACTGCGCGACGTTGGCCGCGCCGAGCGCCGTCGACGCCAGGAGGAGCGCGGCGGCCAAGCCGAGAATGCGCCGGCGTTTGCGCCGCAGCGTCCGACTCTCGCGGGTGGCCAGGAGGTTGATGCGTGGGGTCACGGGACGGTGTCCTCTTCTCAACGGTCCGTCCATTCGACGGGGTTTCTGGCGGCGAGGCCGGCGACCACGGCGAAGGCCGGTCCGGCCGGCTCGCCCCCGGTCAAGGCCATGCCGGAGCACACGCGGACCTCGGCGTCGAGGGCGCGGGCCAGGCTCGGACCGAGACCGGGCAGGACCGCGCTGCCGCCGCTCAAGGCGATGCGCCGGGGCGCGGTCCGGTGGTCCAGGGGCTCGAACAGGTTGAGGCCGCGGCCGATGTGCGCGGCGAGCGAGTCGCAGAGCGAGTCGAGCGGTTGGCCGGCGGCCGCGGTGGTTCCGCCGCGCTTGATCGTTTCGGCTTCGTCCCGTGGGACGCTCAGTCTTTCGGCGAGGTCTTCGGTGAGTTGCTCACCGCCCACGGGCAAATCCGTCGTGTAGCCGGGACCGTCCGGTACCGGGACGTGGATCGTGGTGGCGCGGGCACCCACGTGGATCCAGGCCGATGGCGTCTCGCCGCCGGCCGGGAGTTCCTGGCACAAGCGGCCAAGAGCGAAGTGGTCCACGTCCACGATGGCGGGGGCCAGCCCCGCGCTCTCCAGAAGCTGGACATGGTTCTCGATCACGGTCTTTCGGGCGGCCACCAGGAGCACCGCCAGCCCGCTGCCTGTCTCGGAAGGGCCGAGCACATGGTAGTCGAGGTTGACGTTGCCGAGGTCCTCCGGAACGGCGTCCATGGCTTCGAACTCGATGACATCGTCCAGCGCCTCCCTGGTTTGGCCGGGAAGCTCCAGCCGCTTGATGATGACGCCGCGGCCGGGGATGGCGGCGACGACCGGGGGGCGAGCGCCGTCGTCCGTGGCCACGAAAGTCCGGATGGCCCGCGCCAGGACGCCGGATTCGCGCACGACCCCGTTCTCCACCGCCCCGGGCGGCACCGGCAGCGCGGCGGCACGCAACACCTTGGCGCCACCGCCGCTGTCCGTAAACTCGGCGATCTTGATGGCGCTCGAACCCACGTCCACCGCGAACCAGCGGCGTGACCGTCTCAGCGCACGCAGGAATGAAGCGATCCGCCTCATACCCGTTTCAGGGAGCAAATCCGGGGCCAGTCCGCGAACCCGCCGCCGCGGCGAGGGTGTCCGCCACCACGGGGTCGGGCAAAACCTCGCATTATCGCGATGTTGCGGAGTGGCGGGCCGGCTCGGCGGCGGTCGTGGAGGAAGGGCTGGATGGCGCCGCACCCATCGCGTTCCGTGCACCCGAGGCGGCTGGCCGTCAAAACCCGGGCGTAGACGTTACGAATACGTCACGTCATTCCCGCTTCCGCGGGAACGACGATCCGGGGACTGGGGCAAGGCTTTGCGTAGACGTGGCTTTTCGGGGCCGTCTCATCAATAATTCGAGGCGATGAGCGCGGTCGAGGATACTGTTCCGTCGATGGGGAATCACCCGTTCGCCTTGGTGGCGGTGCCGGCGCCGATGCCGGAGCCGTTGACCTATGCCGTGCCCGGGGGCCTGCGCGGTCGCCTGGCGGTGGGCATGCGGGTCCTCGTCCCGCTGGGGCGGCGACGGGTGACCGGCGTGGTGGTGGGTTTCGAGCGCGCGGCGCGCGTGGCCGGGGTCAAGGAGATCGCCGAGGCGCTGGACGACGAAGTGCTGCTGGAAGAGAAGTTCCTGGAGTTGTGCCGCTGGGCGGCGGACTACTACGTGGCGTCCCTGGGCGAGGTGCTGGCGGCGGCGCTGCCGCCGCTGCTGCGCACGGAGAGCCGCGTGGTGGCGGCGTTCGCGCGCGAACCCGAAGACCTTCACGGGGAGGTGGACCGGCAGGTGCTCGAAGCGCTGCGCGAGCGCGGTCCGCTGGCGCCGGCGACGCTGAGCCGTCTGTTCCCGCGCCGGGGCGTGCGCGCCGCCCTGGAGCGGCTGGCGGCGCAGGGTGCGGTGACGGTGGGCGAGCGGCTGCGGGGACACATGCGCGAGGCCCGGCGCCGGCGCGCGGCGCCGCCGGCGAAGACCGCGGGAGGGGCGCCGAGCCGGGCGCCGGTGCTTACGGACGAGCAGCGGGAGGTGCTCCGGTCCTTGGAGGGGCGCCTGCGCGACGGCGGCTTCGAGACCCTGCTGCTCCACGGCGTCACCGGCAGCGGCAAGACCGAGGTGTACCTCCATGCCATGGAGACGGTGCGCGCGGGGGGGCGCCAGAGCCTGATCCTGGTGCCGGAGATCGCCTTGACGCCGCAGTTGCTGGACCGGCTCGAGGGGCGTTTCCCGGGCGACGTGGCGGTGCTCCACAGCGGCCTCACCCCGGCCGAACGTTGGCGCCACTGGTGGCGCATCGCCCACGGGGTGGTGAAGGTGGTGGTGGGGGCGCGCTCCGCGGTGTTCGCCCCGGTCCGGGACCTGGGGCTGATCGTCGTGGACGAGGAGCACGACTACAGCTACAAGCAGGAAGAAGGCGTGCGCTACCACGGGCGCGACCTGGCGGTGGTGCGCGGGCGCATCGCCGGCTGTCCCGTGATCCTGGGCTCGGCCACCCCGTCGCTGGAGAGCTACCACAACGCCCGCGGCGGCCGTTACCGGCTGCTCGAGCTGACCCGGCGGGTGCAAGCGCGGCCCATGCCCGGCGTCGACGTGGTGGACCTCAAGGCCGGGCAGGAGTCCGCGCCGGCGGAGGGGCTCTTTTCACCGCCGCTGCTGCGCGCGCTGCGGGAGAACCAGGAACAGGGCCGGCAGAGCCTGGTCTTTCTCAACCGCCGCGGCTTCGCCTCGTTCCTGCAGTGCTGGTCCTGCGGCTTCGTGATGCGCTGCCCGCACTGCAGCATCAGCCTGACCTATCACCTGGGGCGCAACAGCACCTTCTGCCACCACTGCGGCTATCGCCGGCGCAAGGTCGACGCCTGCCCGGCGTGCGGCAACCTGTCCCTGAGCGAGGTGGGTTTCGGCACGGAGAGGGTCGAGCACGCGCTCCGGCGGCTCCTGCCCAAGGCGCGCATCGGGCGCATGGACCGGGACACCACCAGCGCCCGCGGCGCCCAGGAGCGGATCTTCCGGGCCTGGGAGCGAGGCGACCTCGACGTGCTCGTGGGCACGCAGATGGTGGCCAAGGGCCACGACGTCGGCGGCGTGACCCTGGTGGGTGTCGTCCTGGCCGACTCTTCACTCAACCTGCCGGACTTTCGCGCGGCGGAGAAGACCTTCCAGATCATCAGCCAGGTGGCCGGGCGCGCGGGCCGGGCGCGCCGGCCCGGCCGGGTCATCGTGCAGACCCTCGTGCCCGGTCATTACTGCTTCAGGCATGCCCAGGTGCACGACTACCCCTCGTTCTTCGCGGCCGAGACCGAATTCCGCCGCGAACTCGGTTACCCGCCGTTCCGCCACCTGGTGCACCTGCGTCTGGACGGCACCGACGAGGACGGGGTCACGCAACGCGCGCGCGCCCTCGCGCGGGACCTGCGCCGGGAGGACAACCCGCACGAGGTGGAGATACTGGGGCCGGCGCCCGCGCCCATCGCCAAGCTGCGCAACCGCTACCGCTGGCAGATCCTGCTCAAGGGCCGCAGCCGCCCCGCTCTCGGCGCCCTGGCCCGGCGCGCCGTGGCGCTGGTCCCCAAAAGCCGGACCGTCCGGCTCCACGTTGATGTGGATCCGTACAACATGTTATAAATACGGGAGAAATTCGTACTCGAAGCCCCTGAGAGGTCCGCACCGTCATTCCCGCGGAACGGGTGGCGTGAAGACGCCACGCGGATGGGAAGGGCACGGCGCTCCGAAACGTCATTCCCGCGGAAGCGGGAATCCATGGGTGGTGGGGCGGGGGAAGACATGATCCTCGATATTCTCAAGTTTCCGGAACCGATCCTGCGGATACCGGCCCAACCCGTGGAAACCGTCACCGGCGAGATCGCCGAGTTGATGGAGAACATGATCGAGACCATGTACGCGGCGCCCGGCATCGGGCTGGCCGCGCCGCAGGTGGGCGTCTCCAAGCGCGTCATCGTGCTGGACCTCGACCACGAGAACCGCGGGGTCAACGTCATCAAGCTGGCCAACCCGGAGGTCCGCGAAGCCGAGGGCGAGGTGGTCTACGAGGAAGGCTGCCTCAGCGTGGTGGACTTCACCGCGGAGGTGACGCGCGCCGAGCGCGTGCTGGTGGGAGGCTACGGCGCCGACGGCGAGGAGGTGGAGATCGAGGCCGACGGACTCCTGGCCGTGGCCCTCCAGCACGAGATCGACCATCTCGACGGCAAGCTCTTCATCGACCGCATCAGCCGACTCAAGCGCGAAATCTACGTGCGCAAGCTCAAGAAGGCCATCCGCACGGGCAAGGAGCCCGAAGAGAGCCGCGGCGTCGTCATCTGAACGGTGTCCGACCGTCGCCCGACCCGGAAAGCGTCTGTCTTTCACGCATCCGATGCGCATCGTTTACATGGGCACGCCGCCGTGCGCGGCGGCATCGCTGGAAGCCCTGCTCGACGCTCCGGACGAGGTCGTGGGCGTGGTCACGCAGCCCGACCGGCCCTCCGGCCGCGGCCAGGCCACGACGCCCTCGCCCGTGCGTGAGGCCGCGGAGCGTCGCGGCATTCCGGTGCTCACACCCGTGCGCATGAAGGATCCGGGTCTGCTGGAGCAGTTGGCGGCCTGGCGCCCGGACCTCGTGGTGGTGGTGGCCTACGGGCGCATCCTGCCGCGGCCGATGCTGGACCTGGCGCCCCAGGGTTGCGTCAACGTCCACTACTCCCTGCTTCCCAAGTACCGCGGCGCGGCGCCCATGCAGTGGGCCATTCTCCAGGGGGAGTCGGTCACCGGGGTCACCACCATGCGGCTGGTGGAGGAAATGGACGCCGGTCCGGTCCTGCTCTCGGAAACGGTGGCCATGGACCCGGACGAGACGGTTCCTTCCCTTGAAGCGAAGCTCGTACCGGTGGGCACGCGGCTGCTGCTGCGCACGGTGGCCGGCCTCAAGCAGGGAAGGCTGAGCGCGCGTCCGCAGGATCCCGCGGGGGTGACGTTCGCCCCCATGTTGAAGAAGGAAGACGGGCTCATCGACTGGACCCGCCCGGCGCGGGAGATCGAACGGCGCGTCCGCGCCTTCACGCCTTGGCCCTCGGCGTTCACCTACTGGAAGGGAAAGTTGGTGAAGGTTCACCGCGCAAGCCTGGCGGACGGCGCGACGGCGCGCGAGTCCGAACAGCCGGGAACGGTGTTGGACGCCGGCGCCGCCGGCCTGCGGGTGGCCACCGGCGGCGGCGCGCTGCTCCTCACCGAACTGCAAATGGAAGGGCGCAAGCGCATGCCGGCCGATGCCTTCCTGCGGGGCGCCGGTTTGCGCGCGGGGATGCGCTTCGAACGGGCGCACCGCTGATCCGACCTGGCGGTTGCCCGCGGCGTTCGTTCCGAGCCGGGGGTCGGCATGGCCGGGCAACCCCTTCACGACGGATCGACAAGCTCCACGGTTGCGGGCCAGTCGAGTACCGCGCAAACTCCTTCCCGTGACACCGCGCCGAAAGAACCCGAACCCCCGTGAGCTGGCGGTCGGCATTGTCGACCGCGTCGACCGGCGGAACGCTTACGCGGATGCGTTGCTGAGCGCGCGTCTGGACCAGGCGGCCTTGCCTGCCGCCGATGGCGCGCTGCTGACCCGCCTGGTCTATGGAGCGTTGCGCTGGCGCGGGCGCGTCGACTGGGTGCTCGCCCGTTTGCTGCGCGATCCCCTGGACAAGCTGGATCCGCTGGTGCGGAGCCTGCTCCGGGTGGGTGGTTACGAGCTGCTGTTCCTCGACCGCGTGCCCTCCTACGCCACCGTCAACGAGTTGGTGGAGTTGGCGAAGCGGCGCGTGGGTCCCGGCAAGGCGCGGCTGGTCAACGCGGTGCTGCGGCGGATGGCGGGCCGGGAACCGGAGGCGTGGAGCCCGGCCGCCGACACCGGCAACGTGGCGGAACTGGCAGCGCTGGTATCCCATCCGCCCTGGCTCGTGGAGCTGTGGCGCGAGCAGTTCGGCGGGGCGGAGAGCCGGCGCCTCATGGAAGCCGACAACGAGGACGCACCGCTGGTGCTGCGCGCCAACCGGCTGCGCGTGACCCGCGACGCCCTGCTACGGCGTTTGCGCGCCCGCGGGATGGAGGCAGCGGCCGCGGCATGGTCGCCGCTGGGGGTGCGGTTGCGCGGTGCCGGGTCGCCGGCACGCCTGGCGGAATTTCGCGACGGGTTGTGCCAGGTGCAGGGGGAAGCGTCCCAGATGGTGGGTTTCCTGGTGGCGCCGGAGCCGGGCATGCGCGTGCTCGACGTGTGCGCGGCCCCCGGCGGGAAGACGACGCACCTGGCCGAACTGATGGAGGGCAGGGGCGAGGTCGTTGCCTGCGACGTGTCCGAACGCGGGTTGGAGAAGCTCTCGGACAATGCCCGGCGCCTGGGGCTCGAGTGCATACGGACCCAGGTCTGTGATGCGGTTGGCGGGCTACCGGGCGAACCCGCGTCCTTCGACCGGGTGCTGGTGGACGCGCCGTGCTCCGGCTTGGGCACCCTGCGCGCGCACCCGGAAATACGCTGGCGCCGCGAGCCGCGCGATCTTCAACGGCTCTCCGCCTTGCAGGCCGACATCCTGGAGCGGGCGGCATCGCGCGTGGCCCCGGGCGGCCTCCTGGTGTATGCCACCTGCACGCTCTCCCGGCTCGAGAACGAGCAGGTGGTGGAGGATTTCCTGGAGCGCCACCGGGAGTTCGCCGTCGAGGACGCCGCCGGGCACCTCCCGGCCGCGGCCCGGTCCATGGCGGCGTCGCCCTCGTCGCCCTATTTCCTTGCGCTGCCCCATCGGCACGACACCGATGGCTTCTTTGCCGCGCGCGTACGCCGGCGGGCTGCCATACCGAACACTTCCCGGACCCATGACGCGTAATTCGCCTGGGTGTCTCGCCCCATGGCAAGGCCGGTCTCATTTACCTCGCGGAATCCATGTGTTAGATTTCCAGCCAATCCAAGGTCCCGTTGGACCGAGGTGTCGGGGCGTGGCTCAGCCTGGTAGAGCGCACGGTTCGGGTCCGTGAAGTCGCTGGTTCAAATCCAGTCGCCCCGACCATCCTTTTCCATCCGGGCATGACTTTTCCTTGGTCATCCCATCTTTCCGGGCGTTTACATGTGTTTACATAGATCAGGCCTGAAGGAGTCTCGGCGGCAAGGGGCGCGTCCCAACGAAGTTCCCGGCAGGGAAGCGGACTCACCTTGAATAGACATGCCACAAAGTTGGAGGCGGTAGCCGCTCCCATGCCGCAGACCAACCCGGAATTGGCGGACGTGACGCGTCGGTTCTGGAGTTGCGCGGTCATTTCGGTGCCGGTGCTGTTCCTGGGAATGGCCGAGATGATGCCGTCCTTCCTCCCTGTGATACCCATGAGCCGGACCGTCTGTGTATGGATGCAGTTCGTGCTGGCGACACCGGTGGTGTTCTGGGGGGGATGGCCATTCTTTCGGCACGCCTGGGCGTCCGTGGTGCACCGTGGCGGCAGCATGTTCACGTTGGTCTCCCTGGGGGTGGGGGTGGCGTGGGTCTTCAGTCTGGGTGCCCTGTTGTTCCCGCATCTGTTTCCGGAGTCGTATCGCACCGACGGCGGCGGCGTGCCGGTGTATTTCGAGTCCGTCTCGGTCATCGTTACGCTGGTGCTGTTGGGGCGGGTGCTGGAGCTGCGTGCCCGGGCGCGCACCGGCGACGGCATCCGGTCACTGCTCGCGCTGGCGCCCGAAAAGGCGTTCCGCTTCCGCGGCGAGGGCGAGGGCGAGGGCGAGGAAGTACCGTTGGCGTGTATCGCCGTGGGAGACCGGCTGCGCGTGTATCCGGGAGAGGCGGTGCCGGTGGACGGCACCGTGCTGTCGGGGACCAGCGCCGTGGACGAGTCCATGGTGACCGGGGAGCCGTTGCCGCTGGTGAAGGGAGAGGGCGACCCGGTGACCGGCGGAACCCTCAACCGCGGCGGCAGCTTCGTCATGCGCGCCGACCGGGTGGGGCGCGACACGCTGGTGGCGCGCATCGTTCGGATGGCGAGCGCGGCGCGGCACAGCCCGGCGCCGATTCAGCGGGCAGGCGATCGGGGCGCGGCGTTCCTTGTCCCCGTGGCGATTCTCGTGGCCGTCGTCGTCCTGGCCGTCTGGAGCTGGCTGGGGCCGGAGGCGGGCGTGCTCCGTGGCGTGGAGAGCGCGGTAGCCGTGCTGATCATTGCCTGTCCCGGCGCGTTGATGTTGGCGGCGCCCATGGCCGTCATGGTGGGAACCGGCCGGGGCGCCGTCGCCGGCGTGCTGATCAAGGACGCCGAGGCGCTGGAGTCGTTGGGCAAGGTCGATACCTTGGTGGTGGACAAGACCGGCACCATCACCGAGGGAACCCCGCACGTCGTGTCGGTGGTGGCGTTGCCGGGGCACGACGAAGACGCCTTGCTGGGGCTGGCCGCGAGTCTGGGGCGGCGGAGCGAGCATCCGCTGTCGAGCGCGTGGGTCCGCAGGGCGCGGCAGCGCGGCTTGGCCCTCTCCGACGCGGCGGACGTTCATGTCGTCTCGGGCAAGGGAGTCGTGGGCGACGTGGATGGGCACGCGGTGGTGCTGGGCAGCCGGCTGTTGTTCGAGGAGCACGGGATCGACGGCGGTGAGCTGTACCGCCGGGCCGAGACGCAGCGCCGGGACGGATGCACCGTGGTGTTTATCGGCGTGGACGGCCGGCCCGCCGGCATGCTGGGCGTGGCCGACCCCATCAAACGCTCCTCCTACGACGCCGTGGAGGAATTGCGCGGGCAAGGGGTTCGCATCGTCCTGCTGACGGGTGACCACGACGTGACCGCGCGGGTGGTGGCGCATCATCTCGGCATCGACGAGGTGGTAGCCGACGTGTCCCCCGAGGAGAAGGGCGCGGTGGTCCGGCGCCTGCGGGAGGAGGGCGCCACCGTGGCGGTGGCGGGCGACGGCATCAACGATGCATCGGCCCTTGCCCAGGCCCACGTGGGCCTTGCCATGAGCACCGGCGCGCGCGTCGCCGTCGAGACCGCCGGCGTCACGCTGCTCCGCGGCGACCTGCGCGCCCTGGTGCGTGCCCGCGGGCTGAGCCGCGAGACCCTGTCCAACGTTCGCCAGAACCTCGCGCTTGCCGTCGTCTACAACGTCCTGGGAATCCCCCTCGCCGCGGGCGTGCTCTACCCGCTGTTCGGGCTGCCGGTGAGCCCCATGGTGGCGGGTGCCGCCATGACGCTGTGCTGGCTGTCCGTGGTCATGAACTCGCTGCGGCTGCGCTACAGGACCCTGTAGAACGGAAGGCCGGGCGGCTAGTGTTGCGTTCCGCGAAACGTTGACGAATCTGCTTGTCCTTTTGCCGTCGGCTGCGTTACGTCACCCCGGGCTTGACCCGGGGTCTTCCTCGCGTGGTACCCGCCACCGGGGCGACCGCGGGTCGCCCCTACGGGTGATCGTGCCTTGCCGACGACAAAAAATTCCCGCGCACCTTCGTCAACGTTTTCGCGAAACGCAACACTAGTGCTCCCGCAGGAGCTTGCCGTATCCCTCGATGCGGTCCTCGATGCCCAGGCTGCGCAACGCCCACCACAGGATGGCCTGGCTTCCCTGGACGACGTTGACGCCGAGTTCCTGCTCCAGGGTGTCGATGACGGCGCCGGCGGCCCAGTGCGGCGAGCCCAGGTGGATGGTGTCGATCTCGGGGTGTTCCCGCTTGAGTTCCCGGGCCAGTCGCAGCGGTACCTCGGAGGGGATGGTGCCCACCTCGACGAACGGCACGCCGGCGAACTTCTGGGCCACCATCGTGGTCTTGTCCGGGTCGGTGAAACGCTCGTTGGGCAGGTGATCGGCGCTGCCCGGGGTCGAGGCATAGGTCACCGAGCCCACGAGCTTCGCGCCCAGCACCGCGTCCGCCTGATGGTACGCGGTGGTGCTGTTGGTGACGGGGATGCCGAGTTCCTCTTGCAGGGCCGCCATGGTGTCGTGGGCGCGCTGGGCGCCCCCGGAATAGACCACCGGACCTCCGCCGAGGACGATGATGTCCGCCTTGGCGCGGGCCATCTCGCGGGCCGCGCGCACCGCGTGGTTCCAGCTTTCCTCGGCCTCGCCGGACTCGGCGGAGTGCCGCGCCACCATGAGGGTGGTAAGCGCCAGCGTGACGCCGGGCGGCGCCATCTTGTAGAATTCGTAGGGGAAGACCTCGGTGACGATGGGCGGCGACGTGTAGCCGATGCGGGCGCGATGACCGTACATGCGGGACCTCCACTCTCCTGGCACGACGAAGCGGGGGCTTCCGGCGCCAACCCGCGGCGCCGGAAGCCCCCGCTTGTTCAAGGGCCGGCTTGCGCGCCGGCCGTGACCCGAGCCCGACCTACATGCCGGCCTTGACCTTGGCCGCCACGTCGGCGGACACCCACTTCGTCCAAACGTCCTCGTAGCTCTTCAGGAAGTGCTCCGCGGTCTCTTTCGCGTCGGCCTTGTTGTCCGCCTTCCACGCCAACACCTTGTTCACCACGCTGTTGGGCCAGGACACGCTCGATACGAACTTGAACGCGTCGGGCTCTCTCTCCGCGAAGCCGCCCACCACGTAGGTCAGCACATCGGACTTCGGGTACATGTTCGGCTTCGGGTCGGCGCAGTCCTTGTCGGTGACGCACGCGTACGTCCCGGGGTCGTGCTTCATGCCGCCGAGCTTCACCATGGGGTACTTGCCGAGGACCGACGTGGGCGCCCAGTAGTAGGTGAAGATGGGCTGCTTCCGCTCATACGCCTTGGCGATGGCCGCGGCCAGGCCCGCTCCGGAACCCGGATCGAACAGCGTGAAGTTGGCCTTGTCGAGCCCGTAGGCCTTGAACAGGTTGGCGTTGATGATCTGGCAGGCCCAGCCCGAGGGACAGCCGTAGAAGCGGCCCTTGCCGGGGTCCTCCTTGTCCTGGAACAGCTCCGGGTGCTTCATGACCCCCTGCAGCGTGGCCAGCTCCGGATGCTCCTTCACGACGTATTCCGGCACCCACCAGCCCTCCTCGCCGCCGTCGCTCAGGATCTCGCCGGCTTCCTTCAGGCGGCCCTCCTTGGTCGCTTTCGTCACCACCTCGCGCACGGAGTTGATCCAGATCTCCGGCGCGACGTCCGGCTCCCCCTTCTCCGTCATGGAGGTCACGGTGGGCACCGTGTCGCCGGGCACCAGCTCCGCCTGGCAGCCGTATCCCTTGTTCAGGATGATGGCCTCCACCTGCGCCGCCACCGCGGCCGAGTCCCAGTTCATCTCGGAGATGGTGACCTTGCCGCACTTCGCCTGGGCCGAGGCGGCCAAGGCAAGCACCAGGAACGCACCTGCCACAAGGCTCGCGATTCGCAATCTCATGTCATGCCTCCTCTTGTCTCGTCCACGCGCCCCCGCCCGGCCTGTGCGTGCGCAGCCCAGGAGGCGACCCATGAACCGGTTTCCTGTTTCGCCGGCGTCCTTGCGCCGCGCATCTCGCGCGCCGTGGAGGGTCGGGACCGAAGGTCCCGCCGCACGCAACCCTCACGAGGTCCCAGGCAGGAGCCTCCGGGCGCCGGCAGCCTTTCCGGTTTCCCGTTGGTCCCGAGAAGTATCTCGCAAGTGGGCAGGGGTCGCAACCCCGGAGGGCGGTAATCGGTGGTGATGTGGTCCCGGACAATCGGACGGGTGTTCAGGTGTCTTCAGCAAGGCGTGGGGCGGAAAGAGCGGGACCACGAAGCGTAGATGCGGGGCCTGCACGTGGAGTGACCCACTGCTTGCTCGTTGTAAAGGTCGAGGACGAAGTCGTGAGGTGAGGCTTCTTCACGACGCTCAGGCCGGATCAGGTCGGGTTGCCGTGTTGCCCGGGATAAGCCGCGAAGCGCAGCTTGAGGGCACGGTACCCGGCTTCGTCCAGCCCCGTGGCGGTCTTGATGACGCTCCAGGTCACCCCGGCTGTCAGCAAACCTTCCACTGCCTCCAGCTTGCCACGTTGCACACCCTCTTCCCGGCCCTCTTTCCTGCCCTCTTCCAGGAGCTGTTGAGCGTAGGACATGACGTCACCTCCCTGTTCGCGTCCATGGCGCCGCAACGCTTCATCGAAAGCCTTCACCGCCGCTTCGTCCTGCGTCGCCATCACATACAGAACGAATAGCCTGAAATGGTTCACCGCGCCACTGAAAATAGCCGATGCCGCCAGTCTCGCGGCAGCCTCCAACGCGGCATCCACGTGGCGTCCACAGGCCGCCATCATCAGCAACTGCGCAATGCGCCCCCGCGTCCCGCCCTCCACACGTTCCGGCTCCAGTTCCGTCTGATCCGCCAGCACGTGTGCGAACCGAGGCACCCAGCGCCACCCCCGAACCGCGGGCGGAAACAGGTCCGCGAACTCGGTCGAGTGGCGCCAGCCGCGGCGTCCCTGGTAGAACACCAGCGGCACGATCGGGCGCAACTTCGACCGGCCCGGCTCATCCCTCCGTTCCGCCTCCCAGATGCGGCAACAGTACTTGAGCAAACGAAACCGCATCCACGGATCGGGAGTCGATTGATGCTCGAACAGGATGTACAACCGGAGCTGATCCTCCTCATCCCCATACCCTGCCTCGAACAGCAAATCGGATTCACTCTCGCGCAGGGCTTCGTCAAGGAATGTTCCGTCCAGCAGTTTGAGGCTGTCCCAGCGGACCTTCTCGTGGAGTTCCCCGGACAGGACTCCCTGCAACAGACCGGCGGCCTCCCCGGCGTCCGTGAAGACCGCGCGGAACAGCCTGTCGTGGGGATGATCGATTTCGCCGGCCATGAGAATACCCTTTCGGACAAGGAGGCGGGTGACCAGGATTCGTAGCCTCCTCCTTCCAGGATATTCGGCGCTCTTTCGTAGAACCTTAGCCGCGCTCAACTTGCGCTATTGAATTCGTCGCGTTGAAGGGACGGCGAGGGCGGCGCGGCACATGCCGGAAACGTGGGTCATGGCAGGTTACGGCGATGACGCCGAGTGAACCGGGACGGGCCTCCATGTATGCCCGATTGTCGTCGAAGGAGGACGATCCGAGAGGGCGGGTAGACGGTCATGCCGGCGACGGCTGACGGACGACGGCTCGTCCCTCACACCTGCAACCCGCACCCCTCGAACGCCTCCCGGGTCCGCTCCCGCTCCTCCTCCGTAAGCGGGAGGAACGGCGGGCGCACCGTGCCGCCGACCTGGCCCAGGAGCTCCTGCCAGTATTTCTGGTGGGCATGGGGCTTGCCGCCGGGGCGGCTGGTCGCCAGTGCCTCGCGCACGGGGTTCAGGCTGTCCCGGATTTGGCGCGCCTTCTCGGCCTGACCGTCGAAGGCGAGTTGCGTGTATTCGTGCATGCGCCGGTCGTTCCTGGTCTGGAGCAGGTAGGGCGGCGAGGAGCACAGGTAGAGCTGCCAGCCCAGTTCCACGATGTTGTCGAGCCATTCCTCCTCGGAGGCGGTGCTGACGATGAGGCGGTCGCCGGCGAGCCGGGTGAGGTCGGCGTACATGGGCCGGGGCACGGAATACTTGATGGCCACGATGTTGGGCAGCTCCGCCACCCGCTCGCACAGCTCCGGGCTCATCAGGTAGCCCGAGTCCGGGTGGCTCCACATGGCGATGCCGATGTCCACGCGGTCGCACACGGCCTTGTAGTAGTGGTAGACGGCGTCGTCCCGGTCGGTGACGAAGTGGAGCATGGGCGCGTGCACCACGATGTAGTCGGCTCCCACGGCCTCGGCGTGGCGCGCCAGCTCCACCACGGTGTCGAAGTTCTGGTCGGAACACGACATGATGGTGCCGGCCTTGCCGTCGGTCTCCTCCACGGCGATCTCGAAGTTGCGCTTGCGCTCCTCCAGCGACATGGTGAAGAACTCGCCCTGCTTGCCGGCGATGAAGAGCCCCTGAATCGCCAGATCGTCGACCCAGTGCCGGATGTTGCGCCGCAGACCCTCTTCGTCGAACGAGAAGTCCTCCCTGAACGGGTTCATGGCCGCGGCCCAGACGCCCTTCATGTTCTCGCGGGCATGGTCCTTCGCGTCGTGCTTCGAGTACTTCATGGCGGTTCCCTTCCGGCGGCCGGTAGCCGCTGCCTGTGAGGACGTGTGCTGGAATTCAACGAGTTGCGTATCGGAATTGAATGCCGAATTCAATGCCGCGCCTGCCGCGACGGGTTCCGGCCAAGTCTGCAAAATGGTTGTTACGTTAGCACTTTTCGGCTATTTCTGTTGTCATGATATACAGCCGGATCACGCGGTTGCCGGCGCGCAGCTTCTTCCTCTTCGGTGTGCGGGGCGTCGGAAAGAGTTCATGGGCGCGTGCGACCCTTCCCGACGCATTGCGTTTGGACCTGCTGGATGAAGCCCTGTTTCACGACCTGCTGGCCGACCCGTCGCTGTTCCGGCAACTGGTGTCCACCGTCGCGCCCGGCGACTGGATCGTCATCGATGAGGTGCAGCGCATTCCCGCTTTGTTGAACGAGGTGCACCGGCTGATCGAAGAACGCGGCCTGCGCTTCGCCCTGCTTGGGTCCAGTGCGCGGAAGCTCAAGACCGCGGGTACGAACCTGCTGGCCGGACGGGCCATCCGCAAGGCGATGTACCCGCTGGTCCCGCTGGAACTCGGCGTTGATTTCAAGCTGGAAGAAGTGCTCACGTACGGCAGCATACCCCTGGTGTGGACCGCGGACGGCCGCCGCCAAGTGCTGGAGGGTTATACGCAACTCTACCTTCGGGACGAGATCCGCGCGGAGGCGGTCGTGCGCAACCTGCCCGGTTTCGTTCGTTTCCTGCCCATTGCAGCGTTGCTTCACGGACAAGTCCTGAACGTCGCGGGCATCGCACGGGACGCCGGCGTGGCACGCCCCACCGTCGCGGGCTACCTGGACGTCCTTGAAGACACGCTTCTGACCTGGCGCCTGCCGGCGTTCGAGGCCAAGCTGCGGGTCCGCGAGCGGCGACGGCCCAAGCTCTACTGGGTGGACCCGGGCCTCGTGCGCGCCGTCAAACGCCAGTTCGGACCCGTGTCGGCGGAGGAACGCGGGGTACTCTTCGAGGGCTGGGTCCTGAACCTCTTGCGGACCCACGCGGAAGAACAACCGCTGTTCGACAGCATCCACTACTGGGCGCCCACGGAATCCAACACCGAAGTCGACTTCCTGCTCCGCCGGGATACCGAATGCCTCGCCATCGAGGCCAAGGCGGCAAAACGGTACCACACCGCCCTGCTGAAGGGGTTGCGCGCCATCGCCGGTCTGCCGAACCTGGCTCGGCGCGTTCTCGTCCACGATGGCGCGCGTGCCTTCCGCACCGAAGACGGCATCGAGGTGTGGCCGGTGAAGCGGTTTCTCGAAGCGTTGCGAACAGATGGGCTCTGGCCGTGAAGTCGGGCGGGGCCGCCGTATGCGAAGGTCACGGCGCCCGACGGACGCCTCCCTCGCGAGCCCTATTTGCCGGCCAGCAGCTTGGGCCAGTTGACGTCGCCCTTGGCGATGTTGCCGGGGATGTCGTTGGACCACTGGTCCCGCACCCCCAGGCTGTAGTTCAGGTATAGAGCGCCGTCCACGATGCTCCAGGCATCCGGGTCGATGGACGCCGTGTACCCCTGGCTCACCGCCCACGCGCAGTAACCGCCGTACCTGGGCGCATACTTCTCAGGGTCACCCTCGAACAGCGCCTTGTTCTCCGCGCTGGCAAACGACCAGGTCGCCCCCTTCCACTCCACCCGATGCGCCCGTTTGCCCGCCACCGGCTTGCCCTCCGTGTGGTACGCCACCGGGTCGTACCCCCGGATGGCGCCGCCCAGATAAGTCGAAAACACCGGGTCGAGCGCCAGCGCCGTGCCCGCCGTCGCAAGCAGTGCCGTGATGAACAGCGCGGTGAGGACCGCCCGCCGGATTCCCCGTGCACAACTCATGGATGCCTCCCGTCGGATCGAAAGTCGATACCTACATTCCAGCCCATTCCAAGCGTCATTGCAATACGCCCGGCGCCTCCCCCTCCACGGAATCCGCGATCAGCCCCGAACCAACCCCGCCCCCCCCCGCCCGGGGGGCGGGGGGGGGGGGACGCGGGGGGGGTGGGGGGGCGCGGCCCCACCCG
>JAJEAI010000119.1 GCA_022824205.1 Candidatus Binatia bacterium
CAGCGGAGCGAAGTCGAAGGACGCCATCTTCATTCCTTGAACTGGTCCCGCCGCCACTTGAAGGCTCCCGCCAGTCCCAGCTCGGCGACCTTGGCCTGGAAGTCCCGGTGAACCTGCGACTCGGTGGCGTAAGTGGGCGCGATGAGGTCGACGGAGCTGTTGAACGCCATGCGGATGCCCTGGGCTTCCAGTATCCGGTTGATGCTCGTCCGCGCGCAGAACAGCGCCTCCGGTCCGATCAGGGCCAAGCGCCGGGCATACTTGAGCGTCGCCTCTTCAAGCTGGTCCGCGGGCACCACGCGGTTGACCATGCCGATGTCCCGGGCTTCCCGAGCGCCGATCATGTCGCCCATGTAGATCAGCTCCCGCGCGCGCTTGAGCCCGATGACCCAGGGCATCATCATGGCGGTGGCGGGTCCGGCGAAGCGGATCTCCGGTTCGCCGAACAGTGCGTCCTCGGCGGCGATGGTGAGGTCGCACAGCATGGTCATGACGCAGCCCTCGCCCAGGGCGTGCCCCTGAACGGAGGCGATGATGGGCGTGTGCAGGTCCCAGATGGCGGTGGCCAGCCGGAGGCCGCGGCTCAGCCGGTGGTGCGTGCGGATGGCGTGGTGCCGGTCCTTCTCGCGCTCGGGATCGCTGCGCTCGACGTCGTGGCCGGCGCAGAAGCTCTTGCCCTCGCCGCGCAGCACGATGACGGTGACGCCGGGGTCCTGATCGGCGCTGTCGAGGGCTCCCATCAGCGCCTGGGACAGGGCGCCGTTCAGCGCGTTGCGTTTTTCCGGCCGGTTGAGCGAGATGATGCCGATGTCGCCGTCCTTGCGGTAGGTGAGCACCGGGTCCGTGTCCGTCATGTGTTGTCCTCCCGCGGGATGATCAGCGCGTCCACCACGATACACCCTTGGCCCCGGGGAAGCGCCATGACCGGGTTGAGGTCGATTGCGGCGATGGAGTCGCGTTCAGCCCAGGCAAAGTTCCCGAGCGCGGTCAGGCATTCGCGCACCGCCTGCACGTCGCGCGGGGCCTGGCCGCGTACGCCTCCCAGGAGCCGCCGGCCCCGGGTCTCGCCGATCATTGCGTTAACGTCGCCGTCGCGGAGCGGCAGCGGCCGCAGCGCCACGTCGTCGAAGATCTCCACCAGGACGCCGCCGAACCCGAACGCCAACACCGGTCCGAAGTCCGGGTCGCGGCTCACTCCCATGAACAGCTCCACCGCGTCCCGCACCATGGCCTGCACGACGAACACGGCGCCGGCGGTTGGGAGCGAAAGCTCTTCCAGCCTGGCCGCCATGTCCTCCAGGGCGCCCGCCAAAGGTGCCTCATCGGCCAGGCCCGCGGCCACCAGTCCCAGTTCGGATTTGTGCGGGATGTCGTCCGATGCCACCTTGAGCACCACCGGGTAGCCGATGTCACGCGCGGCCCGCAGGGCCTCCTCCCGTGACGTCACGGTCGTTTCCCGGACCACCGGCAAGCCCGCGTCGCCGAGCAGCCTCTTGGCATCCACCTCGTTGATGGCGGAGCGCCGCCGGTTGCCGTTTCGCAGACAGGCGGCGATACGGCCGGTGGCCGCGGGCTCGGGCAGAGTCTCGAACGGCGGCATGGACCAGCGCGCCAGCCGGTCCACCGCGCCCAGCCCCTGGCGCGCGCCGCCGATGGTGGGCACTCCCGCCGCCCGCAGGGCGTCGGCGAACTCCTGCCGGAAGAGACCCGGACGGGTGTTCATGAAATAGCACGGCTTGGCCGTCCGCCGGGCGGTCTCGGCCAGGTACTGCGTGTATTGGGTCGGCACCATCGGCGAGTCGTCGCGGCTGTCGCTCACCATGACGATGGAGTCCACGTCGGGCTCGTGCGCCAGCACTTCCAGCGCGTGGGGGATGTTCACGTCGAACTTGCCGTCACCCCAGGCATCCAGAGGGTTGCCGTCGCCGGTGATGGGGCCGATGACGCGCTCCGCTTCGCGGCGGCCGGCTTCGGACAACGGCGGCAGTGCCAGGCCGGCGGCCCCGGCGACGTCCAGGATCAGCTCGGCCTGGCCCCCGGACGCGGTCATCACGCCGAGCTTTCGTCCGCTGGGCCGGCGCTCCCCCTGGCAGCAAGCCAGCACCTCGGTCAGCTCGTCCATGTCTCCCACCTCGATGGCACGGTGGCGCTTGAGAACCTCGGAATAGACCCGCGCCTCGCCGGCGAGGCCGCCGGTGTGGCTGGTGATGGCCCGGCGCGTGCGCTCGCTGCGCCCGACCTTGAGCACCACCACGGGCTTGCCCCGGTCCGCCGCCTTGTCCAGGGCGCCGACGTAGCGTTCGGGATCGCGGATGGTCTCGGTGAAGGTGGCGATGACCCGCGTGTTGGGGTCGTCCGCCAGGTACTCGATGAACTCGGCGGTGGTGGTCACCGCCTCGTTGCCGGTGGAGACCACGTGGCTGAAGCCGAAGCGGCGGCAGTCGGTCAGGAGCCCGATGGCGATGGAGCCGCTCTGGGTGACGATGGCGACGTTGCCGGGGAGCTTCTCGGGCGCCAGCAGGTTCGAGGTGTAGAGGCTCGTGCGCTGGTGCGGGCTGAGCACCCCCATGCAGTTGGGGCCGCACACCGCCATGCCGGCCGTGCGCGCGGCCGCGCGCATCGCTTGCTGCCGCCGCCGGCCGTCCTCGTCCCGTTCGGCGAAGCCGCCGTCCAGCACCACCGCGGCGCCGTAGCCGCGCGCCGCCGCCAGCTCGAAGGGCTCGGTCACGAGCCGGTGGTTGACGCAGAAGACGATGGCGTCGATGCCCTCCGGCACCTCCTCCAGCCCGCGGTAGCAACGCTTGCCCAGCACGCTCTCGTATCTCGGGTTGACCGGATAGACGGCCCCGTCATAGCCGAGCTTGTCGAGCATCTCCAGGATGCGCCGGCCCGGTCCCCGGTTCTCGCTGGCGCCGTAGACCGCGATGGACCTCGGCTTGAGGAGCCGCTCAAGTGGCATGGACGGGCCTCTTGCGCGTGGCCGCCGCGATGGCGGTGCCGATCAGCACCAGAGTGAAAAGCAGGGTCGAGACCACCGCCAGCACCGGGTCCGCCTCCAGCCGCACGCTCTCGTACATCTTGCGGGGCAGGGTGGAGGCGTCGCGGCCGGCGATGAAGATGGCGATGACGGTCTCGTCGAACGAGTGGATGAACGCGAACAGGGCGGCCACCAGGAAGCCCGGCCGCAGCACCGGCAAGGTCACGTGGAAGAAGGTGCGGAGCGGCCCGGCGCCCGAGCTCATGGCGGCGCGCTCGAGATTGCGGTCGAAGCCCTTGAGCGTGGCGGAGACGATCAGGAAGGCCACGGGTACGGACACGCAGGTATGGGCGATGATGACCCCGATGTGGTTGTTGGTCAGGCCCACCGGACTGAAGACGGCGTAGTAGCCCAGCGCCAGCACGATGTGCGGGACCATGAGCGGCATCATCAGCAGGAAGTTCACCATGCCGCGGCCCGGGAACCGGAAGCGCACCAGCGCGAAGGAGGCCGGCACCACCAGCGCCATGGTCACGAACATGGTGGCGGTGGCGATGATGGCGCTGTTGATGGTGGGCGTCGTCCACAGCTCGTTGCTGAAGTAGGCCCGGTAGTACCCGAGCCAGTAGCCCGTGGGCGGGAACGCGAAGGAGGGCGAATCGCTGAGCGACATGGGGATGACGATGAACATCGGCGCGGCGATGAACGCGCCGATGGCGATGGCGATGGCTCTCAGGAGGTTCACGGCGCACTCATCCCCAGAGCTTGTCCAGCCCTACCAGCCGGTTGTAGATGGCCAGCAACGCCATGGTGGTGGCCAGCAGCACCACCGCCATGGCCGAGGCGAAGCCCCATTCGAGAAGCTCCTCGATCTGCTCGCCGATGAGTCCGGCGATCATCTGGTCCCGGGGTCCGCCGAGCAGAACCGGCGTCACGTAGAAACCCAGGCAGATGATGAAGACCAGCGTGCAGCCGTTCACCACGCCCGGCAGACTCAAGGGAAAAAAGACGGTGCGAAAGCCCTGGAAGGGCGTGGCTCCCAGGCTCGCCGCCGCCCGCAGGTGGTTCGGGTCGATCTTCTGCATGGCCGCGTAGATCGACATGATCATGTAGGGGATCAGGATGTGCACCATGCCCAGGGTGGTGGCGAAGCTGTTGAACAGGATCTGCGGCACCGGGTCGAAGCCGACCCAGTCGAGCAGCTTGGTCACCGGTCCCTTGCTGCCCAGGATCACCAGCCACGAGTAGGTGCGGACGAGAAAGCTCGTCCAGAAGCTCATGGCCACCACCAGCAGCAGCGCGAATCCCAGGGTGCCGCCGTAGCGGACGACGACGTAGGCCATGGGATAGCCCAGGAGCAGGCAGATCACGGTCACCATGAAGGCGAACCAGAACGTGTTCCCCAGCACCCTTGAATAGAGCGGCGAGGAAAAGAACTCCCGGTAGTTGACCAGAGACAGCGTCGGATCGGTGAAGCTGATGACGACGACGTCCAGCAGCGGATAGACGAACAGGACGGCGATGAACAGCACCGCCGGCGCGGAAAGCGTCCAGGCCGATATGTTGCCGCGGGAGCGCCAAGGCCTGGACGCCTTCCTGCCGCCGGAGGCGCCCGCGGGGGTTGCCGAGGTCGCACTCATCCGAGCAAATCGGTCTTGGGGGGCTGCGTCATGGGAAACGAAGGGGCAGGGCGGGTTCGAAACCCTCCCTGCCCGCGCGGCGCTCTCGATCGATGCGATTCCGCTCCCCGGCCTCCGAGCTCAGGTCGCCAGCCACTGGTTGAAACGCTTGGTCAGCGCGCTCAGGTTGGTGCCCACCCAGAGCGGGTCCGGCTGGTAGGTGAGCGGCAGGTTGTCCTTCCACGTGGGCATCATGCGCGCCTTCTTCTCGTCGATGTGCTCGTAGGCCGCGGCGATCCACGGGCCGGTGTTCATCATGCGGCAGAAGACCCCGAGGTTTTCGGGCTTGAGACAGAACTGCACGAACCGCCAGGCCTCCGCCGCGTTGGGTGTGCCGCGCGCCACGATCCAGTTGGAACGGCGCATGTGGGACTGGTTCCAGACCACCTCGAGGGGCACTCCCTGTTCCACCGCGACCCCGGCGCGGGTGTTCCACATGGGCATCATGTCCACTTCGCCGTCGCGCACGAGCTGCACCGACTGGGAGCCGCGCCGCCACCACACCTTCACGTGGGGCTTGAGCTCGTCGAGTTTCTTGAAGGCGCGGTCGACGTCGAGGGGGTAGAGCTTGTCCTTGTCCACGCCGTCCGCCAGCAGCGCGAACGGTACCATCCGGGCGACGTCCTTGTATGCGCCCCGGTTGCCGGGGAACTTCTCCACGTTCCAGTAATCGGCCCAGGACTGGGGGCCGCCGTTGGGAAACTTCGTCTTGTTGTAGACCAGGTTCGTGGAGATGGAATGGCGCGAGATGCCGTTGTAGCCGATGGTGTCCGGCGGATAATCGGTGAGCCGGATGATGTCGTAGTGGATGTGCTCCAGCAGGTTGTCGTTGAGCCCGCGGATCGAGTCGGACCGGCCCATGCCGGCCACGTCGAACTCGTAGTGGCCGCTCTGAACCTGCGCTTTCATCTTGGCGAACGACACCGGCGTGATGGGTTTCACGGAGACGCCGGAGGCCTTCTCGTAGGGCTTGTAATACGCCTCGGCCTCCGCTTTGCCCCAGCTTCCGCCCCAGGTGTTGATGTAAATGGTCTTGGTCTTGGCCCGTGCCTTGGACGCGATGTAGGGCGCCCCCAGGATTATCGCGCCGGCGGCCACGCCGCCGCCGATGAAGGCGCGCCGGTTGATCCCGCCGGATTTCGCTTCCGTGGCTTTGGTCGATTCCTTCATGGCTGGTCCCTCCTGTCCTGAATGTCGCCTTGGCAAACCTTGAATTCGTCGGCAACCCGAACTCGAACAAAGGCGCGAGCCCTTTGCGTGAGCCGACCCTTATCAAAAGAGGCACGGGACGGCAAACCAAAAGTACCCCGAGTCGTCATTCCCGCTTTCGCGGCTGTGTAAACTCCCCTTGAAAAAGAAATGCTACCCATCCCCTGAACCGTCATTCCCGCGTAAGCGGGAATCCAGGGGTGGGGGGTGTGGCGGCCTCATTGCCCGGCCCCACCCCCACCCCCACCTGGATTCCCGCTTACGCGGGAATGACGGCTCAGGGGATCTGTGCCGCACGAGTTTTGGCACGGTCTGTTCCGCGGGAATGATGGAGTCGAGTCTCGAACAGGGTCATGCGAAAAGTGAGAGGACGGCTACTTCCGATCGGGCCACACCGCCTGCGAGGCCAGGTCCTGCCAGGCCGCCGGGCGGCAGGCGGCCTTGGCGGCTTCGGCGGGTTCCAGCGCCGTGTCCCAGTCGTTGCCCACGAAACGGCAGCCGGTGATGGCCTCGGAGGCGTCGGATACGAGCCAGCGGATGGGGGCGGCCATCACTTCGGGCTGGACCAGCTTGCCGCGGTCGAAGGGGGCGCTTTCGGGGATGAAGCTCGTGTTGGTGGGGCCTCCGGGCACCAGCACGTTGACGGTGACGCCGGTGTCTTCCAGGTCCTTGGCCCAGCTCGCGGAGGCGGCTTCCAGGGCGGCCTTGGACATGCCGTAGGGGGTGTAGGCACCGCGGAACATGGTGTCGAGGCTCGTGGTGACGTTGACGATGCGGCCGGAGCCTTGCTCCACGAGGTGGGGCGTGACGGCGCGGGCCATGAGGAAGGCGCCCTTCCAGTTGACGTCCATCACCGTCTGCCAGCGGTCGGGCTCCACTTCCCAGAAGCGCACGGGCTCGCTCATGTAGTTGGCGCGCACGGTCTGCATGCCGATGCCGGCGGCGTTGACCAGCGCGTCCACGCGTCCGAAGCGGCCGAGGACCGCGGCCGCCACCCGGTCGCATTCCTCCGCTTGGGTGATGTCCGCGGTGATTGTCATGAGCGCGCCTTCCTCGGCCACGCCTGCGATGCTCCGGGCCAGGGCCTGGCAGCGCTCATCCCGGTTGTCCACCACCGCTACCCGGGCGCCGTCTTCCAGCAGGGCCAGGGTCATGACGGTGCCCATCCCGCCGGCGCCGCCGGTAATGATCGCGACCTTGTCCTGTAAAGTTTTTTCAGGCACTTATAGCGTCCTTTCTCGAATCGTCTTGAATCAGGTCGGCACGCGGAGGAGGTCGCGGAAACCCCCGGGACGAGCTTGGCAACACGGCCCCTCGGCGGACTCACCCACCCTGCTTGTTGGCTTTGTACTGCTGGTGGTTGCGGTCGAGGGCGGCGAGGCACTCGGGGTCGAAGTCCTGCCGGGCCAGCGGTTCGGCCTCCCAGTGGCCGTGGGTGTCGGCGCCGCGCAGCAACGCGGCGCTGGCATGGTCGAACAGGGTCTGGTGCACGTGCGGCGCGATGAAGTGGATGGAATAGCCCAGCCGCCGGCCGTTGGATCCGTTCGGGTTGGAGCCGTGAATGACGGTCTCGCTGTGGAAGGAGATTTCGCCGGCCTCCAGTTCGATGTCCACCGCCTTGGACTCGTCCACCCCCTCGATGGTCTGGCCCCTGGAGAGGAGGTTGTCCTCGGCGAAGGTCTCCACGTGCCGGAGTGCGCCCCCCGCGTGGGAGCGGGGGATCACCCGCATGCAGCCGCTTTCGATCTTGCTGTCGGTGAACGCGAACCACGCCGTCAGGGTCTCCCTCGGTTGCAGACCGTAATAGGTGGTGTCCTGGTGCCAGGAGACGAACCGGGGGTCGCGGGCGTTCTTGGTGAAGAAGCTGGAACCCCAGCACAGGATGTTCGGCCCGATGATGTCCTCCACCGCGTCGAGCATGACGGGGTTGCGGATCAGCTCGTTGAGCCACGGGAAGGGGAGGTGGGCCTTGATGCGGTAGCGCTCCTGGAGCTCGCCGCCGATGGCTTGCTCCACGTCCTCCAGCTTGCGCCTCAACACACGCGCGGACTCTCCGTCCATGATGCGCACCGGGAACAGGAATCCGTCGCGATGGTAGGCGTCCACCTGTTCTTGTGTCAGTACCTTGGGCATTTTCGGTCTCCGTCTAAACGGCGATATCCTGGAACAGGAAAGCTGCGGCCCAGCCAAGGGCTAATCTGGCTTCAGCAGCGCGCTCTGTCAAGCGTGCCTGGCGGGCATGTTCCGGATGGACTTTCCCTGGAGACGGTGGCATTATATTTTGTAAATACATGGAGTTCAAGTGGGACGAAGACAAGAATCAGGCGAACATCCGAGAACACGGCATCAACTTCGAGACAGCGAAGCTCATATTCGGGGGGAAGTTCGTGAAGCGTCAGGATCGTCGCCTGGACTACGGGGAGGCCCGTTACATCCGCATCGGCAACGTGGAGGGTGCGGTGATCGTGGTGGCGCATACAGATCGTGGTGGGCGCACGCGCATCAGCACGCGCATCATTTCGGCAAGGCCGGCGTCTCGCAAGGAAAGGCAGGCGTACCATGAACGGTTACGATAAACCCCTCACACCCACACAGATCGCAATGGTGAAGGACGAGGAGATCGACTTCAGTGATGTCCCGGAGCTCGGCGAGGACTTCTGGCGGGAAGCGACACTCGTCGATCCGGACCGTACCGAGCAGGTCACCATGCGCATCAAGCGTTCCGTCCTGGACTATTTCAAGGCCGGGGGCAAAGGCTACCAGACGCGCATCAACCGCGTGCTCGAAAGCTACGTGCGCGCGCGCCGTGCGTCGCGATGACGATCCCTGCCCGGAAATCCTCCTCCAGCATTTGCTCCGGAAGTCCTACAATTTGGAAACCGTCACTTGCCGACGTTGGTGCGTCAAACCATGATGTGCCGGCACCGCACTACGAGCAAAGCCGGCCATCCGCTTTTTCGACGTGACCGGCGCCTGATCCGCGGTTCGCCGCGACTTCGGCGGGGGGCGCGTCGAGGCCGTCGTTACAGCCGGGCCGCCTGCCTCAAGCTGGCGATCATCGAGACCTGGAGCAGGTAGTCGTAGGCCCTTTTCGGGTCCGACGCGGTTTCGCGCATGGTGCGGCGGAACTGTTCCTGGCGGTCCCGGTCGCGGGCTTCCAGGTTGAGCTTGTTGCGGGTGGAGTGGACGTTGGCGTACTCCAGCGCGATGGGGCGGCGCTGGCGCTCGTAGCCGTCGAGTTCCGCGTCCGGCGCCTTTCCGTGCCACACCCGCACGAGCCTTTCGGCCAGGTTGTAGCCGTCGTGGATGCCGCCGTTCATGCCCATGCCGCCCAGGGGATTGTTGATGTGGGCGGCGTCGCCGGCGAGGAAGGCGCGCCCCTGGCGGTAGCGCGCGGCCACGCGCTGGTGCACGGGGTACAGGGTCCGGTGTTCCAACGGGTAGGGCGTTCCGGTGGGGAGGACGCTCTGGAGACGCCGCTCGACGCTGGCGTCGCTCAGTACGTCGGCGTCGCTTTCCTCCGGCCGGGTGGGGAACATCACGCGCCATAGCCCCGGCACCCGCAGCAGGAAGAACCACTCCACCGGGTCCGCGAAGTAGCTCACCGGAGCCAGCCCGGCGAACTTCTCATCGAACCGGAACGGTGTGCTCACCACCAGGAAACGCTCGGGCCAGGTGAACCCGTCGAAGGGGATGTCCAGGGCCTTGCGGACGTTGCTGCGGGCGCCGTCGGCCCCCACCAGGTAGCGGCCCCGAAAGTGGCGGGCTTCGCCGCCGTGACCCACCACCGCGGTGACCGAACTCCCGTCCTCCTCCACGCCGGTCACTTCACTCGAGAAGCACACCTCCGCGCCGGGCAGGGTCGCGAGCCTCTGGTAGAGCAGGCGGTTGAGCTTGAACTGCTCGCACTGGAGCCGGTAGGGGTGCGCGGTGACGTCGGCGATGCGTCCGAAGTCGAACTCCGCGATGCAGCCGGCGCGCTCGCGGTACTGGAGAGTGGGGGCCTTGAGGCCGAGCGCCAGGAAATCGTCCAGCACGCCGGTGGACGCCAGCATGTCGAGGGTAGGAGGGTGAAACGTGGAGGCGCGCAGCGTCTCCGGCAGCGCGGATTCCGCCTCCAGCACGGTCACGGGTATGTCGTGCTGTGCCAAGTGCAGGGCCACCACCAGGCCCACCGGCCCCGCTCCCACCACCAGCACGCGATCACTGTTCATAACGTTGGCACGAGCCAAAGGGCGCCGGCACCGCGAAACGTCATTGACATGAAAACAAAGACTTGTTCAATGATTCCGGTTAGCTACGGAATCCCGCTACACCCCGATGAGTCATTCCCGCGGAA
>JAJEAI010000083.1 GCA_022824205.1 Candidatus Binatia bacterium
TCGAGCGCCGACCACTCCTCGGTCTGCTCCTGCCACAGCCCCCGCCCAGCCCGCCCCCTCAAATCCCCCTCCGATTCGCTTAAAATTTGTGGGACAGCAGTGGTTGATCATATGTTGACGATATAGGTCCGTTGAGTGGTCAATGCTTGACCAGTTTCACGATCCTCTCGCATGGAAAGGGTTATAAGACCAATACCAAACAACCCCGACGAGGTCGAGAGTGTTGAGTTGATTCACTTCGGCTGAGTGCTACAGACGGCACATAAGCTGACCTTGTTGGACGCTCGACGGCTCCACGCGCCAAGGACTGGCCTGCGACAGAGCGTGGCATACGGAGCTTGGTTGAATGGAACTCGTCCTCCAGCACCACAGGGAGCCATTGAGGCCTCAAACGGGGCTAGTCCTCCGCCAGCGGCAGATGGCTTCCACCGCTTCCTGCCAGACGGCCTCGGGTTCGCGGCCCAGCCGCTTGGGAACGCGGAAATCGTGGTTGCCGCCTTCGATGATGTGGGTCCGGGCCGGTGCCTGGGCCTGCTTGAGGCTCTCTTCCAGCAGGTCCAGCCGGCAGAAGGGGTCGTTGGTGCCTTCCACGAACAGCATGGGCGCGGTGATCTTCATCAGGTTTTCGGCCCGGAGCCTGTCGTGGCGCTTGGGCGCGTGCAGCGGGTAGCCGAGGAAGACGAGCCCGGCGACTCGATGCTCGCTGGATCCCGCCGCCTTGGCGGCCACGTTGCCGGCGATGCGGCCGCCCATGGACTTGCCGCCGATGAAGAGCCGTTCCGGCGCCGGGCGCAGGGTCCCGCGCACGTGCTCCAGCACCCGCTCGAAGGCGTCTTCCAGGCGAGGGGCGGGGTCGGGCGCCTTCCGGCCCAACTCCTTGTAGGGGAAGTTGAACTTCACCGAGAGCCAGCCCGCCCGGGCCAGCGCTTCGTGGAAGAAGCTCATGAACGGGTGGTGCATGTCCGCGCCCGCGCCGTGGGCGAGGACGATGACGTCGGTTTCGCCGGCGCGGTAGCCGGCGGGCTCCGCCGTGACGGCGGATACCTCCATGCCGCGGTCCACGGCGACCTTCTCGGTGCGTTGGCGGAGGGCGGTCATGATGCTCCTTCCGCGAGGCGGCGCGCCGCCTGCAGATCCTCCAGCTTGAGCGTGTCGAAAATGTAGTCGTTGAGCGGGGTGGCCACGCCGTGGACGCGGCCCATGCGCGAGACGTAGCCGTTCAGGGCGTCGATCTCGAGGCGCCGTCCCGCCTCCACGTCGTGGCACATGCTTCCCTTGCCGGAGGGGTCCTGTTGCGCCATGAAGCCGTAGTTGGCGGCGTCGGACCCGGGCTCCAGCGGCATCCCCATGGCCAGACCCAGCCGGTAGACCTCCCGCATGACCTCTCGGGCCATGCGCGAGGTGCCGTCGTAGCCGAGGACCTCCCCCAGCGGCCTCCGCGTCAGCGCGGTCATGCCGCTCACCGCGCAGATAAGGATGAACTTGTTCCACAGCTCGACACGAATGTCGGCGGAAAGGTGTGCGTCAACCCCGGCGTTGCGCATGGCGGTCACGATGGCCTCCCCCCCTCGGCTGCTCTTGCCGGCGAGGCCGCCGAACACGATCCGTCGCGGCCCCGCGGTCTGGTGTATCCGCCCCGGCCCCGCGATGGCGCTGAAGACGTAGGCGGCACCCTCCATCACCCGCTCCTCGCCGTATTCCCGGGCCAGCAGTTCGCCGTTGTCGACGCCGTTCTGCAGCGAGATGACGACTGAACCGGAATGCACCATCGGCCGCATGAACGGTATGGCCGAGTCGTTGGCCGGGGTCTTCACGCAGTACAGGATCACGTCGCACGGTCCGGCTTCGACGGCATCGTCGGTGAACACCGCGTCCCGGACGGTGAACGCGCCCGGTTCCACTGAATCCACGCGCAGGCCGTGTGCCCTCAAGGCCTGGAGGTGGCTGCCCCTGGCGATGAAGCACACCGGCAACCCCGCGTGCGCCAGTAGCCCTCCGAAGTACCCACCGACGCCCCCTGTCCCAATTATCCCGAACCGCATGACCGTCGCGATTCTACGGCACCAGCACGATTTTGCCGAAGAACTCGCTCCGCTCCATCAACTCGTGGGCGCGGGCGGCCTCGCGCAGCGGCAGCGCCTCGGACAGGACGCCGCGCAGCTTGCGTTCGTACACGAGCTTCATGATCTCCGGCATGTCCTCCCGCGGGCGCATGGTGGTGCCCATGAGGGTCAGCTCCCGGGTCCAGAGCTGTCCCAGGTGAAGCTCCACCCGGTGCCCGGCGGTGACCCCGGAGTTGATGAAACGGCCGCCCCGCCGCAGGCTGGCGAAGCACTCGCGCCACACCGGCGCGCCCACGTGCTCGAAGATCACGTGCACGCCCTCGCCGCCGGTCAACTCTTTCACCTTCTTGCTGAACTCGGGGAATTCCTTGTAGTCGATGCCCGCGTCGGCGCCCAGCTCCGCGGCCTTGTCGAGCTTCCACTGGGCGCCGGCGGTGGTGAGGACGCGCGCTCCCAGGAGCTTCCCGAGCTGAATGGCGCCGCTGCCGATGCCGCTGCCCGCGGCCATCACAAGGAGGTCTTCGCCCGCCTGGAGTCGCGCGCGGCGCACCAGCATGCGCCAGGCGGTGCCGAAGGGAATGGCGATGCACGCGGCTTCCTCGAACGACATCCACTCCGGGAAGACGTAGGCGTCGGCGGCTTCCATCCGCGCCAATTCCGCGTAGCCGCCGCCCCGGCAGCGTCCCAGCACCCGGTCGCCGGCCTTGAAGCCGTCCGCCTCCGGCCCGGCCTCCACCACCTCGCCGGCCACCTCCATGCCCGGCACGTGCGGCAGCGGCGGCTTGACGCCGTGGCTTCCTTCGCGCGCGAACAGGTCCCGGCGGTTGAGGGCCGCCGCGCGAACCCGGACCAGCAGATCGGCCGCGCCGATCTCGGGCTCGGGAACGTCGCCGTAGGTCAGCACCTCCGGGCCGCCCGTTTCAGGGATGTAGACAGCCTTCATGTTCGTGGACCCCAAGGCGACGACAAAAAATCCGGCGCATCTTTGCAAACCTGTTTGTGAGACACGACACCTAACCACGTGCCTCCTGCAGCTCATCGAGGAACTCCGCGTACCCGGCCTTGCCGCCGTTCTCCCAGCGTTCCAGCAGCGCCGAGCCCACGATGGCGA
>JAJEAI010000130.1 GCA_022824205.1 Candidatus Binatia bacterium
CAAGGTGCTGCAACTGGACGACAAGAACCTGAAGGTCGTCAAGAGCTGGAAGATCGCCGGCAACCCCACCAAGGTGGCCTTCGTCGGCGTCATGGGGAAGACCAAGGGCCACTAGCGCCGGCGCCTCCCCTTAACCACCCCGGCCCCGACGCGGCGCGCGCTTCCCCTGCGTGCGGCCCCGTCGGGGCCGACTCCCCCCGCCTGCGGACACTAGTGTCGCGTCCCGGCGACACGCATGTGTTCAGCCGCGACGCGGCATATCATTTCTTCGTGCGGAAAGACCGGTGGCAATCCGCGCAGGTGCGCCGTAACCGCTTGAACAGGGCTTCCCGTTCACGGGGCGCCGCCGATGCCAAAGACCCCGCCGTCCGTTCGAGTTCCTGCGCCAACTTGACGAAATGGTCCCAATCCGCCCACACGGAAGGAAGCGTCCGCGTCGGGTGATTCAAGCTCCCTTCGGGAAACAGCGCCGTCAACTCATCGCCCGCGTGTTGGATGATGGTTCGGGCGTACACCTTGAAGCGTTCAGCCTCATCTTGTTGCGTTCCGCGAATCAGGCTCCCCAGCTCTTTCATCGCACCGCCCATGGAAGTCATGGCGTCCATGCGCTGCTTGACGATGCCGGTGGCGTCGCGGTGGCCGGTTGCCCCGGCGGGAGCTAGTACCCATGCCAGCACGGCTACCGCGACCAGGCTGGACTTCGTCGGTTTGGTTCCGCTCACGGTGTCCTCCGTGTCCTCAATAGATGCCCTTCGCCCGCTGTAGCGCGATCATCCTGTTCACGGTCACGTCCTACGCCGCCGACCCGAGGCTGCCAGATCGTCGAGGATCGGGCAGTCCGGTCGATCATCGCCATGACAACGCGCCACCAAACGCGCCAGCGTGCTTCGCAGTCCCTCGAGTTCGGCGATCTTGGCGTTGATCCGGCGCAGGTGATGTTCCGCAACGGCCTTCACGTCCGAGCTGGCGCGGCCGCGGTCTTCATAGAGAGAAAGAAGCGTGCGACAGTCGTCAATGGTAAAGCCCAGGGAACGGGCGCGCGCGAGGAAGGTCAACTTGTGAACTTCGTTCTCGCCGAAATCGCGATACCCGTTGCGGCCGCGCTCCGGCCGCACGAAGCCGATTTCTTCGTAGTATCGGATCGTCTTGGCGGGGAGACCACTCGCCTCCGCAACGTCGCCAATGTTCATGACCACCTCCGTTCCTGGCGGTCATTATAAAGATTCCTGTTACTGGAAGGTCAAGGGCGGCTCTAAAGGTCGTTGTCAAGGCTTCGTCACAGGATCGCCCGCCACGGAGGTTCAGGTTTTCCGGGACGGTAGAGCCTCGGTGCCTTATCGCGCGCCGAAGGAACAGGGGCCATTCAGCTTATCGGTTTCTCGCCCTGCTTCGGGCGATCTGGGAGGGACTTCGAAGCGAAGGGGGTCCCGGGCCGCCGTGAGCGGACAAGGCGACCCGAGCCCGCGGATTCCTTCACGCCACGGCGGGTTGAGCGACGACCGCGCCCGCGCGCGGCAGCATCAGGGCGGCGACGAGCACGCCTCCCCCAGCCACCGCCATCACCACGAACAGGGCGCCGAAGCCCCAGCCCGCGTGGATGCCGGCGACCACGGGCAAGGTGGAGGCCATGACGGAAAAGGTCACGATGTAGCGCAGGGCGAAGACGCGGCTGCGCCATTCGCTCTTGGTGATGCGGCCGATGAGCACGTCGTTGATGGGGATCTGGCCGAAGACGACGAGCATGAAGGCGACGGAGACCACCAGCGCGGCGACGCCGGTGAGCTGGTACATCAGCGCGAAGAACAGCGCCTGCAGACCGCCGACGAAGGCGAACACGGTGCGCACGGAGTGGCGGTCGACGAGGTAACCCACCACGAGCTGGGCCAAGGCCGCGATGGCGAACACCAGAAATGCGTAGCCGCCCACGGCGGTGGCGGAGCCGGCGAGGTCGCCGAGGCGCTCGTCGAAGATCTTCGGCAGTGCGAAGGTCGTGCTCTGGAAGACCAAGCCGCCGATGGCGGTGGTAAAGATGATGATGCAGAGGACGCGAACGAACGTGGAACGTGCGATGGACGGTGCGTCGACCGCGGGATTCCCGGCGCCCGTGGCGGCGGCATCGTTCGCGGCGGCATCGTTCGCGGCGGTACCGCTCCCCTGCCGCGCCCACACCAGAACTCCGTAGGCGATTCCGAGAACGACGGAGACCACGCCGGGCAAAACGAAGGCGCTGCGCCAACCGCCGGTGTCGATGAGGTAGCCGGTGAGCAGCGCGGCGGCGGCGACTCCGAGGTTGCCGAAGACGCCGTTGACGGCGATGGGGATTCCGGTCTTCCGCCGTCCCTGTATGACCATGGCAATACCGACGGGGTGGTAGATGGCGGCGAAAATGCCGACGACCAGCAACCACAGCGCGATCTCGAAGGGCGTGTCGGCCAGCGCGGTGAGAATCGAGCTCACGCCGATGCCGATGAAGAAGATGGTGATCATGCCGGGCCGGCTCCACTTGTCGCCGATCCACCCGGCCACGATGGCGCCGACCCCGAAGGCCACGAACCCGGGCGTGGCGTAGGGGATGAGCGCCGCGTAGCTCATGTCCCACTCGTGGGCGAGGCGCAACGCGGCCACCGTCGCGAAGATCAACATAAACAGATGATCGAGGAAGTGGGCGGCGGCGAGGAAGCCCAGGTTCACACGGTCGCGCGACATGTCGCCCCCTGGTTGTCGGTCATCAGCCGTCGCGCAGCATGGGCTGCATCACCTGCTCGGCGAAGGCGCGGATCATGCTGGCCCGGGGACGGCCGTCCACGGCGTAAGGACGGATGGTGATCTGGTCGATACCGTTGTCGAACATGCGCCGGGCCGTCTCGATGCACCGGGCGGGGGTGCCGGCCAAGGCGAACTCCGGCACCACGTCGTCGGGCACGGCGTCGGCATGGGCGGCGTTGGGGTTCAGGTGCTGGTAGTTGTCGTAGTGTCCGGCCATCCGTTCCGCGGCCGCGGCGGCCGCGGGGCTCAGCCCCCAGAACGGCTTGAGGATGGACCGCGCCACGTGCGGCCGTACGACGGACACCGCCTTGGAGCCGTCTTCGTCCACGGCCGCCGAGACCGAGAGAAACCTCCGGAACGGCTCCGCCTCCCGGCCGCCCTCCCGCCGGCCGGCGTTCACGCACTCCAGCATGCGCGCCAGCATATCCCCTTCCATGGCTACCCGGGCCAGGATCACCCCATCACCGATGCGCCCCGCGAGTCGCAACATCCTGGGTCCGCTGGCCGCCACCGCGATGGGCGGGCACTTCTCCGGCGCCGCGAACATGAGGCGCATGTCCTCGGAACCGGCGGGCACGCGCGCGCCGCGGCACAGCGCACGGATTTCGTCGACACAGGCTTCCAGCCGCGCGCGCGTGGCCGGCCGCTGGCCCATGGTGTTGACCGAGGTGAAGCCGCTGCCGATTCCCAGCGTGAGGCGTCCGCCGGACAGCTCCTGCAACGTCGCCGCGGCACTGGCGGTAACCGCGGAGACCCGGGTGACGGGATTGGTGACGCCGCTTCCAAGAAGGATCCTGGAGGTGGCCTGGGCCGCGGCGCCCAGGATCACGTACATCTCGCGCCAGATGAGCTGCGAATCCCCCACCCACACTTGGTCGTAGCCCAGATCCTCGGCGAGCGTGATCTCCCGCATCAGTTCGGGCACGTCGTAGTAGGGATGGATCTCGACGCCGAAGGAAACTCTCTCCATGTTCAGTCCTGCAAGCCGTACAGGCGCGCGGGGTTCTCGCTCAGGATCTTGTCGGCCACGCCGCCGCCGAGCACGCCGTCCTTGGACAGCTTGGCGATGGCTTCCATGTCGTTGGAGTAGTCCGCGTGCCCGTAGTCGGTGCCGACGATGATGTTGTCCTCGCCGGCGTATTCCAGCACGTAGGAAAGGTCGTCCGTGGTCTGGCAGGCCACGTAGATGCGGTTGTCCTTGAGCAGATTGCCGCTGGCCAGCTCGCGCGGCGCGCCGCGCACCGCCGCCAAAGGAGTGTCCGCGTGTTTCCGGCGGAACGCCAGCTCGGCCTGCGTGCGGATCATCAGATCGTTCAGCGCGTAGGGCACCCACTGGGATGTGGATTCCACAAAGCACCAGCGCAGGTCCGGGAACTTGTCCGGGACGCCCTTGTAGATGAGATTGTTGAACGCGCCCACGGTGGACAGCTTGAAGCGCGAGAACGTGTCCTGGAGGAACAGGTCGTAGTGGTCGAAGCTGCCCCCGCCGGCATGCACGCACATGGGAATGCCCAGGTCGCTGGCCTCCCGGTAGATGGGGAAGAGCGTGTCGTCGGAGAGCAGCCGCCCGCCTTCGATGCCGTGCATGAACACGCCGCAGGCGCCGTTCTCCCTGCCGAAGTGGATCTCCTCGATGGCCCGGTCCATGGACCGCAGCGGCGGCAGCACCACCCAGCGCAGGCGCCCGCCACCCTGCTTCCAGATATCCGCGAGCCAGCGGTTGTAGCCCCGGCAGAGCGCCCGCTCCACCTCGGGCCGCACGGTCAGGGGCCGCAGGAACATGGTCGGGTAGATCACCTGGATGTCCACGGACAGCTCGTCCATGTGGGCGATGCGCGCGCTCACGTTGGCCAGCTCGCGCGATTCGGCGGTGGCGTTGAGGCCGATGTTGGTGTTGGGCACCACGCGTTCGTCGATGCGCCAGTAGCGCAGCCCCGTGCCTTGTGATACCAGCAGGTCGGGCGCCAGGTGGCGGTCCTCCTCGGCCATGAACTCCCAGGTCTGCTCGTTCTCGATCACGTGCGCGTCGGCGTCTATGAACAAGGACATGTCGTTACCCTCCCATGGATTCATTCGGCGGCCTTGGTCCTTCCGTCATTCTCGGGCTTCGCCCCCCGAATCGTCATTGATATGAAATTGGTAGTTACGGAATCCCGCTACACCCCAACGAGTCATTCCCGCGGAAGCGGGAATCCATGGGTGGGGGGTCTGGCGGTCTCATTGCCCGGCCCCACCCCGCCTGGATTCCCGCTTTCGCGGGAATGACGATTCGGGGGGCGGCGCCCGGTTTGTTCAGGACAACCCGCCTTCGGTACAACCGGCGTTCGCGACAACCGGAGCCTGAGCGACCCGAGCCTGGACTCATTCTCACCCAGGAAGCCGTCGAAGTTCAACCCGGTTGCTCTCGCGCGTTGTCGCCTCATTTGGTACAGATTCGACAACCTGGTCCGGCCATTCGGCTTCTCTCGACAGAGTCGATGTGCCGGAACCGGCAGAACGGGAGGTGGACTCATGGCACAAGCGGGTTATGCACGCCCGGACCTGTTGACGGAAACAGACTGGCTGGAGCAGCACCTCGACGACCCGGACATCCGCATCGTCGACTGCGACCCCTACGACGTCTACCGCCGGGCCCACATCAAGGGCGCGGTGGGTATCCGGGTGCACCACTACATCAAGCAGCCGGGCTACGACAAGGAGCCGCGCAAGTATCCGCTGGTGGCGCCACCGGACACGGCCAAGGAGGTCATGGAGAGCCTGGGCATCGGCGACGGGACCCACGTCGTGGCCTACGACAGCAACGGCTCCCTGTGGGCGGCGCGCCTGTGGTGGGTGCTGAACTACTACGGTCACACCAAGGTGACGGTGCTCAACGGCGGCTGGCAGAAGTGGTTCGACGAGGGGCGTCCGGCGACCCTGGACGTGCCCAGGCCGGTCGCGGCTACCTTCAATCCCAAGGCCGATCCGGACCTGGTCTGCACCGTGGACTACGGCACCGCCAACGTCGGCAACCCGGACGTGGTGTTCCTCGACGTCCGTTCGGACGGCGAGTGGACCGGGGCCAACAACCGGGGCAACAAGCGCGCCGGACGCATACCCGGGGCCGTGCACCTGGAGTGGCTCAACTTCGTCCACGACAAGCCCTACCGGACCTTCAAGGATGGCGGCGAGTTGCGCGGCCTGCTGGAACGGGCGGGGGTTCCACCCGATCGAGAAGTGGTCACGTATTGACAGGGAGGCATCCGTGCGGCGCACGGAGTCTTCGTCCTGACACTGCTGGGTTACGAACGGGCACGCAACTACGACGGCTCCATGGCCGAGTGGGCCAACCGCGACGACACGCCGCTCGTGCTGGAGTGAGTCTGGGCGCCGAGCTTCTAGCCCTGAGCGCGGCGGTGGCCTGGGGGTCCGAGGCGATCCTTGTGCGCCGGGGCTCGCGCTACGCCAGCGTCGTGCTCGCCGCGCTCATGGGCTTCGTACTGAGCACGGTGGTGCTGTGGAGCGCCATCTGGCTCTTCTTCCCGCTGAGCCTGCTCTATACGCGAGGCACCTGGTACTTCGTCATCAGCGGACTGATCCAGCCCGCCATCGTCCGTTTCCTCCACTACACCGGCATCGTCCGCCTGGGCGCGTCGCGCGCCGGCCCGGTGCGCAGCGTGACGCCGCTGTTCGCCATCGCCATCGCCTTTTCCTTTCTCGGCGAACGGCCGGATGCCGGCGTCTACCTCGGGTCGTTCCTGAGCGTCGTCGGGGTCTGGCTCACCTCGAGCCGGCGAGAGGGAGAGAGCGAGTGGAAGGCGATCCACCTGGCGTACCCGCTGGGCGCGGCGTTCCTCACGGCCATCTCCCAGAACTTCCGCAAGACCGGCCTCCTGATCATGCCCAACCCTTACGTGGCCACCGCCGTCACCATCACCACGTCTCTGGTGGTGTTCTCGTTGAGCCTGGTGGCGACGGGCCAGTTGCACACGCTCCGGGGCGACCGGAAGTGCCTGCCGTTCTACGGCACCGCCGCCGTGGTCTCGGCCACCGCGCAACTGCTGGGCTACATTGCCCTGGCCAAGGGCGACGTGTCCGTGGTGGTGCCCCTGATCAACACGAACCCCCTCTTCATCGTGCTTTTCAGCGCCCTGTTCCTTCGGGACCTGGAGACCATCAACGCCCGCGTCGCCACCGGCGCCGTGCTCATCGTCACCGGCATCGCGCTCATCACCTACCGCTGAGGCGGCCGGCTGTTGAAGCCGTTACCTGTCTCCGATATTTGAGAACGTAGACGCAGCACACAAAGCAGACTCTGATCAATCGTTCGGCGCCCCGAAGCGAAGTCGAAGGGCGCCATCGTGCACCGGGCCATGTGGATCGTAGATTCCATGAGTGACCGCCGCCCATGACGCTCGCAGGAAGGGAAATCATCGTACGCAGGACGCGGGACCACCGCCGGGCCGAGGAGTGGGCGCTGGTGTTGGAAGCGGAGGGTCTGGCGCCGCGGCTGCTGCACACGTCCAGCGGGTGGATCATCTCGGTGCCGTCCCAGCATTTGGAGCGGGCCGCCACGGAACTGTGGGCGTACGAGAGCGAGAACCGCGCCACGGAGGCGGAAGAAGACCACCCGTGGCCCGGTCGCGCTCCGTTCTACACGGGGCTCGGCGTCGCGGCGGGACTCCTGGCTTTCTTTTTCTTCGCCGCCTGGACTCAAGAATCCGTGCGCTGGATCGAGCACGGCAACGCGTCGGCCGACTGGATCCTGCGCGGCCAACTGTGGCGCACGGTCACGGCCCTCACCCTGCACGCCGATTTCCCTCACGTAGCCTCCAACGCGGTCGCTCTGGTCTTCTTCCTGACCGCGGTGTGCCGTTCCCTTGGGCCCGGGTTCGGCGCGGCGATGGTGCTCGGGGTAGGAGCACTGGGAAACCTCTTCAATGCCTGGTTCCACGGCTTCGACCACCACTCCGTGGGCGCGTCCACGGCGGTGTTCGGCGCCTTGGGCCTGCTTGGCGCCATCGGCGTCGTCGAGCGCCAGCGACTGGGGATTCAGGGACGCCGCGCCTGGATACCGCTGGCCGCGGGAGTGGCCATCCTCGCCATGCTCGGTACCGGCGGACCGCGCGTGGACCTGTGGGCGCACTTCTGGGGCTTCGGCGCCGGCGCGGGCGCGGGGATCTGCGCGGCCCTCTTCGTGGAGCGGCCGGAGACCGCGCCGGTTCAGCTCAGGATCGGCGTAGCGGCCGCCGCGGCGGTGGTGCTGTGCTGGATCGTGGCGCTGGCGTAGGCTGCTACTGCCTTCAGGAAGTACCGGGGCGGCGCGCCAAGGCACGGTGCTCCACCATCAGGCAGCGGTCCTGCACGACCTTGATGCCGGCGCGCGCCAACGTCTCAGCCACGGCGTCGTGGCGGATGCCCGACTGGAACCAGACGGCGGCGGGCCGGGCGGCCAGCATGTCGTCGAGGTGGGCTTCGATGTCGGTCGGACGCCGGAACACGTTGACCAGGTCCACCGGACCGGGAACGTCCGCGAGCCGGCGGTACACCGGTTCCCCTAGGATCTCCGTCACTTCCGGGTAGTACACGGGCACCGGCACCACGTCGAAGCCCGTCCGGTGCATGTACCGCGGGACATAGAACGCCGGCTGCGAAGCCTGCCGCTCGGTCTTGATGCCGAGGACGGCGATGCGCCGGGTGGCGGCGATCAGGTCCCGGATGTCCCCGGTTCGTTCCAACAGGTTCGCGCGATGGTCCATTTCGAGACGAACCTTGACAACGATTCCCGTTGGTTGCAACCTGCCGCAGACGGGACGCAGTCAGGAAGAGAGGAGCGATCATGGGTCTGCTGGATCAAAAGGTGGTGATCGTGACGGGCGGCGGCAACGGCATCGGCCGGGCCTATTGCCTGGGCATCGCCCGCGAGGGCGGGATACCCGTGGCCGCGGACATCGATGGGGACGCGGCCCGATCGGTGGCCCGCGAGGTGGCCGGAAACGGCGGACAGGCCCTCGGCGTGCAGACGGACGTGGCGGACCTCGGAAGCTGCCAGGCCATGGCCCAGGCAACCCTGGAACAGTTCGGGCGCATCGACGGGCTCATCAACAACGCAGCGGTCTTCATGAGCGTGCCGGTGACGCGTTCCGGGTTCCAGGAGATCCGCGAGGAGGAGTGGGACCGGGTGATGGCGGTGAACGTCAAGGGACTGTGGCTGTGCAGCCGCGCGGTGGTGCCCGCCATGCAGGAGCGCCGCCAGGGAAGCATCGTCAACATCGCGTCCAACATGGCCTACAACGGCGGCGCCGGCATGATGCACTACGTCGTGTCCAAGGCGGCGGTGGTGGGTTTCACCCGGGTGCTGGCGCGTGAGCTGGGCCCCGACGACATCCGCGTGAACACGCTGGCGCCGGGCTCCACCGCCAGCGAGCCCGAACCCACGGAAGCCGCTCTCGAGGACTACGAGCGCTCCGCGTCCAAGCGCATCCTGCAGCGCATCGAGAAGCCGGAAGACGTGGTGGGCACCGCGCTCTACCTGTTGTCCGACCTGAGCGCTTTCGTCACCGGCCAGTCTATCCTCGTGAACGGAGGAGCCAATCTGCACTGAGGCCCATTCGGTCCTTCCCCACCCCTGGATTCCCGCCCCCGATCGGGGTCGAGGGTAAACTTCCGCGGGAATGACGGTTCGAGGCGTTTCGCGAAAATGGCTTGTTCGCAACGTCCTCGGTTGACAAACGCCCGCTCTTGGTCGAATTTTACGGTTGAGCACCGGCCGCCGCGGGGCGCCGGGCACCAACCCTGCCGGCCCGGACCCTCCGGGCCGCGTATCAAGGAGACACGCCATGTCCAGCCAGGAGAGTCTTCCGGTTATCGATGCGGACGCCCACGTGATCGAGACGGAACACACGTGGGACTATCTGGAGCCGTCGGAGGAGAAGTACCGCCCCTCGCTGTTCTCCTCGCCGCAGGAGCCCACGCTCCAGTACTGGGTCATCGACGAAAAGATCCGCGGGTTCCGTTTCCCCACCTACAGCGAGCAGCAACTGAGGGACCTGTCGGACCAGTTCGGACGAAACGTGGAGTCACCCCAGGCCGCGCGCGAACTGGACGACGTGCAGCTCAGGCTCGATCACATGGAGAAGCTCGGGGTCGATGTCCAGGTGCTGCACAACACTTTCTGGATCGAGCAGATCACCACCAGGCCGGACGTGGAGGTCGCGCTGTGCCGGAGCTGGAACCGGTGGCTCGGCGACATCTACCGGCAGAGCGAAGGCCGGCTGCGCTGGTCCTGCGTGGTGCCGGTGCTGGCCCTGGACGAGGCCGCGGCGCAGATCAAGCAGGCCAAGGAGGACGGCGCGGTGGCCGTGTGCATGCGGCCCCTGGAGGGGGACCGGGACATGTGCGACCCGTACTTCTATCCCATCTACCAGGTGGCCAGTGACCTGGACCTGCCCATCGCCGTGCACATCGCCAACGGCAACCCCGGCAACTGCGACACCTACCGTCCGACCACGGCGGGCCGTTTCGCCATGTTCCGGGCGCCCACGGTCACATCGTGCCTGGGCCTCGTCATGAGCGAGATCCCCCGGGTGTTCCCGAAACTCCGGTGGGGCTTCATCGAAGCCTCCTCTCAGTGGGTGCCGTGGATCTACCTGGAGAGCGAGAACCGCTACCAGGCGGCCGGACGCGAGTTCCCCAAGGACCTCTTCGCCGAGTACGGCATCTACGTGACCTGCCAGACCAACGACGACATCCCCTACGTCCTCAAGTACTCGGGCGACGGCAACCTGGTCATCGGCACCGACTACGGCCATACCGACCCGTCCAGCGAGATGGACGCCATCCTCGACCTGAAGAAGATGGACGACATCAGCCAGGAGCGGAAGGACAACATCCTGTACCACAACCCCAAGGCGTTATACGGTCTCTAGCAGGCTGTTAAAGAACTCCGGTCGTCACCACCCTGCGACGTGCCGCTCCATCCCGGCGCCGCGCGGTTCCACCGGGAGCACGGGCATCTCGAGTGACCCGCCGGTGCTTGCCGATGGCCGGCCACGGTACGCGGATGGCTTGCGGCCGGCGCGCCCGGCCGCGAACGCCCGTGCTTGAGAACATCTCCGTTTCCGGCTCCTGATACACCCATGCGAATCCCGCGAAGCCTCATCGTCGTCTTCTCCGCCGCGGTCGTGGTGATCACGTCCATCAGCATGAACGCGTTCAGCCTGTTCCTCACGCCCATCGAGGACACGTTCGGCTGGTCGCGTTCGGTGGCGACCATCCCCTACGTGTTCGCCATGCTCGGCTGGGGCATCGGCGGGGTGCTGTTCGGCAAGATGGCCGACGACCTGGGCACCCGCCCGGTGATTCTCGGCGGCGTTCTCCTCATGGCCGGGGGTTTCATCGGCATGGGCCTGTCGCAGAACCTGTGGCAGCTATGCCTGACCTTCGGCATCATGACCGGCATGGCCAAAGGCGCCTGCGGGCTGGTGATCATCTCGCTCTTGGTGTCGAAACACTACGAAGCCGAAAAACGCGGCTTTGTGGTGAGCATCGTGCAGACCGCGTCGCCCCTGAGCCCCTTCTTCCTGGCGCCGCTGCTGTATTTCCTCATCGGGAGCTACGACTGGCGCGTGGCCGCGTTCGCGTGCGGGGCGCTGCTGCTGGGCGTGGCCCTGCCGTTCGGATGGGTCGGCGCGCGCGATCCGGATCCCTCCTCGGCCAGACGGCGGGAACGCGCGTCCTGGGCCAGTTGCCTGCCTTACCTGCGCGACCGCTCGATGATCCTGCAGTTCCTGGCGCGTTTCTCGTGCGGCATGGCCCTGTTCCAGAGCGTGCACCTGGTAGGCATCGCGTTGAGCAAGGACTTCGACCACGCCACCGGGGCCATCGCCGTGTCCGTCTTCGGCATCGCCGCCGCCGTGTCCGCGGTGACCTTCGGCTGGCTGTCCGACCGCTACGGCCGCGCGCAGATGCTGGCCCTCACCTACGTCTGCCGCGGCGTCGGCACGCTGCTCATGTCCCTGGACATGTCGGACCCGCTGACGTTCTACCTGGTGGTGGCCCTGGCCATGGGGCCGACCTTCGGCACCATCGCGATCCAGAACGTCATGTTCTTCGAGATGGTGGGACCGCGCCTCGCCGGGCTCATCATGGGCCTGAGCTTCATCATCCACCAAGTCGGCTCCGCCAGCGGCCCCTTTCTCGCCGGCGTCTACTTCGACTACACGGGCAGCTACGACGGCTTCATGCAGATCATGAGCCTGATCCTGCTGTCCTCGGCCCTGCTCATCTACATCGCCATCCGCTCCGACGACGCCCCGCTGCCCGAGCCGGCGCGGTCATAGGACGGCCTTTCGGATGCACAAGGCCCCATCACCAAGCCCGCGGGCTGGCAGGCGTGGTGGGCTCTTTCCGAACCCGGAGCTCGATTCAGGTGTAGTCCTGTGTGAGCAACTCCAGGAGGTGTCCGTTGGGGTCGCGGAAGTAGACGCCGCGCCCGCCGTTCCAGGTGTTGGTCTTCATGTCGGTGGAGCTCCGCGGGCCGCTGCCGTATTCCAGTCCCGCCTCCTTGATCCTGCCGAAGATCTCGTCGAATTCCTGCTCGCTCACCTTGAAGGCATAGTGGTGGTGCTCGATCTCCTTCCGGTCGTCGAGATCCAGCGACAGGGACTGGGAGGCAATATGGATCGGCTGGAAGTGGCCCAGCGGCTTCTGGTGCTCGAACCCGAAGATCTTCTCCCAAAAACGGGCCGACTCTTCCTTGTCCCGCACGGGCACGATGGTGTGGTTCAGCTCGATAGCCATGGGACCCTCACCGGGATCGATGCGCACGCGCAAATCCCTTTCGGAGTTGATTGAAGGACGGTTGTCGTGTGTGGAGCCTCGTTCACCACCGCGCGGTGAGCGTGGCGCCGACGCGGTGCTCGGCGCCGTCGTTGGCGGGCTCGAGCCGCGAGCCCTCGAAGCGCAGCTCGAACGCCTGTGCGCCCTCGCCCTCGAGACGCCAGCCGAAGCCGAGGCCGAGGCGGTGCCCGGCCTCTCCGGCAGCGCTCTCCTGCCGCGCGCCCTCGACGTCGAGGCCGAACGCAAGGCCCGTCCGCGCCTCCTCCACAAGGCGCCAGCCGAGCACCAGCTCGCGGCTTGAGTCGGTCAGCCCCAGCCGGAACTCCGGCGTTCCCGTGTAGCGCCCGCCCGCGAGCGCGAACCCGTAGCCGAGCCTCGCCTCCAGCGCGCGCCGTTCCAGCCCGTTCCGGTCATGGCCTGTCCCGGACCCCGATCCGGCGTCGTTCGCCGCCTCCAGCGCCGTCGCCGTCTGCGGGCGAAGCAGCGCCTCCATCCCGCCCGTGGCCCGCGCGCCCACCGTCTGGCTGAGCGAGAACGACGGACCGCGCGCCGACTCGGGCGCCGGGTCCCAGGCGAGCGAGCCCGCGAAGCCCCGCTCGCTGAAGCTCCCGTCCTCGTGGGTCAGGAGACCCCGCGCGCGCATCTCCGCGCTCAAGCCCCGCGCCGGGTCGCTCCACGCGAGACCCGCCCCGATGTCCGCGCCGAATCCGGTCTCCGCGTCGCCCCCGTCGCGGCGCACCCCGAGCTCGACGCTCGGCACCAGGCTCGCGCCGTCCCCGAAGCGGAACGCCCGCGAGCCCTCGACTCCCAGGCGGAGACGCGTCACGTCGACTTCCGACCCCGCCAGGTTGCCCGTATCCCCGCTCACCGCATCCGACGTGCTGCGCACCGCCATCGCGTCCGACGTCACCGCAAGCTCCGCGCCGCCCTCCGCCGGCGCCTCCAGCAGCACCCCGCGCACCCCCACCGACGCCATCGCCAGGTCCATCCCGGTCTCCAGCGCCGCCTGGCCCTCGGGCTCCACCGCCAGCGTGCCCGCGCCGTAGCCCGCCACCCCCCACACCGAGACCCGCTCGCTCACCGCGTAGCGCCCCCAGGGGTAGAGGCCGGTCAGGTCCGCCTCGACGTTTCCCGAGCTCGCGCCCCGGTAGCCGCCGCTGCCCCGCGCATGCGAGAGCACCAGACCCGCCGTCGCGCGCCCGCGCGTGAAGTCGGCGCCGAGCATCAGGTTCCCCACTTCGCCGTCGAGGCCGAGATCGCCCTCGCGCCCGTCGAAGTGCGAGACCTCGCCCCGGCCCCAGGCCGAGACCGTCCGCTCGCCCGGGGTCCCGCCGGTCAGCGCGAACGACGTCCCGGCGAGCAGCTCGCGCTCCGACACCGTCCGCGTCCCCGACAGTGCGGCCCGGTCCGCCTCCCCGTCGGTTCCGCGCAGCCAGGCGGCGAGCGCCCCCGCGCGCGTCTGCTCCTCGCGCGCTTCGAGCGCCTCCGCGTCCTCCGGCATGGCGTCGAAGGAGAGCGCCTGCCCGGCCAGCGTCGCCTCGAGCCCCGGCGCGCGCGAAGCCCCCATGCGTTCGTCCACCGCCTCCAGCACCTGGTCCGCGACCGTGCGCCCGAAGCGCGCCATCCAGGCCCGCGGTATCGCATCCGAGTTGTGGATCGTGCCGGTCGCCGTGCCGTCGGCGATCCGCGCCCCCGAGGGGTTCGACAGCACCAGCTCGAAGGTCTCGCCGTCGTCGTTATGGGCGTCGTTCCGCACCTCGACCTCGACCGTCTGCGTGCGCGGGTTACCGACGTTGAAGGTGAGCGTGCCGCTCTTCGCCGTGTAATCCGACCCCGCCACCGCCGTGCCGTCCCGCGTCGCGTAGTCCACGGTGACGGTATCGAGCACGGGTTTGTCCAGGCTCACCTTGAACGCCATCGTCGCGCCCGGTCCCTCGGTCGCCTCCGCGTCCGCCACCGAAATCGCCGGCTGGCCCCGGACGATGACCGACAGGTCGTGCGAGAGCGGGATCCGGCCTTCGCCGTCTTCCGTCTTCGCGCAGGGCACGCCGCCGCTGCCGCAGGCCCGGTTGCCGCGCAGCAGCACCTTCACGTCGTCGAAGCCGTCCGGCCTCACTCTCACCCGCCAGAGGTCGCTGCGCCCGTTCACGCGCCGGGTCCGCTCGACCGCCCCGTCGGTCACGTCGAAGGCCTGCGGGAATTTCGACATGCCGGCCGTGATCGGGGCGCTGAACGCGATGTATACGTCGAACGGGGACCCGTCATGCTCGATCGGGTTGTCGTGGACGCGCGCCGTCAGCGCGGTCTCGTCCTCGGGGCCCGGCACGGTGACGGTCAGCGTGTTCGCCAGTTGCCTGGGCGGGATGTCGCCGGTGCAGGGCGCCCCTTCCACGGTGCAGGCCTGTCCCGCGGCGAGGACCAGCGTCACGTCATCGTCGCCGTCCGGCGAAACCTCGAGCTCCCAGAGGTCGCTCCGCTTGTCGACGCGCTTCACGCTCGTGATTGCGCCGCCCGTCACGGCAAACCCGTTCTTGAGGACCCTGTAGCTCGTCGCGATGTCCTCGCTGAAGGCGACGCGCACCCGGAAGGGCTCTTCCCCGTCGTGGTCGTCCGGGGCACGCTTCAGCGAGGCGATGAGCGGCTCGGCGGAATTCGACTCCAGCGAGCGCAGGGTCCCGGAACCGCCGCCGCCACCACCGCCGCCGCGGACCAGGCGCACCAGCACGCGCTCGCCGTCTTTCCAGGCGATGCCCGTGCCGGTCAACCGATAATCGGCCTGGATGTCATCATAAGTTCCCGCTAGGGGGAACGATCTTCCGTCGATCCGCAGCGAGAACGCGGAGTCGTCAAAGGTTGCGACGGGGCTGCCTCCACTTTCAACAATGCCGAGTTGGAGAGTTCCCGCCGGAAGCAGCCGCAACTGGTCCACCGTATGCTCCGTTCCGTCGTAGTCGAACGTCGCGGGCGACAGAGCGCCAAAGGCGTCCTCGACGTAACCGAAATGCTTGTCGACTCCTACACCCGTTGCGAACTCCCCCACCGTCATCTTCCCGCACCAGATGTCGTTCGCGCCGCACTGATCGCGGACGACCTGCACGACGTACTCGCGGTCCACCCGCACGTCCTCGGCCTTCACGTGGAGCCGGAACTCGTTGCGCCCGGGCTTGACGTCGAACCGCTGCGAGAGGCGGTCGTCATCGCTCTCCCCCGGCCGGAGGTTGCTCCAGCTCCCGACACCGCGCTGCTGGAGGGGGCGGCTCTGGTCGTAGAAATCGACGACCGACGCCTTGTCGTCGTCCGGGTCGGCGGTGAGCGTCACGGACTCCACCCGGTTCGGCACGCGCACCTGGTGCGTCTTCAGGGTGGGCGTGAAGGACCGGTTGAAGTTGTGGCCGATGACCTGGAGGCCCCCACCGAGGATCTCGGTGCCGCTCTTCACTTCGTAGCTGTCGCCGTGCTCGTCCTCGACCTCGATCGAGGCGAGCTTCGCGTTGGTGTTGTAGAGCCGGGGCTTGCCCCTGACGACGATGCCCATGGCCCCGGGCGAGAAACCCCAGTCCTGGGTCGCGCTGCCGCGCAGCCAGCGGCCGTTGCTCACATACGCGAAACCGCCGGAGCCGTCGCCGTCGCTCGGGTCCCTCTCGGCCGTGGTCGAGAGCGTGGGCGCGGTGCCGCCCGCCTGCTTGACCACGACGGCATAACTCGTCCACGGCTTGAGCACCGCGCCGTCGGGCGCCTCGAAGGTCTTGAGGCCGCCCCCCGAGAGGCCGGACGGATTCTCCATCTGGTAGAGGAACGACCCCGGCTTGCGGATGTAGGTCTTGTGGTTGCCCACCTCGTACTGCCCCCCCTCGTAGGTGGTCGTCCAGATCTCCACGTCCATGTCGGTCGCCGTGTTGCCGCTGGCGAAGCGGATGCGGACGCTCTCGAACTCGTATTCGGGGAAATGCCCCGCCGTCCTGAACCCCTGGGCGCGCTGCGCCCCCCTGGTCGTGCCGTTGAAGTCGTCCGGGTCGTCGGCGTTGTCGACAAGGTCGGTCTCGTCGATCGAGCGGGGGATGGTGCCGGTGGCCGCGCTGGTGCGCGACTCGCTGAATCCCGCGTCGTCCCTGAAGCTGACCCTGACCTTGAGCTTGTACCCGAGCCGGTCGGCCCCGATTGTGAACTTTCTCCCGGTCGCGTTCGGGATGCCGATTTCCCCGCCGTCGCCGAACACCATGATCCACTGGTAGCGGAAACTGGCGTTGTCGAGTCCGTTCTCGTCCTCGATGTCGTCCGCGTTCGCCGTCAGCGTCCGGCCGAGCTTCAGCGTGCCCGAGATCGTGGGCGTGCCGGTGGCGGAGGCGTTACGAATGGTGCCGTTGATACGTATCCGAAGAACTTGAGAGCGGCTATCCCACGCGTCCGAAATATTCCCTTTCCTGAGCAATGCATTTCCAATGGTCCATCCTGGAGCCCTACCGCTGTCCTCTGAATGGGAATCCGTGCGTTGCAAGGTCGCTGTGGGTACCCCGTTCGCGGTGTGGTTGGTGACCACGACGTGATAGGTGGTGTTGCCCGCGAGGCGGCTGTCCGACGGCGCCGAGAATGTCCTGATTCCCGTGCTCGTTATGTTGTTCGGCGTTCTCAGGGAGATGACCTTGCTGGAATCGCTCAGGTCGGGCTCGTCGCTGCTGTTGCTGGGCGCGATGCGGACGAGAACTTTCCTCCTTTCGCTCGGTACTCCGGATAAGAACCCCGTGACGACGAGTTGCACGCTCTTCAGGGTGTAGCCCGCCGAACTGCTGCCCGTAGTGAAGGGCTGCGAAACTATGGCGTTAATTGTCGACCCAGCGGTTCGCCCTATGTTGCTCACGAGCACGCCCGTCCCGCCGGGGGGCCTGTCGCTCGCCGCCACCGTCCCCGTGCCCGGGAACGCGTCGCTCACGCGCTCCTCCTCGTACCCGTCGTCGTCGGTGAAGGAAACCTTGACCTTCACCTTCTTGCCCCGGTCGGCGGACTGGAGCTCGTATTCGGGTTCCTCCGCCCCGGAAATGTCGCTCTCCTCGCTTCCGTCTACCCGGACCCACTGAAAGTTTACTATCTGGGGGCGCCCGTTCGCGTCCATGACCGCGCTGGCCGAGGCCCTGAGCGTCGAGCCGACCTCCGCCGTGCCCGAAATCGTCGGCTTGCCGCTCGCGGGGCTGTTGGAAACGCGAGCGTTGACGCGAATCTGGTAGGCGTTGGGGTTCGATAGATCCCACATGCCGGCGAACCCGCCACGCGAGACGTCGTCGATGGTCCATCCGGCGGCGCCGCCGCTGTCTTCACCTGTCGCTTCCGTGAATGCCCATTCAAACCCGCCGGATGCACCCGAGGCGATGCGTACCACCACGAAATACCTGGTGCTCGCGCTCAGCGCATAGGCGCTGGTTCCGCTCGGCAGCGTCCACTTGAGCGTGGTGTCGCTCGCGAGCGTCGGATTGGTGAAGACCACCAGGTCGGTCAAGGTCGGAAGGTTGCTGTTCGCGTCCTTCGCCCGCAAGCTCACGGTCAGGTCGGACGACGAGACAGTGACGTCGCCCACCTTCAGCTCGATGCTGGTGAGGCTGTAGCCGCCAGTCTCCGTCCCGGTCCGGAATCCCTGGGCCTGAAGTTCTTGTGCTTGCAAATCGTGGACATCTTCGGTGGTTTTGCCGATGTTGCTCACGGCCACGGTCTCCTGCGCCGCGGCGGGCGGCGCCGCGGCGCAGGCCAGGGCGAGAAGCGCGAGGAATGCGAAGGCGCGGCGCAGGCGCGGCGTGCGCCGCGAGGCGCCGGGCGGAGTTGCCGCCTCGCGCGGCGGTGGCCTATCCTCGGTGGGACGCCGCCCGGCGAGCGGTCTCCACCGGCGCCGGTCTATCGTTGTACAGTTCGTGGAAGAGCCCATCGTCAACCCTTCGGATTGACGCCTGATAATGGTTGTTAGCAGGCGTCAAATCGCCGATTCGGTCCATTTTCCCGCCGGCCGCCGCGCGCCGCCTCCCCCGCCCGCCGGTCCAGGACGTCCGCCCCGATGCTGTCCGCAACCTGCGCCGACGACGCCTTGATCGAATCCCGCGCCACATGCGCATACCGTGAGGTCGTGTCGATATTGTTGTGTCCCAACAGCTTCCCGATCATCGACAGGCTCTCCACCAGCGCCCTGCTGGCAAAACTGTGCCTCAAGTCATGAAGCCGAACCTCCGGCAACTCCGCCCGCTCCCGCACGCGTCCCAGTAGTGGTTCAGGTTCGCCAGACGACGTCACGGCTTCCTGAAATGCAGCTTCGCGATGTCCTGCTGCTCCACCTCCTCCACCGCCACATGGCCGTACGCCGACACAATGAACCGCTCCACCACGCTCCGGTACATCTTCTGCGTGCTCCCCTTGCAGCGGGGCCGGGGTTCGTCCAACGGAATCGGTCTGCCCGATTGTAATCTGCTGCCGGCAGATTCGCGTCCCCAGACTTGGGGAGATCCGGCGGCTCCTGGCTAGTGCGCCCTTACCGAGAAGGCGCCAGAGGGCTGGACCCTGACGCCGAAGTCCGTGAGCTTGAACAACAGGTCTCTTCCTCTTGGTATTGAAGATCGCGGGCATGTATATGGTAGATATCCGCGGTAGATGACTGTACGCGAATACCAGATCTCGGACACCGCACGGTTACGATTGCTGACTTCGAGCACGGATTGCCGCCCATGACACTCTCGGCCAGCTTCCCGATGTACGACTTCGAGGAGGTGCACGGCGCCCACGAAGTGCTCTGGAACAGTGTCGCGCGAAAGCTGGAGAAGGCGGGAGTGAAAGGGGTTCCGGCGGCTCTCGATCGAGCCCGGGGCGTCCACGAACTCTGGACCGATCCGGAGTTGCTGTTGAGCCAGTGCTGCGGGGCGGACCTGGTCGGCCGCTATGCCGGAACGCTGGCCCTGGTGGCCACGCCGCGCTACCGCGCGCCTGGTTGCGACGGTTGCTTCTACTCGAGCGTGGTCCTGGTTGCCGGGCATTCGCCCGCCACGGAGATCTCGGACTTGCGCAACGCGGTGTGTGTGGTCAACAGCCACGAGTCCCACTCCGGGACGAACGCGCTGCGAGCGCTGGTGGCGCCATTCAGCCGGGGTGGCCGCTTCTTCTCCCGGATCGTCACGAGCGGTTCCCACCCGGCCAGCGTCGCCACGGTGGCGCGGGGCGAGGCCGACGTCGCCGCCATCGACTGCGTCACCTATGCCCATCTCGAGCGCTACCGCCCTTCCGTGCTGGAAGGAACCCGCCCGCTCTGCTACACGGCGCGCGCCCCGGGAATTCCCTTCGTGACGCGGGCAGGAACAGATCCGGATCGAATCCGGCAGTTGCAGAGCGCGCTCGCAGACGCTTTCGAGGAGCCGGAGGGCCGTGCCGCGGGCGCCTCGGTGTTCATCGACGGCGTAGAGATCCTCCCGTTCTCCGACTACGGCCGGATCGTCGAGTTCCAACGCATCGCTGCCGCCCGAGGATACCCCGAACTGCGCTGAGCGCCGTCCCATCCGTGCCCGCGGCACGGCGAACTCCTGCGCCGTCACCACTCCGCCTCGGACGGCGGTACTTTCGTAGAAATGACATACATGAAATCCGCGCATCTCAGGCTTCCCGGACCTGGGCAAGGGATCGAGGTGCCGCACGACGCCGAGTGGTACGTGAATTGGCTCGCACGGGAGTACCGGATCGTTCCAGCCCTACCGGCAACTCGCGCGTGTCCGCCTAGCTAACGCAGCCGTAGGATTCTCGCCGCGTTTTCACCCAACACCGCCTCGACCTCGCCGTCCGTGAACCGGTAGCCGTGCTCCCGCGCCAGGGCGGGCAGCCCCCGGTAGACGTCCACGGTGTCCTTGAGGGACATGTGCTGGCGCATGTGCGGGAAGTCGGTGCCCCAAAGGATTCGCTCTGTGCCGATGAAGTCGCGCATGTGGTCCAGGGCGGCGAGGGTCTCCGCGGGTTTGTCACGCAGCTTGGTCTGCCACTCGGACAGGTCCACCACCACGTTTTCGTGGACGCGCGCGATGGTGGCGCAGTCGGCCCACCATTGGCCGCCGGCGTGGCCCATGATCATCTTGAGGCGGGGGAAATCCACGGCCACCTGGTCGAACTCCAGGGGATGGGTGAAACGGCTGTACAGCAGGGGGTGGAAGCGCTCGCCGGAGTGCAGCAGCGCGGGGACATCGTACTTGATGCAGATCTCGTAGATGGGATAGCAGGCGCGGTCGTGGGGGAAGTAGCCCACGGTGGGATGCAGCTTGATGCCGCCCGCGCCCCATTCCTGGATGGCGCGTTCGAACTTTTCGGGCGCTCCGGGGCGGCGCGGGTCGATGCCGTAGAAAGCGACGATGCGCTCCGGGTGACGCGCCCGGGCCTGCGCCAGGATCCAGTTCTCCTGGTCGATGGTGAAATGCGGCGTGCCCAGGCGGTCGCCGTAGTCGGCCACCAGCATCGCGGACACGTCCACGCCGGAGGCGTCCATCTCCTCGACCAGTTCCCGCGTCGTCTCCTCCCAGTCGGGCGGCGCGGGCGCGGCGGCATCGGCGGAGGACTCCGCGTCGTAGTAGCGCTGGTTTCCGCGCCAGAAATGCCGGTGTATGTCGATGACCATGATGCCTCCCGTGAGGGTGCGCGGCGCGCCGCAGGCGTTCGTCGGCGCCCTTTCGTTCGTTCGTCGGCGCCCTGTCCGGTTGCCGAGGCTATCACCCGGCCGGTGCCGGAGCAATGGGAGCGCTATCGGGCTGTTGAGAAACACGGGTTGGGTACCGACCGGAGTTCTCCGACAGCCTGTTTGGCCGGCAAGGAGTCCCGGACGGCCGTGCGGCGACTCCGCGGTGCCGGGGCGATGGGCATCGGGCGATCTGCTATAAGTCTCCCATGCGTAGTTACGGTGTCACCCTCCTCTCCGGAGGATTGGACTCCACCACCGTGGCAGCCTACGCCAAGGGCCGCGTCGACAACATGTCGGCGATCACGTTCCGCTACGGTCAGAGCCATGCGAAGGAAGTCGACTGCGCGGCGCGAATCGCCGGCCTTCTGGACATCGAGCACCGGCTCCTCGACGTCTCCTTCCTCGCCGACGTGGCCTGGTACTCCGCCTTGACCCATCCCGATCGTTTCCCGGTACCGTCCGGGCGCGCCACCGAGGAGATAGGGCACGGCGTCCCGATCACCTACGTCCCCTTGCGCAATACCATCTTCCTGTCGCTTGCGGCCGCCTGCCTGGAGAGTCGGGTGCTCTACGCCATCGAGGTGGAGGGCGTGGCCGCGTCCGACGTGGCGGCTTCCGTCTACATGGCGCCCAACGCGCTCGACTACAGCGGCTACCCCGACTGCCGCCCCGAGTTCTATGCTACCATCAGGCGGACGCTGGACCTGGGCAGCAAGCTGTGGATGGAGTATGCGGTGCCGATCAGGGTCGAAACCCCGATCATCAACCTCTCCAAGGCCGAGATCGCCGCGCTCGGTGTCCGGCTGGGAGCCCCGCTGGAGCACACCTGGAGCTGTTACGAAGGTGGTGAGTTGCCCTGCGGCGCGTGCGACAGTTGCGTCCTGCGGGCCAAGGGGTTCGCCGAGGCCGGCTTTGCCGACCCGCTGCTCGTGCGGCTCGGCGGAACCTGACCGCGGTGAACGACGGCTTCCAATACCCGTTGGAACACCGGCTCGAAGAACGGAGGCTGTGGAGCGCGGCGGAGGACACGGGACTGCCGATCTCGTTCCACCAGGGTGCGGGCTTCTGGAGCACCGGCCGGACCAACATCCCGCCCGGACGCGGCGTCGACCTGATCCGCATCACGGTGGTGGCGGCGCTCTACCTCGGTGAGGGGTGAGGGGAGCTGTCAGTCCAGCGTCATCGGCGTGTTCGCCATCATCGAATCGGCCATCCGCGCGGCGTTGGCGGCGTTTTCGACCTCGGGCTCGTCCCAGATGGTCAGCTTGCCCTCGTCGTAGACCGTGCGGCCGTCGATCTCGATGGTCTGGTCGAAGCAGGCCACGTCCACGGGATCGTGGGAACGGCCCACGTGGAAGTGCACGATGGTCGGGCTGCAGTGGGAGTAGCTGTACCATTGCACGGGGTTGTCGGCCCGGGCCATCGGCACGATGGTCTTGGGATTGACGCCGGCGTGCCACGAGTCGATGAAACCGTCCGTGGCGTTCAACGCTTCGTGCATCGACGGGTCGCCGCCCTCCAGCGAGACCACCCGTCCGTCCTTCAGCTCCAGCCGCACGGACTCCGGCATGCCGCCGAACTTCGCGACGTGGTCGGCCACGATCACACCCTCGGTGGCCACGGCCACCACCGGGCTGTGCACGCCGCCGGGGAAGTTGCGGCGCGCCCGGCCGCCCTCGTCCTCGACGAAGTAGGCCTGCGCCACCGTGCTCTCGCGCGCGCCGAAGGTTCCCCGGACGTCGGTGCCGTTGGGGCTGGTGATGCGCCACGCCTTGCCCGGCGCCGACAGCACGTCGAGGGTGTCGGCCAGTGCCCGCTGCACCGAGTAGGGAAAGGCGGCCCAGTCCGAGGACATGAGGGCGACGGTGCGCGCGCGGTTGGGTACCCGCACCCGCGCCTCTCCCGGGAAATGATGGTGCAGTTCTTCCCGCTTGAGCGAGGGGTAGTGCGCGAACAGCACGTCCGCGCGACCGTAGGCGTCCAGCACGGCCGACGGAATCTCCTCGGGCCGCTCCTTGGGGATGGCCGGGCCGTTCACCACGTGGACGGCGCCGCCCCGGTCCCGCGCCGACTCGGTCAACGCTTGCACCACCGCCGCGTCAGCGACTCCCTCTTCGGTGACGATGCAGACGCTCTGGCCGCGCTCGACCCTGGCGCACGACGCGACGCAGTTCTCGATGCCCGCGGTGATGTCCTCGGCCATGACCGTACCTCCTTCGACCGGGCGTCCCGGTGCGTCCGGAACCAGGCCCGGCCCCGGACGGAATGAGTGGGCCCACCTGGACTCGAACCAGGGACCTACCGGTTATGAGCCGGTGGCTCTAACCAACTGAGCTATGGGCCCGGAAACGATCTGCGCGCCGGAGTGATCCGCGCGCGAAAGGAAGACGCCCGCCGACGCCCCATGGCAGGGCCGCCTCCTGCTGTCCTGCCGGACAGGCACTACCCCTCCATGAAACTCTTGAGCCTCTTGCTTCTACTAGGGTGGCGAAGCTTGCGCAAGGCCTTGGCCTCGATCTGGCGGATGCGTTCGCGCGTGACGGCGAACTTGTGACCGACTTCCTCCAGGGTGTGGTCGGACTTCTCGCCGATGCCGAAGCGCAGCCGCAGCACCTGCTCCTCGCGCGGCGTCAGGGTGGCCAGCACCTTGCGGGTCTGTTCCTCGAGATTGAGGCTCGAAACCGCGTCGGACGGGGTCGCCACCCGCTTGTCCTCGATGAAATCGCAAAGGTGGCTGTCCTCGTCCTCGCCCACCGGGGTCTCGAGGGAGATGGGTTCCTTGGCGATCTTGAGCACCTTGCGCACCTTCTCCAGGGGGATCTCCATCTTGGTGGCGATCTCCTCCGGGGTGGGCTCCCGGCCGATCTCCTGCACGAGGTAGCGGGACGTGCGAATGAGCTTGTTGATGGTCTCGATCATGTGCACCGGGATGCGGATGGTGCGCGCCTGATCGGCAATGGCGCGGGTGATGGCCTGGCGGATCCACCACGTGGCATAGGTGGAGAACTTGTACCCGCGCTGGTACTCGAACTTCTCCACCGCCTTCATGAGGCCGATGTTGCCTTCCTGGATGAGGTCGAGAAACTGGAGGCCGCGGTTGGTGTACTTCTTGGCGATGCTCACCACCAACCGCAGGTTGGCTTCGATCAACTGCTTCTTGGCCAGATCGGCGCGAACCTCCCCCTCACGAATGGACCGGACCCGCTGGCGGATCTCCTCCTCGGACATTTCCAGACGCCCCTGCGTGCCTTCCATGTCCTCGATGGCCTGGCGAATGCCCTTCTGCATCTCGCCGAACGCTCTCAGGCTCATCCGGAACGTCCCGACGGTCCTCTGCCAGTGGTCCTTGCCGTCGTCGCCCGCGGTTGCCTCGAGGATCTCGCTGACGGTCTTGCCGGTCTCTGTTTCATACCGCCGCAGTCGGGCCTTGGCGGACTCGATGCGGCGGAGTTCCCCCTTGAGCTTGTCCACCACGGCGTCGATCTGGAGACGGTTGAGGCCCAACGCCTTGAGCCGCTTGAGAATCTTCGTGCGGCACCGGCTCAACTGCCGCTCCAACCCCTCCCGTACGGCCGCCGTATTGCGCTTACGCAGCCTCTGCCGCACGGCGTCGTACTCTTCCGCCGCCTGGCCCAGCTTGCCGATCTGTTCCAGCAAGCCCTGACAGTGCACCTCCTCCTCCGTGACGTCGCCCTCGGCGTCCACGCCCTTGATCACTTCGTGCACGCGGACCTCGCCCTGCTCGAGCCCCTCGCGCAGATCGAGAACGTGCTGGACCGCCACCGTACAGGACAGCGCGTGGTCCGCCACCACCGCCTCGCCTTCCTCGATCCGCTTGGCGATCTCCACCTCGCCGTCCCGGCTGAGCAGCGATACGTTGCCCATCTCACGCAGGTACATGCGCACCGGATCGCCGGTCTTGCCGGCCACGTCCGCGTCTCCGCCTTCGTACTCGACCTCCACCTCCTCCGGCTCGTCGACGGGACCGTCCTCCACCTGTCCGCTCAACGCCATGCGCGAGTTCGCATCCACCACCTCGATGTCCATCTCGCCGAAGATGGACATCACATCGTCGAGTTGCTCGGGGGAGACGGTGTCCGCCGGCAGCATGTCGCTCACCTGATCGTAGGTCAGGTAGCCCCTTTCCCTGCCGAGGTCGATCAGACGCTTGACATCCTGTTCCCGCTGGATCAGGCGAGTCCGCGACGCCTCCCGGGGGGTGTTGACCGGCGTGGCGTCTACAAGCCCGGCGTCGCGCGCTCCAAACGGAGCTTCTTTTGCATGACCTCCTGCCATTGCCGCATCCTCTCTTTCTTGACAGCGTCATCGCGGGTCTCTTCGGCAACGCGAATCGCTCTGCACAACTCCTGATCGAGCCGGTTCAGATAACGTCTTTTCAGAAAAAGGAGACAATCACGGGTCATTCGTTCACGCTCGCTCTCGGCGAACTCCTGTCCTCGCAACACGAGCCCGGTGACTTCGGAGGCAAGCGCCGGCGGCAACCCCCCGGTCAAGACTCCCACGTCCACCCCCCCGTCGGCCCCGGCGTTGGCGAACATCCGCTGGATCACCTCGCTCCACTTCCCGCTCACGAGCCTTTCCACGGGCTCCCGGCGCAGTGCCGTCACCGCCGCCGGAAACCGCAGCATCAGCGCCACCAGCGACGCCTCCGCACGGTCGTCGCCGAGGGTCCACCGGTCGGCCGCGCGCGGCTTCGGGCGGCCCGCGCCGCCTCGGTCGTTGCCGGCCGCTCGCGCATTGTCCGCCGGACCGCCGGCATGCCGGCGCAACGACTCTTCACGCACGCCCAGGAGATCCGCCGCGCGGCGGGCCAGCAGATCCCGGTCGTTGGGGTTGACCACCTTGCCCAGAATCTTGCTGACCTCGGCCGCCGAACGGCTCTTGCCCTCGAGGCCCGTGCCGTGGCGTTCGCGCAGCCAGTCCAGGTAGAAGTCGACGATGGGCACGGCGTGTTCCAGCACGCTCTCCAGTGCGTCCTTCCCGTGCGTCCTGACGAACGTGTCCGGGTCCTCGCCTTGCGGCAGGAAGGCCGCGCGGCCCCACAGGCCCGCCTGCTGGAACACCTCGACGCTGCGCGCGGCGGCGGCGCGTCCGGCGGCGTCGCCGTCGAACAGCGCGGTCACGTTGCGCGTGTAGCGCGCCAACAGGCGCAGGTGGTCCACGGTCAGGGCCGTGCCCAGGGTGGCAACCGCATGGGGCACGCCGTGCTGCGCGAGCGCCAGTACGTCGAGATAGCCCTCCACCACCAGGACCCGGTCCTGGGCACGGATGCCGTCACGGGCCTGCTTCAGGCCGTAGACCTGGGCGCTCTTGTGGAACAACGGTGTCTCGGGGGAATTGAGGTACTTGGGCGCGCCGTCGCCGATGACTCGCCCGCCGAAGCCCACGATCTTGCCGCCCGGCTCGGTGATGGGAAAGATCACCCGGTCGAAGAAGCGGTCGCGGAACTGGCCCGGTTGCCGCTCCGCCAGGAGGCCCGCCGCGGCCGCGCCGGCCGGCGCCACGCCCCGGCGCCGCAAGTGAGACGCCAAGCCGTCGCCCCGTGGCGCGAAGCCGAGGTTGAAGCGAGGCCACAGGGATTCGTCGACGCCGCGCTTCCGAAGGTAGTGGCGCGCCCGCGTCCCCTGGGAGTGATCCAGCAGCAAGCCGTGGTACCACTCCGCCGCCTGCTCGTTCAAGCGGAAGAGATCGCCGCGCCGGCCACCCCCCGGCGCCGACTGCTCGATGGGGATGCCGTAGCGTTCCGCCAGCCGCTCCACGGACTCGGGAAAGGTAAGCCCGTCGTAGAGCATCACGAACTTGAAGACGTCGCCCCCCTCGCGGCAACCGAAGCAGTAGAAGACACTCTTCTCCTCGTTGACCGTGAAGGAGGGCGTCTTCTCCGAATGGAAGGGACACAGCCCCGAGTAGTTCTGGCCGGCCTTCTTGAGGGTGACGTAGTCGGAGACCACCTCCACGATGGAGGCTCGTGCGCGAACCTCTTGAGTGGTCTGATCGGAGATCATGCCCCGTCCCGTGAATCGCCAGGCCCGGCGCCCGGGTTCCAGGCTCCGGGCCACGTAAAGGCCGCCCCCATGGAGGTCACCGCGGCGCCAAAGCCGTAGAGCGGTCCCACCAACGCGGCCGTCCCCAACGGCTGTTGCAGTTTCTGCGGAACCCACGACTGCGAGATGGCGATGAAGAGGACGACTCCCAGAAACACGGCCCCCTTGGAGCCGCCCACCAGGAGCCCGCCGAGTCGGTTGAAGCCGCTGAGAAAGAAGCGGTCGGCGGATCGGTGGAGCAGGTGCCCCACCCAGTTGAGTCCGATGTAGGCCAGAAAGAAGAGAGCGATGAAGGCGAGGACGTTCAGGATGACCGGAGAGTAGGGCCAGGACTCGACCCAGAGTGAGGCCTGGTCGTAGTACCGTACGGCGACGATGAAGCCAACCGAAAGGCCCAGCAAGGCGAATACCTCCCGGAACAATCCCTTGGCGTAGCCCCTGACGGCAAACACGCACAGGACTGCTGCCAACACTGCGTCTACGATGTTCACAATGGCCTGTTGGGCGTCGCCGTGGTCCGCTCTCCTCAAGGGATCCCCGACGGACCCCGCGGAGCCGCCTCCGATCGAACTCACCCCGCCCGTGCCATTGCGGCGTCCGGAACTCCCAGTCGCAGTTACGTGAGCCCTAGTACCACTGGTGGCTTCGGGCGCGCTTCATGGCACGCTTTTTGGCTGCGATGGCCTTCCTCTTACGCTTGACGCTCGGCTTCTCGTAGTGTTCCCGCTTGCGCAGTTCGGCCAGAATCCCGGCCTTCTCGCACTGCTTCTTGAAGCGCCGGATGGCACTCTCGATGGATTCGTTTTCTTTGATGCGAACACCTGTCATAGGCTGTTTCCACTCCTTGAGTCTGTCGAACTATAGCCAATCAGCCACCCAAGTCAACCCCGGCGGGCGCATTTGAAACCGCCCTCCAATCCGCCGGCGCGAGGGCGTGGATGAAGAATTCCCGATTGCCCTTGGGGCCCAGCAGCGGGGACGGGACCACCGGACGCCGTTCCAGCCGGAGGGTGTCCACCACCGCCTCGATGTCGCCGATGACGCGCCGGTGCTCCTCCTCCGAACGCACCACCCCGCCCTTCCCGACACGGCCCTTGCCCACCTCGAACTGCGGCTTGATGAGCGCCACGATCTCGAAAGGAGGCGCGAGCAGGCGGCACACCCGCGGCAGCACCAGGCGCAGCGAAATGAAGGACACGTCCACCACCGCGAGGTCCGGCGGCTCCGCCAATGCGTCGGGCTCCAGATGACGGATGTTGGTGCGTTCCAGCACGGTCACGCGCGCATCCTGCCGCAGGCGCCAGTCGAGCTGTCCGTAACCCACGTCCACGGCCTGTACCCGCGCCGCGCCGTGGGCCAACAGGCAGTCGGTGAATCCCCCGGTGGAAGCGCCCACGTCGAGCGCCACGCGGTGTGCCGGGTTCACCCCGAAGTGCGCCAGGGCGGCGTCGAGCTTCTCACCGCCGCGGCTCGCGTAGCGCGCGGCCGCCTTCACCCGGAGCCGCGCGTCGCGCCGCACCAGCGTACCGGCCTTGGTCACCGGCGCGTCATCCACCAGTACCGTTCCCGCCAGGATGTAGCGCTGCGCCTCCTCGCGGCTGCGCGCCAGCGCCGCCTCCACCAGCAGCCGGTCAAGCCGTTCCCTGCCGGCCGTCAATCTTCTTCCTCGACCAGCTCCCGCAGGCGCGAGCGCCCCTCGGAATCCTTGGTCAGCACTTCGATGCGCCGCTCGACCTCGCCCAGCTTGTGATTGCACGACCGCACCAGGCGTACGCCCTCCTCGAAGGTCGCAAGCGATTCCTCGAGATTCAACTCGCCGCTCTCGATGCGCTCCACCACCTTCTCCAGGGCCTGGAGGCACTCCTCGAAGCTGCGTTCGTCCCGCGCCTCCCTCGTGCTTTCGTCCTGAGACATTGCCACCTCCAAGGAAACTCCGATCCGTCGCGTCCTTCGACTTGGCCGCGCCAAGCCTGTCCTACTCCTCCACCTCTTCCACCCGGCAGACGGCGCGCCCCGCGGCGAAGTCCACGCGTACCTGCTGGCCCCTGCGCAGGGCCGCGGCGTCCTTGACGATGCGCCCGCCCGGAACGTCGTACACGATGCTGTAACCGCGCCGCAGCACCGCCAGCGGCCCGACGCTGTCCAGACGCCCGGCGAGATGACCCAGGCGCTCCCGCAGGCGCACCACCGCGTCCTGGTGGCGCCGCCACAGCCGCAGCGACAGCTCGTCCAGGCGCATCTGTCCCTGCCGCAGCCCCCGGCCGGGATCGGCCAGCCGGCGCCCCCAGTGCCGCAGGCCATCGCGCCGCCGTTCCACGTGGCTCTCGGCGCCGCGCCGCAGCCGGCGCGCCCACAGCGCGACGCGCTCGTCCAGCTCGCGCCGGCGGGGAAGGACCATCTCGGCCGCGGCCGTGGGGGTGGCCGCGCGCTGGTCGGCCACGAAGTCCGCGATGGTCACGTCGATCTCGTGGCCCACCGCGGACACGATCGGCGTGCGCGCCGCGGCGATGGCCCGCGCCACCGCCTCCTCGTTGAACGCCCACAGGTCCTCCAGCGAGCCGCCGCCGCGCCCCACGATCATGACGTCGGCCACGCCGGATTCGTCCAGTTCCCGAATCCCCCGGGCTATCTCCGTGGCGGCACCCTGGCCCTGCACCTTCACCGGCCGGATGACCACGCGCCGCTCCGGGAACCGTTCGCCGATGATGCTCAGCATGTCGCGCACCGCCGCGCCCTGGAGCGAGGTGACGATGCCGATGGCGCGAGGCAGGAACGGCAGCGGCTTCTTCCGCTCGCTCTCGAACAGTCCTTCCTGCCAGAGGCGCTTCTTCAACTGCTCGAAGGCCACGGCCAGCGCTCCCTTGCCGCGCGCCTCCACCTCCACGGCATAGAACTGAAGCGCGCCGCGCACCGTGTACAGACCGACCCGGCCGGAGCAGACCACATCCATGCCGTCTTCCAGGCGGAAGCGTAGCCGCTCGGCGTTGCGGCGGAACAGCACCGCCGCGATCTGCGCGTCGGAGTCCTTGAGCGTGAAGTAGACGTGTCCCGACGGGGCGAAGCGTACGTTGGACAACTCGCCGGCCACCCACAAGGCATCGAGACCGGTCTCCAGTCGGTCCCGGACGATCTCGTTGAGTTGGCTGACCGTGACGACCGCTGGCGCCTGGGCCGCGGAAGGCGCGTGAAAGGGTCGGGACATCACCGCGCGCGGCTCAGGTCTTTTCCTTGGCCGAGCCCTCCAGGCCACGGAACATTTCCCAACCCTTGAGCAGTTCCAGTGCCCGGGCGATCTCGGGGTCGTTCCTGAGCCGCCGCGCCAGCGCGTCGGTCTCGTCCGGCGCCGCCACCGACCCGCCGGCCTCCGACTCCGCTGCCTCGCCCGCGGCGGAAGTCTCGGCGACCGCCCCGGCCTTGGGATCCATGACGATGTCCGGCTTGATGCCGACCTCGTGGATCGACCGGCCCTTGGGCGTGAAGTACCGCGCGGTGGTCAAGCGCAGGGCCGAGCGGTCGTCGAGCGGCAGGATGGTCTGCACCGACCCCTTCCCGAAAGTCTGCGTACCCAGGATCAGCGCGCGCTTGTGGTCCTGCAGCGCCCCGGCGACGATTTCCGACGCGCTGGCGCTGCCGCCGTTCACCAGCACCACCACGGGGAAGTCGGTCCGGGACCCGTCACGGGTGGCGGAGAACTTCTGCTTGTTCTCGCTCACGCGCCCTTCCGTGTAGACGATCAGGCCGGAGTCGAGGAACAGGTCCGCGACTCCGATCGCCTGGTTCAGCAGTCCTCCAGGGTTGTTGCGCAGGTCGAGCACCACGCCCTTGTAGGAGCCGGCCTCGCTCTGGTGTTTGGCCATGGCTTCGATGAGGTTGTTGCTGGTGCGGTCCTGAAACTGCGCGATGCGCATGTAGAGAAACCCCGGTTCAAGCACGGCGGCACGCACGCTGGAGATCTCGATCACGGCTCGCACCAGGGTGAACGTGAGCAGCTTGTCCTGGCCTTTCCTCCGGATCAGCAGCTTGACGCTGGAGTCCTTGGGTCCCCGCAGCCGCTTGACGGCCTCGGTCAGGGTCATGTCCTCGGTGGCCTCGTCGTCGATGCCGACGATCTGATCGCCCGGCTGCAGGCCGGCGCGTGCCGCGGGCGTGTCCTCGATGGGCGACACCACGGTGAGGAGCCCGTTGCGCACGGTGATTTCCACGCCCAGACCGCCGAAACGCCCTTCGGTCTCGGTCTGAAGCGTGCGGTAGGACTCCTCGGTCAGATAGCCGCTGTGGGGATCCAGTGATTCCAGCATGCCCTTGATGGCGCCGTCGACGAGCTTCTCCGTCTCGACATCCTCCACGTAGTTCCTCTGCACGATGGCGAGGATGTTCGCGAAGTTCTCCAGGCTCCGGTAAGCGGCGGAGTCCACCGCCGAGACCCGCGGCACGACCAGTCCGCCCGCGAACAGGACCCAGCCCAAGGCCCAGAACCACCCGGACACGCGGCGCTTTCGATTCCACAGCTTCATCGTATGGTCTCCTCCGATCGACTCCGGTCATTCCTTTCCGCTGGCCAGCGCACGCGCACGCCGGAACCAGGGCAGCGGGTCCACCGGCTTGCCGTTCCTGCGCATCTCGAAATAGAGGCGCGACCGGCCGGACGAAGGGTCGTCCCCCAGCCGTGCGATCCGCTCCCCCCGCTCCACACGATCACCCACGGACTTGGCAAACTCGGAGAGGTGCCCGTACACCGTGTAATAGCGCTTTCCGTGGTCGAGGATAAGCATCTTTCCATAACCCGGCAAGCGACCCGCGAACAGGACCCGGCCGCGCTCCACCGCCCGGATCCCGGCCCCCGCCGGCGCGGCGATGTCGATGCCGGGCCGGTGTACGTCGACGTCGAGATCCGGGTGCTTGTGAATGCCGAACCCGCTGACGATCTTGCCCGGCACGGGCAGCTCGAGACCTCGGGAGACGGCGCCGGCCACGGCGCTGGCGGCGGCACCGGAGGCGGCCGCGCGGCCCGCCTCCGAACCGCGGATGATGCCTTCCAGGCGGCCGGCGGCTTGCCGCAGTTCCCGCAACGCGCGACCGCGGAGCTCGCGCTCCCGGCGCAGGGTCCGCAGCGTCGCTTGCTTGCGCGCCCGCTCCTCTCTCAGCTCATTGCGCACGCGCGCCACCTCGTCGCGCTCGCGCGCCAGCGCCCGGCGCCGGGCCTCCACCGTTCCGCGCAGCTCCCGGCTCCGGCGAACGTGGTCCGAGAGCCGCTGGATCAGCGCCTGGTCCCGGCCCAGCACCGTCTCCAGCAGACGCTTGTGCCGCATCAGTTCCGCCAGCGACAACTCGCCGTTGAGCAGCATGAAGGGCGTTCCCGACCTCTGCCACTTGTAGAGCGCCCGCGCCCGCTTGACCAGCGCCCGGCGCCCCTGATCCAGCGCCGCCGCGGCGTCGTCCGCCGCCCGTACGGCCTCCTCCACCTCGCGCTCGCGCCGCTTGAGGCGCGCGTTCAGCGTCCCGAGCCGGCGCGTCCGGCGGTCCAGGGCCGTTTGAAGCTCGTCGAGCACCTCCAGCACCGACGCCTCCCCGCGCCGGACCCTGTCGAGGGCGGCCCGACCCTCGGCGATGCGCTCCTTCAAATCCGCCAGCTCGCCGCCCTCCTGCGCCCGGATTGGCGCGGGGGAGGCCAGGCACAGGCACAGGCCAGCGGCGGCAGCGGCGCGGCCGGCCATGCGGAGAGCATTCGTGGAACGCGACAGGAACATGCGCCTTCGGGACACCGATGTCAGGCCAGGAAACGCCTCACCGACAGCACGCTGCCCGCCGTCCCCAGAAGCCACCCCAGGACAAGCAACTCCCCACACTGCCATGTGTTCAGGAACGTAAGCTGGGCACCGGCCGCCAGAGACCCGAACGGCGCCAGCAACTCCGCGCCGAGGAACGAGAACGCCGCCCGCAAAAGGCCCAGGGCGAGGGCGGCGCCCGCCAGTCCCTGAATCATGCCCTCGATGATGAAGGGAGCCCTGATCAATCCCGTGCCGGCCCCAACCAGTTGCATGATCTCGATCTCGTCCCGGCGCGCCACGATGGCCAGCTTGATGGTGCTGCCCACGATGAGAAAGGCCACGAGGAAGAGGACTCCGCCCAGCACCCACTTGAGCCACTCCATGCCCATGAGCAGGAGCCGCAGCCTTTCCAGCCAGGCTTCCGGATACTCCACCTCCTGGACCCCCTCCAGGGCCGCCACGCGTTCCACCAGCCCCGCGATGGCGTCACGCGAGCGGTAGCCGTCGTACAACTCCAGCTCCAGGGACGCTGGCAGCATCGTCGGATCGAGCCCCTCCAGGATTCCCGACTGCGAACCCAGCGCGCTCTTGAAGTCCTCCCACGCGCGCTCCCTGGAGACATAGCGCGCGGCGCGTACCTCCGGATAGCGTTCCATGCGCATCCGCAGGCCTGTCGCCGCCGCCCTGTCCACGTTGCCGTCCACATAGACGAACACGTGGATCTCTTGGCCCCACCCTCGGACCAGTTGGCCGACGTTCTCCTGGATCAGCAGGAACCCGCCGAACACCAGCAGGGTCATGGCCATCACGCCGGCGGTCAACAAGTGCGTCCACAAAAGCTCCCGCAGGCTCCGCGCCACGCGGCCGGCGACGAATGCGACGTGGGCGAGCTTCATGTCGCCGAGGCCGCCGGTTCCAGGTCCTCGCGCCGCAACAGCCGTCCCTGGTGCATCAGCAGGACCCGGCCGTCGAAGCTGCGCAACAGACGCGGATCGTGGGTCGCGATGAGCACGGTGGTGCCTTCCTCGTTGATGCGCGCGAAGAGGCGCAGGCTCTCGGCGGCCCTCTCGGGGTCCAGGTTCCCGGTGGGCTCGTCCGCCAGCACGATCTCGGGTTCGTTCACCAGCGCGCGCGCGATGGCCACCCGCTGCTGTTCACCGCCCGACAGGGCCGGCGGCAACACGCCGTACTTGTCCTTCAGGCCGAGCTCGGACAGTAGCCGGAAGCCCCGGCGCCGGCTCTGGCGCCAGGGAACGCCGACGACGTCCGCGGCCAGAGAAACGTTCTCCAGCGCGGTCATGTGGGGTATGAGCTTGAAGTCCTGGAAAACGAGCCCCAGCTTCCTCCGGTAGGCCGCCAGTCCCGCGCCCTTGAGGCGCGTGACGTTGCGTCCATCCACGAGGATCTGGCCCTCGGAGGCCTGCTCGGAACGGAACAGCAACCGCAGCAGCGTGGTCTTTCCGGCGCCGCTCGGACCGCACAAGAACAGGAACTCGCCCGCCTCCACCTGGAACGTGACGTCTTTCACCCCGGCGTAGTCCGGGGGATAGACCTTGGAGACGCTGTGGAGCTGAATCATGGACATCGGGGAAGATCCTGGAAATGCCCCGGAAACCACGAAATCCACCTTGACATCCCCGTTGAACGGCTGATAACGTGGCGGAAATACGTTCTATTGTCCATTCCCAGACTCTCTCACGCAGGTTACCACTAAACCGGTTCAGGAACAAAAAGGAAACCACGGAGTCACCTGCCGCACTAGGAATTGCACGCCATGAAGATCCTGTTCGTCAATCCGCGCTTCCCGAACTCACTGTGGCGCCTGACCGGCATTACCGACATCCTGCCGCAGCGTTGTGCACAGACCCCGTTGGGCCTCCTCACCGTGGCCGCGCTGACGCCGCCGGACTTCGACGTCGAGCTGCGGGACGAGAACGTCCGGCCGCTCCATTTCGACACCGACGCCGACGTCGTGGCCATCGCGTGCTGGAACATCCAGTACAACCGCGCCCGGCACATCGCCCAGGCGTTCCGGAAGCAGGGCAAGACGGTGGTGGTGGGCGGCCCCTACCCTTCGCTGTGCCCGGAGCGCTTCACCGACGGGCTCTTCGACGTGGTCTTCGACGGCGAGGTGGAGATCACCTGGCCGCGGTTCTGCGACGACCTCCGCGCCGGCAGCTACAACTCCCTCTACAAGCAGGAGGGCAACGTCGACATCACGCTGTCGCCGGTGCCGCGAGTCGATCTCGCCTCCCGCGACGACTACCTGTACTACTTCCTGCAGACCACCCGGGGCTGTCCTTTCAAGTGCGAGTTCTGCGACATCATCATCACCGACGGACGTGTGCCGCGCACCAAGAGCGTGGACCACGTGATCCGGGAGATCGAAGCCGTCGAGGCCGTGGGCGGTCAGCACATCAGCTTCTCCGACGCCAACCTCATAGGCAACATGCGCTACGCCGAGGGGCTGCTCGAGGCCGTGGCGGAATTCGGCCGCGCCAAGGGCTACCCCATCAACTTCTCCGGCGAGATGACCATCAACGTGGCGGAGAAGCCCAAGCTGCTGCAGTTGCTGCACGACGCCAACTTCACCAGCATGTTCCTGGGCATCGAGTCGCCGCGGGTGGCGAGCCTCACGGAGACGCAGAAACGGCAGAACACCACCAGCCCGCTGATGGACAGCATCCGCAAGATCCAGTCCCACAACATGGCGATCCTGGCGGGCATGATCGTCGGCTTCGACAACGACGACAAGGACATCTTCCGGGAACAGTTCGACTTCCTGCAGGAGGCCGGCATCGCCTTCACCACCAGCGGCGTGCTCACGGCCATCGAGAAGACGCCGCTCTACGAGCGCATGGAGAAGGAAGGCCGGCTGATCCCCTACGACTCCGCGCAGATGATGGGGCACGGCTCCGCCGACCTGAACTTCGTTCCCAAGCTGATGAGCATCGAGGAGGTGCAGCAGGGCTACAACTGGCTCATCCGGAGCCTCTACAAGTACGAGAACTACGGCGCGCGCCTGGTCAAGGGGATCGAGCACTTCCGGCCCGAGTACACGCGCCACGGACGCGGCAACAAGGTGGACCGCGAAGTCCTCGGCATCCTCGCCAAGGCGATCCGCCACTACGTCTTCACCACCGACCACGCGCGCCGGCGCTTCTTCCTCAAGACCCTGCGCCAGATCATGTGGCCGCACCCCAACTTCGAAAAACTCGACTACGCCATCAGCTACATGATCTCGGAGAAGCACTTCCACGACTACGTCAACAAGACCCACGGCGATCCCGAAGCGGTGGCGGCCACGCCCTTCGCCGAGAGCGTGACGGCGGAGCACACCTGGGGCGAACTGAGCAAGGACTACCTCCGCAAGCTGCGGCGCGAGCTTTACCCGGGCGCGCGCTGGCGCTGGATGCGGCGGCGGCTCTGCAAAGCCGTGGCCGTACCCGAGGCGTTCCTCAAGGACCAGGTGGGCCAGCGACTCAGCAACTTCCTGTCGGACCTCGACATCGACGTGGTGCCGGTGGCAAGCGCCGCCCTGTCACGCATCCAGGACAAGGCCGACGTGCTGGTGCTGCCGATCCTCAACAAGGTTCTCGCGGGACGCGAGGAACTGCAGCAGGTGGTGGAGCATCTGAACGAGGAGTCCCAGAAGGAAATCCGCCGCTTCCCCAAGGTCGTCCACTTCCCCATGGACCAGGGAGACGGCGCGGCCCTCGAAGCCTTCGCCCGCATCGGCCTGATGTACACGAACCGCGTGGAACGGCTCCAGCGGGCCTACGTCAAGGCGTTCCAGTAGACGGAGACCACCCGCTTTCCCGGTGTCGTTGAGGCGCGGGGCTGATCCGTCAGGGCCCGTGCAGCGTGCCGTTAAGCGCCACTTCGTGCCCCAGCCCGAGGATCCAGGCCTCCTCTGTCTCGATGACGCCGCGCTGAACCGGCGTGAGCCACGACGCGCCGCCGAAGAGCGGCGCCAGTCCCCCGTCCGCATCCAGCCGCGCGAAGGCCTCCGCGTTCACCCGGACTTGCGCACAATCGAGGATTTCACCGTCGCGTCTACGCTCGCCGATCTGTTCCCTGAGCAGGGAGGGATACACTTCAGCGATCACCGCGGGCGCCGCCGGCGTCCGGAGACCCGTTTGAAACGGCCAGACCGCCGCACGACCGGCGATGCTCGAGTCCGCGACCAGCCGCCTCAGAGCGGGCAAACCGAGCAGGACCTGGGAGCCGACGGAGCCGGCGTAAGCCAGTTGCCAAACGGTCTTCGAACCCTTCGCGCATCGATCGGCGATGCGGCGTTCCGGCGGCTGGCACGCCCTTCCGGTACGCTCCGATTCCTTCACCGGGATGGACGGAAAGGGCCATTTGCCGGGGCGGCCCCAGCACGGACCGCAACCCGGATAGGCTGCGTTGATCTCGGCCGCCACGTCGTAGCGTTTGTTCGTGTTGTCGGGTTGATCGTCGACGCGTTCCGCCAGCCAATCCCAAAGGGTGAGAGCACACGCCTTGCCGGTCAGACGCGCGGCGACACCTTCCGGATAGCCGAAGGGAAAATCGAATCCCACCATCACGCGCCGGCCCGAGTCCACTTCGTTCGCGACAAGACGCGCGAGGCGCCGCAGGGCGCAGTGGCGCGTACGTGCGTACTCGGGTTCGAGTACCGCAACGCGACCGCCGCCGACACGGGCGACGGCCCACCAGATCGCGTCCTTGGCGGGCTCGGCGGGGCTCGGCTTGGATCGCGCCGACCAGTCGACAATGACGTGGGTGTGGAAGAGCGGCGGCGGCTCGCGCGGAGCCGGCTTCAGGTTGTCCTCCGAATCGGACACTCGGGAATCGAGTCCCACCCGCCCTCAGTGCTTGCGGATGCGCTCGATCTGTTCGCGCACGGTGGCGGCGCTGCCGGAGTCCGGCGCCAGTTCCAGGAAACGCTCCAGGTCGTCCAGCGCGCCGGCGCCGTCCCGCAGGCGCAGCCGCAGCAGGCCGCGTTCGCGCACCTGCTCGGCGTCGTCGGGATTGAGGATCACCAGTTGCTCCACCGCCCGGAGGCAGCGGCTCAGGTCCTGGCGATTGGCGTAGATCAGCTTGATGTTGTTGAGCATGCGCTGGACGATGTGACGGGGGGACACGGCGGAACGGTATTCCGGCTGCACCTGCAACCGGCCGCCGTAAAGCTTGTCGAGCAGGCCCTGGAGGTCGGCGGGCGACAGGATATCGCCGCCGTGGAAGGGATCCACGAGGATCTCCTGACCATCGCATCGCGCCTTTGCCAGGAAGTGACCGGGGAAACCCACCCCTTCCACCTCGAGTCCGACGCGCCGGGCCACTTCCATGTAGAGCACCGACAGGGTGATGGGGATGCCGCGCTTGCGCGCCATGACCCGGTTGAGAAAGCTGTTCTCGGGATCGTAGTAGTCGTCCTCGTTGCCCTCGAAGCGTTCCTGCTTGAACAGCACGTAGTCGACGCACGCGAGGCGCCGGTAGGCGCTGTCGTCCGTGCCGGCCGCTTCGCTCACCCTCTCTGCGAGCCGGTCCAGGCGGCTCAGGTGCTCCTGGATGTCGAGGTCCGGATACTCGGGCAGAGCGATGGTCAGGGCCACGCGGGCCAAATCCATTTCGGGCGCGGACACCGCCTCGGCGAAAGCCTCGTACTTCGCGCTCTCGTCCATTTCTTCCTCCGGCGTGAAACCGCGCAACCCCCGCCGCGCGGAAAACGCCGCCGGCCCGCGGCGGGCCGGCGATGCCTCCGGACCGAACCCGTTCAGCGCGGCTCGGATACCACGTCCACCACGGCCGGGAGCCGTTGCTCTTTCACCACCTTGCAGGCCCGCTCCAGCGCGGGACCCAGCTCCGCGGGCGTGCGGATGGGGCCTTCGCCCCACACCCCGAAGCACTCGGCCATCTTGGTGTAGTCCACGAGCGGATCGCTCACGTGGGTGCCGATGCCGGCGTTCTCCACCGGGCGGTTGCGGAACTCCGCCAGCTTGATGCCGTGCTCTTCCGAGTTGTAGAAGGACTGGTTGTTGTGGATGACGATGAGCAGCGGGATCTTGTGGTGCGCCGCCGTCCACAACGCGCTCGACGTCATCAAAAGGTCGCCGTCGGACTGGATGTCCACGCAGAACTTCTCCGTCTTCATGTGGCCCAGGGCCACGCCGATGGCCGCGCTCATGCCGTAGCCCACGCCGGCGCCGCCGCTCCGTCCCAGGTACTGGCCCGGCTTGGTCCAGTCCCACAGCTTCCGCGCCCACCCGTTGGCGCTGCCGTTGGCCAGCACCCAGTCTTCGTTCTTGATCGCCTCGCCGAGTTCATAACCAAGGCAGGCGGTGGTGATGTCGTTGCGCGTCAGGGTCTGGCGCGCCTCCTCCTGCCAGCGCGCGCGGGCCGCGTCGTGCACCGCCTTCACTTCCTTGGCCCGGGCCTCGATGGCCGACTTGTTCGAGCCCATCAGCTCGCGGCACAGACGCGTCAGCTCGGGCAGGGCCACGGCGGTGTCGGCGCTGATGGGCACGTCCACCGCTTGCAGCGGCTGGACGTCGGTGGCCCAACTGTGCACCAGCATGTCGTTCAGGTTGATGTGGATGATCTGCGTGCCGGGCTGGATCACGTAGCCCATCTCGCGGGTGGTGCGGTCCACCGTGGTGAGCGAGCCGTAGAGGTCCTGCACGTCCAGGCCCAACACCACGTCGGCCTTCTTCAGGAACTCGCCGGAGACGTTGGTCACGTCCAGCGGATGCGTGTTGGCGATGTTGTGCCGGTTGCCCTTGTCGATGACCGGGATCGCCAGAAGCTCCACCAGCTCGGCCAGGGCCGCCACCGCCTCGGGCTTGCGTCCCATGAAGTCGGCGACGATGAGCGGCGCCTTGGCGCCCACCAGTAGCTCCGCCGCCCGGCGCATGGCCTCCGGGTTCCCCTGCACCGGCGCCTGGGGCGCGAACCGGCTCACGTCCGGGATCTCGATCTGCTTGGACATGGCCATTTCCTGCAGGCCGGCGTCGTAGTTGATGTAGACCGGTGCCGTGGGCTCGGTGACCGCCAGACGGTAGCCGCGGATGAAGGACTCGGGAATGCTCTCCAGGGTGGCCGGCTGGTCGTCCCACTTGGTGTAGTCGCGCACCTGGTTGCCCTGGGTCAGGGCGGTGTGGATCCAGTCGATCCACGGGCGCCGGATGGTGGTGTCCACCGGTCCGGTACCGCCCAGGCAGATCACCGGCACCCGGTCGCACCAGGCGTTGAAGATACCCATGCTGCCGTGCTGGAGTCCCACCACGTCATGCAGGATGGCCACCATGGGCTTGCCCGTGGCCTTGGCGTAGCCGTGGGAGATGGCCACCGAGATCTCCTCGTGACAGCAGAAGATCACCTCCGGGTGGTGGTTGCCGCCATAGTTGACGATGGAATCGTGGATGCCGCGGAAGCTCGCCCCGGGGTTGAAGGCCGTGTACTCGATGTCGAAGGCCTTGAGCATGTCGACGACCACGTCGGACCCGTACTCGGCCTGTTTCTTCTCCGTCCTGCTGGCCTTTGCCATGTCGGTGTTCTCCCCTCGGCGCCGCTGCGCCGTGTTGTGATGCCGGTTGCTCTTGCGGTCGGCGGCTGTCCCCGCCACCCCGCCTCCACCGGTTTCTCCCGCCGGCGGTCCCTTGGGCGTCGCGCGGGAGAAATGCGTCCTTCGACTTCGCGACGCTTCGCTCGGGACAAACGGGAAACGGCCGTCACGCCTCCGTGTCCGCGCCTTCTTCCGTGTCCGTTCCTTCCTTCGCGTCCGCGCCCTTCCCCATCTCTTCGGAGGCCGCCAGGAGGCCGTGCTCGGCGAATCCTTCCACGGTCTCCATCAGCGAGCCCACTTCGTCGCGGTGCGTGGGCCGGTGCGCTTCCTCCGCGGCCGCGACGGCCTTCAGCAGCCGCTCGATGGCCGGGGTCACCACCGGCTCCAGGCCCGCGTGCCGGAAGGTGTCCGCCAACTCCGCCATCTCCTCGCTGCGCCGCGCCGCGTGAAGGCGCAACGACGTTACGGGACCGCTGGCCTTGCCGGGCAAGCCGGGAAAGCTCTCCTCGTAGCGCTCGAGAATCGGCTCGAGCAGGCCCAGCTTGTGCGCTCCGGTCAGGAGCTCGGTGAAGAGGCCCGCGAGGCCCTTGGTGAAGCCGGCGTAGACGACCTTGAAGGCCGACGCCTGGGTCGCGCCGTCGCCGAGCACACGGATCGGCAGCCCCAACTCCCGCAACGGCACCAGCCGCTCCGCCTCCGGCCCGGAGACGTAGACCGCGGCCTTTTCCAGCCGCCGCGCGCTGCCGATGATGCAGCCGTCCACGTACACGGCGCCACCGCGTTCCAGCTCGGTGCGCGCGGCCTCGGCGGTCATGGGCGAGATGGCGTTGGCTTCGAGGAACGGCAGTCCTCGGCGCTTCACCGCGGCGGCCGCGTCCGCCACCGACCGCGCCACCTCCAGCGCCGCCGACGGCACCACGATGGAGACGACCAGGTCGGCCTCCTCCACGAGCCGCTCCACGCTCTCCACCTGCCGCACCGGGGCCTCGTCGCAACGTTGCCGGGTGGCCTCGCTCCTTCCCGCCGCGCAGGTCAGCGGCTCGGCCCCGCGCGCCGCCAAAAGGCGCGCCCAGTGGTACCCCATCTCGCCGATGTTGAGGATGCCGATGCGTTGGAATTCCACGGCAGACTCTCCCTCGCGAACCCCGCACGGCGTGGACGCTTCCAGTGCGTAACCCGCGCGCAACGTAGCCATAGCCCCTTTGCCCGGCCCTCGTCAACCAGAGGGGCCAAGAACGAATTGACACCCCCGCGCCGTCCGGCTACTAAGGAAACTCCGATCGATCGCCAGCGTGATGGCGTCCTCGGGGAAGCGAAGTCGAGGGGCGCCGTTGTCATGGAGCCCTCACCGAGCCCGTTTCCCGAAACACGCGCTGACCCACTTCACCGAAACGGAGCCGCACCACGAAGACCGGTGTTTTTCTTCCCATCTCGGGACGCGCCGCCACTCCCGAGACCCTGCGTATGGCGGCCCAGAGCGCGGAAGCGTGGGGTTTCGACTCCATCTGGGCGGCGGACCGCATCATCATTCCCTGGCGCATCGACACGCACTATCCCTACGCCCGGGGCGGGACGTTCATCGTGCCGCCGGACCGGCCGTTTCTCGACTCCCTCACCTGCCTGACGTTCCTGGCGGCGTGCACCAGCCGCGTGGAGCTGGGCATCAGCGTGCTGGTGCTGCCCTACCGCCAACCGCTGGTGTGGTCCAAGATCGCCGTCACCCTGGACCACCTGTCCAACGGCCGCTTCATCCTGGGCGTGGGGGTGGGCTGGATGGAGGAGGAATTCCGCGCGCTCCAGGCGCCGTTCCGGGACCGCGGGCGCCGCACCGACGAGCAGCTCGAGATACTCAAGGAGCTCTGGAGCGCCGAACACGCCAGCTTCTCGGGCCGCTTCTACGAGTTCGAGGACGTCGCCTTCCTGCCCAAGCCGTGCCGTCCCGGAGGGATTCCCATCTGGGTCGGCGGCGAGGGGGAGCACGCGCAGCGGCGCGCCGGCCGCCACGGCGACGCGTGGTTCCCCTACTTCGTGCGCATCCGCCCGGACGAGCTGGCCGCGCGCTTCGACAACGCCCGGCGGCACGCGGAGGCGGCGGGCCGCGCGCCGGAGAACCTGCGACTCAACTGCTGCCTCCCCGTCGAGGTCACGCGCGAAGCCGTGGCGCAGGAACCGGACCGTCTCGCGGGCACCCCGGCCCAGCTCGTGGAAGCCATCGCGCGCTACCGCGACGCCGGCGTGGAGCACCTGGCGCTCCAGTTCATGGTGCCGCGCTGGCCCGATCGGCTGGAGCAGATGCAGCACTTCGCCGAGGAAGCCCTGCCGCGCCTGTGAGCCCGACCATGGCTCGCCGCCCCTTCTTCTACGGCTACGTCATCGTCGCCATCTGCTTCTTCAACATGGTGCTGATGCGCGGCATCCTCGCGTCGTTCAGCGTCTTCAACATCGCGTTTCTCGACACCTTCCAGTGGTCCCGCGCCGCCACCGCGAGCATCGCTTCGGTCAACGGCTTGGTCTACAGCTTCTCCTCGCCGCTGGTGGGCTGGGCCTACGACCGCGTCGGGCCGCGAATCCTCATGCCCTTGGGTTGCGCTTCCATCGGGATCGGGGTCGTGCTCTCGGGGATGAGCACGTCGTGGTGGCAGTTGTGCGTCTTCTACGGGGTGTTCGTGGGACTCGGTGTCGGCTGCATCGGTTTCGTGAGCAACACGGCGCTGCTCTCCCAGTGGTTCCGCCGGCGCCGGGCCACGGCCATGGGCTTCGCCACCATGGGCCTGGGCGTGGGCATCCTGCTCGTGCCCGGAGTGCAGGTGCTCATCGAGCGCTTCGGGTGGCGCGCCGCCATGGTCCTGCTGGGCGCCACCGTGCTCGCCACGCTGGTGCCGCTGAACGCCATGTTCCAGAGGGGCCGGCCGGAGGACATCGGGCAGCTTCCGGACGGCGAGCGGGTCCGGGCCGCGAACGAAGCGCCGGCCGCCGCGGAAACCCGCCGGGAGAGGTCCGTTCCAAGGCGTGAATGGACCCTCCGGGAGGCCTTCGCTTCCTTCCCTTTCTGGGCCATCGCGGTGGGGCACCTGGCCTTGGGCATCGGTCTGTCGCTCATGTACACCCACGCGGTGGCCCACCTGGTGCACGTGGGGTTGGACGACCTGGCGGCGGCGTCCGCGTTCAGCATGGTCGGGTTGGCGCGCATTCCCGGCACGGCCGTCTGGGGGCTGGCCTCGGATCGCCTGGGGCGTGACCGGGCCTACGGTGTCGCCACCCTCGTGACCCTGGCCGGCCTCGGCGTGCTCATGGCTCTCGGCGCCGAGGCCCCGGCGTGGTGGTTCGTGGCCTTCGCCGTCCTCTACGGGGTGGGCCACAGCGGGGGCAACCCCACCTTCGGCTCCACCATCACGGACATCTTCGGCGGCAAGGACGTCGGCAAGATTCTCGGGTGGCTGGAAATCACCTTCGGCATCGGAGTGGCGTTCGGACCCTGGTTCGGAGGATACGTCTACGACGTGGCCGGTTCCTACCGGACGGCCTGGATCGTGGGGATGGCGGCCTTCGCCATGACCTATGTGAGCATCCGGGCCAGCATGGTGTGGCAGCGGCGGAGTCGATCCGACACGCACTGAAGCGGGCCGCCGGAGAGACGCCGCCGATTGATCGGATCCATGCGCCGCCCCTTCTTCTACGGCTACGTCATCGTCGCCCTGTGCTTCCTGAACGTGATGCTCGTGGGCACGTGCATGGCCGCGTTCAGCGTGTTCAACGTCGCCCTGCTGGAGGCGTTCCGCTGGCCCCGCGCCACCACCGCCACCATCGCCTCCGTGAACGGCCTCACCTACAGCGCCCTGGCGCCGGTGGCGGGATGGATCTACGACCGCCTCGGGCCGCGCATCCTCATGCCCCTGGGCTGCGGGCTCGTCGGCCTCGGGCTGGTGCTGTCGAGCCGCGGCTCCTCCCTGTGGCAGTTCTACCTGGGCTACGGCCTGCTGACGGGTTTCGGCCTCGGCTGCATCGACTTCGTCGGCACCACCGCGGTGATCTCCCACTGGTTCCGCCGGCGCCGGGCCACCGCCATCGGCTTCGCCGCCATGGGACTGGGTCTCGGCATCGTCATCGTCCCCTTGGTTCAACTCCTCATCGCGGGCTACGGCTGGCGCACCGCCATGCTGCTGTTCGGCGGCGCCGTGATGGGGGCGCTGGTGCCGCTCAACGCGCTGTTCCAGCGGCGCCGGCCCGAGGACATCGGGCAACTCCCGGACGGCGACCGCGTGGCGGAACCCGAGGCGCCCGCCCTCGCCGCCGAGACCGCCCCCAAACGTGTGCCGCACCGCGAATGGGCGCTCCGGGACGTGCTGGCATCGTTCCCTTTCTGGGCCATCCTCGTGGGACACCTGGGCGTCGGCACCGGCACTTCGCTGATGTACACCCATGCCGTCGCCCATCTGGTGCACACGGGCATGACCAAGCTCGGCGCGGCCTCGGTCCTGAGCCTGGTGGGCATGGCACGGATACCCGGTACGGCCATCTGGGGATTCGTCTCGGACCGCCTCGGGCGCAAACGCGCCTTCGGCATCTCCACACTCATGATGCTGAGCGGCATCGGCGTGTTCATGCTGCTGGGGCCGGCGGCGCCCCGCTGGTGGTTCGCCGCCTTCGTGTTCCTCTACGGCCTGGGCCACAGCGCCAGCCACCCCATTTACTCCTCCACCATCGCCGACATCTTCTGGGGCCGGAACATCGCCACCATCGTCGGCATGCTGGAGATCACCTTCGGCCTGGGCTTCGCCACCGGGACGTGGTTCGGCGGCTTCGCCTACGACGCCACGGGCTCGTACCGCTACGCGTGGCTCCTGGCGCTCTTGTGCGCCGCCCTGATCTACGTGTGCATCAGCGGCAGCCTGATCTGGCAAAGGCGGTTCCGGCCGGAGCCCGGGTGAAGCTCGGAAAAGCCGAAGCGAAAGGTTGACACGGCAGGTACCTTTGGCTAATTTGAGGGGACTCCGCTCGCGAACGCAACGCCCCGTCCGACGAATTCCTTTGTTCTTTGCCTTTGTCCCTTGCAGAGTTGAGGAAAGTTCTCGTCGCCGGCGAGTCCACATGACCCACCGGTGGCGCCATCACAAGGGCGAGCCGTAAACGAGAGCGGATTCGTTCAACCGTACATCACACAAGAGGAGTGGGAAATGGCGAAACCAGCGAAGAAAGCGGGAGCCGCGGCCGAGCAGATCCATGATCTGAGGAACGCGCTCGAGTGGCTCAAGGCCGAGGGCGACCTCATCGAGACGGACAAGGAGGTCGACCCCGACCTCGAGATCACCGCGATCCAGAAGAACCTGGACGGCGGCTGCCCGATCCTTTTCAACAACGTCAAGGACAAGCCCCACCACCGGGCGGTGACGAACCTGTTCGGCGACATGGGCGTCATCAACAAGATGTTCGGCTGGGAGAGCCACACCGACCGCACGCGCAAGCTGGCGGACGCCATCAAGAACCAGATCCCGCCGGTGGAAGTCAGCTCTGCGGAAGCGCCGGTCCACGAAGAGATCATCAAGGACCCCAAGGAAGTCAACGAGTACATGCTGCCCATCCGCCACACCGAGTACGAGCCGGAACTGACCGTGGGCTCGGGCAACCGGCTCATCTCCGGCGAGCACTTCGACGGCGGCACCGACCTGGGCTACAACCGCATGAACTTCCGCTGGGGCAACGTCGCCACTTTCCAGATCTCGCCCGGATCGCACATGTGGCAGGTGGTGTCCAAGTACTACAAGGCCGACAAGCCCGTCCCCATCACCATGTGCTTCGGGGTTCCGCCTTCATGCACGCTGCTGGCCGGGGCCGGCTTCGACTACGTGGTGCTGCCCCAAGGCTGCGACGAGTTGGGCGTGGCCGGCGCGGTGCAGGGCTCCCCGGTGCGGGTGGTCAAGGCCCAGACCGTGGACGCGCTGGCGCTGGCCGACTGCGAGGTGGTGCTGGAAGGCTACGTGGATCCGCGCGACCGGCGCTACGAGACCGCGGAATCCGAAGAGGCCGACATCCAGGGCCGCTTCCACTTCCATCCCGAGTGGGCCGGCTACATGGGCAAGGCCTACAAGGCGCCCACCTTCCACGTCACCGCGGTGACCACGCGCGCGCGCGAGGGCAAGCCCATCATCTTCCCGCTGGGCGTGCACACCCTGGACGACCACAACATCGACACCACGGTGCGCGAGGCGTGCATGTACCTCCTGTGCGAGCGTATGCAGCCCGGCATCATCCAGGACGTCAACATCCCCTACTGCATGACCGACTGGGGCGGCGCCATCATCCAGGTGAAGAAGCGCAACCGCATCGAGGAGGGCTGGCAGCGGAACTTCATGTCCGCCATCCTGTCCACCTCCCAGGGCTCCCGCCTGGTGGTGGCGGCCAGCGAGGACACCGACATCTACGACATGGACGACATCATGTGGTGCCTCACCACCCGGGTGAACCCCAAGACCGACATCCTGAACCCGATCCCCGGCGGACGCGGCCAGACCTTCATGCCGGCCGAGCGCATGACCGCCGGTGACCGGCAGTGGACCGCTTCCAACACCGTGTTCGAGGGCGGCATGGGCATCGACGCCACCGTGCCCTTCGGCTACGAGAGCGACTTCCTGCGCCCCGTGTACGCGGTGGAGAAGGTGGACCTCAAGAACTTCTTCAGCGACAAGGACATCGCCAACGCCAAGTCCCGGATGCACGGCTGGGTGCACTCCCTGGCGCGCACCGGCCGGTAGCTCGCACCGACCTGAAAGGGGCGGCCTCGATGGCCGCCCCTTTTTTTGGCCCGAGGCCGCTTGCTTTTTCCCCAATGCTTCGGATCGCTCTCCACAAACTTTTTTGCAACATTGGGGTTAACACGGGCTCCAAGCGATGACCGACCCCGCACGACTTGACCGGATGTGCAACCTGCTGGCGGAGCGTTACGGCACCACCGGCACCGAAGCCGCCGAACGCCTGCGCCGCTGGATGGGCGGTGAGATTCCCTATGCCGAGCCGGAGATGATCGAGCGGCATCTGGACGAACCCCACGCGGCCCTGGTGTTCGACGCCTTCCGGCAGGTGCTGCCCTTCGGCACCGGGGGGCGGCGCGGCCCCATGGGCTACGGCGCCAACCGTATGAATCCGTCGACGGTGGCCATGACGGCCCAAGGCCACGCCGACCACCTCAAGGAGAACGCCCCCGGGGCGGCGTTGAGCGTGGTGGTGGCCAACGACGTGCGCGTCTTCGCCGACAACGTCGGCGTGTACCCGTTCCTGGGACCGCGGCATCCCCTGCTGGGCGTATCCTCGCGCTCGCTGGCGAGACTGGCGTGCGCGATCTACGCCGCCAACGGCATCGTCGCCTGGCTGGCGGAACCGGATGACGACCACGCCGTCACCAGCACGCCGGAGCTATCGTTCTACATCGTGCAACTGGGCGCCGCCGGCGGCATGAACGTCTCGGCGTCCCACAACCCCCCGGACGACAACGGCATCAAGGTCTACGATGCCTACGGCAGCCAGCCCATCGCCCCCGAGGACCAGCGGCTCGTGGACGCCATGGATCGGGCCACGGCCGTGCGCACGGTGCCGTTCGAGGAAGGATTGCGCTCGGAGACGATCCGGCCCCTGCCGGCGGACTTGCGGACCGCCTACGTCGACACCTACGTGGAGCTGTACGGGAACCTGTACCCCCCTCGGGCGGACGCCCCGGTGGTCTACACGCCCCTGTGCGGCTGCGGCGTCCACACGGTGAAGCCGGTGCTGGAAAGGCTGGGCTTCCCGGTGCTCATGCCGCCCGACCAGGGCCCGGACGGGAGCTTCGCCGCCGTCCCCTTCAAGGCGCCCAACCCGGAGGTGCCCCACGCGACGGTCCCGGCGCGGGAGTTCGCCGACCGCCACGGCGCCGGCATCGTCCTGTCCAGCGATCCCGACGCCGACCGCATCGGAATGGAGGCGCGCCTGGAGGACGGCTCCTGGTACCACTTCGACGGCAACCAGATCGCCGCCATCCTGTGCCACCACCTCATGCTCGACCCCGAGGGACCGCGTCGCCGGGGGCTCGTGATGGCAACCCTGGTGACCACCAAGCTCCTCGGGAGGGTCGTGGCCGAAGCCGGGGATTCATGGCTCATCGACGACCTGCTGGTGGGCTTCAAGTACGTGGCCGACGTGCTCAAGACCCTGGAGCGCACGGGCCGCTACAAGGACATCGCCTGTTCGCCCGGGGACCTCGTCCTCGCCGCCGAGGAGAGCCACGGCGTGGTCATGGCCCCGGGAATCCGCGACAAGGACGCCACTCCGGCGTGCATGGTGCTGGCGGGCCTGTACCAGCGCCTGCTGGACGAAGGTCGCACCATGCTGGACTACTACGTGGCCATGCTGCGGGAGCTGGGCGGCTACGACAACGTCAACCGGAGCATCGCCCTGTCCGGCGCCGAAGGGACGCGCAAGAAGGACCGCATCATGGCGGCGCTGCGGGAGTCGCCGCCCGGGAAGCTCGGCGGGCGCCCGGTACGGCGTTTCATCGACTACCGGGACCCGGAGCGCTTCGGCCCCATCGCCAGCGACACCGAGCGGCTGCCGCGTAACGTCCTCCAGGCCCATACCGACCGCTTCGTCATCACCGTGCGCCCGTCCGGCACCGAGCCCAAGCTCAAGCTCTACTGCCAGTTGCTGCCGGACGGCGAACCACCGGGCGGCGCGGGCACCGACCTGCTCCGGCGGGTGAGGGCCAAGGCGGACGCGGTGGTCCGAACCGTCTACAACGAGTTGCTCGCGTGCATCGACGTCTCCCTCGACGAAGCGGCGCTGCTGCTGCCCGACATCATCGACCTGGAAGGCAAGCAACGCTTCGGCCGGGAGACCGTGCCGCGCCTGTATGACGCCATGCGGAGTGGAAAGTTCGCGGGCCTCGACGAGTTGCTGGATTGGCTGCGCCGCGAGACCGCCGCCATGACGCCGGCGGCGGACCCTCTGCCCGCCCTCAGGCCCGCGCTGGCTTGGCTGTGCCGGCAGTGGCGAGACGCACCCGACATCGCCTTGGTGGAGAAACTGGAGGGCTGGGCCAACCGAGAAAGGAGCATCCCATGAAGGACAAGATCAACACAAGCGTGGAAATCGAAAGCGTGCACCGGGAGTGGCTGGAGGCGATGACCCGGAAATATCAGATCGCCGACGACTCCAAGACACTGCGCATCGTGCTGGACCATGCGCGCACCGCCGTCGACGAAAAGGTCCTCTTCGAGACCGTCCGCTGCCTCGGCTGCGGCTAGTGTCGCGTCCCGCAGATCACATCTCCCGCTTCCGCGGGAATCCCCCGTGTCGGCTTGCAGCCTACACGACGGGGAACGAAAACGAAATGTCGGCCCCGCCTCTACGTCATTCCCGCGGAAGCGGGAATCCAGGGGAGGTGGTGTGGCAGCCCCATTGCCCCAGGCCCACCCCGCCTGGATTCCCGCTTTCGCGGGAATGACGATTCGTAAGATTCCCGATAACCCTACTCCTCACCTGCAGTGACATTCCCCAACAATACCCCTCCGCCCTTCCAAACCCCATCCCGCTTGTCTCTCGGGCCTCTCCATACCGCCGGCTTCTGCAACATTGGAGTTAACCGAGGGGCGAGGCGGGGAGCCGGCTCGCCAGCGCCTCGCGCCGGATTGCCTCGATGGCGTCCACTTCCTTGGGGATCGCGGCGGACAGCACCTCGTGGCCCGTGTCGGTGACCAGAACGTCGTCCTCGATGCGTACGCCGATGCCACGGTAGTCGTCGCCGACGCCGTCCTGGTCTTCGGCGATGTAGAGCCCGGGCTCCACGGTCAGCACCATGCCGGGCTCCAGCGGACGCGCGGCGCCGTCGATCCGGTACCGCCCCACGTCGTGCACGTCCAGCCCCAGCCAGTGGCCCGTCCGGTGCATGTAGAACCTGGCGTGCTCCCTCTTCTCGATCAGTTCATCGGCCTTCCCCGACAGGAGCCCGATGTCGAGCAGGCCGTCCACCAGCACTTCCGTGGCGCGCCGGTGGATGTCCTCCATGGACACGCCCGGCCGCACCAGCGCGATGCCCTCCTTCTGCGCCCGCAGCACGGTCTCGTAGATACGCCGCTGCGGCGGCGAGTAGCCCGCGGCCACCGGGAACGTGCGCGTCACGTCCGAGCAGTAGCCGTCGAACTCGGCGCCCGCGTCGATGAGCACCAGGTCGCCGTCGCGCATGCGGCGGTCGTTCTGCGTGTAGTGGAGAATGGTGGCATTGGCTCCCGAGGCCACGATGGAAGGATACGCCATGCCCGATCCGCCGGCCGCGCGGAAGTGGTATTCCAGCAAGGCCTCCAGCTCATACTCGCAAGCGCCGTCGCGCGCCGCCTTCATGGCCGCGGCGTGGGCGCGTTCCGACGCCGCCACCGCCTTGCGCATGAGGTCCAGCTCGCCGGACGACTTGAAAAGGCGCATTTCGTGCAGGATGGACGCCGGGTCCACCAGCGACACGACCCCCCGGCCGGTGCGCGCGCGGCCGGACCGGCTGGCGTCGAGCAGCCCCTGGATGAGTGCGTTCATGCGCTCGTCCCGCCCCGGAGCGAAGTACACCCGGTCCACCCCGGCCAAGTGGCCCGGCAGGACCTCCGTCACCTGATCGATGGTCCAGGCCGCGTCCGCCCCGAACACCTCCTTCGCCCCCTCGGTGCCGTAGCGCTTCCCCGTCCAGGTCTCCTTTTCCCGGTCCCGGGGCTGCACGAAGAGGACGAAACGGTCCGACTCGTGCCCCGGCGACAGCAAGCAAAGGGAGTTGGGCTCCGAAAAGCCGGTCAGGTAGAACAGGTCGTTGTCCTGCCGGTAGCGGTACTCCACGTCGTTGGACCGGGTCGACTGCGGCGCCGCCGGAATGATCGCCACACCCTCGCCCATGCGCTCCATGAAGGCCGCGCGCCGCTCCGAATAGGTAGTCACGTCCATACCGTTTCCATACGGCAAGATCCCGCCGGTGACAAGGTGGCAGGCAACCGGACCGCGGGCACACTCTTTCTTCTCGCTTCACGCGGCCCGATCTGGTACACAAACCGGGAGTCTGCGTCTCGCCCCGCATCAATCAGGGTACTCGTCCGAAGGGCTCGCGAAGCCTCGCTAGCCCGCGCGGGGACACAGGCCAAGGAGGAACGCGCATGGCGGAAACGGTGTACAAGGACTTTCGTCGCGAGGAAATGGAGTACCAGTTCAATCCCCGCACCACCGTAACCGAGTATCCGCAATTGACCGCGGAGCGGGAGCGGGCCAGCGAGGCCGCCCGGGCACGGTTCAAGCATCATCGCAACGTGCGCTACGGCGACGGGCCCCGGATGACCCTTGATATCTTCCCCGCCGCGCAATCCGGCGCTCCGGTGCAGGTCTACATCCATGGCGGCTACTGGCGTGGGGGCGACAAGGACGGCTACAGCTTCTTCGCCGGTCCGTTCGTCGAGGCCGGGGTCACCCTGGTGCTGCTGGAATACGACCTGTGTCCGCAGGTCACCGTGCCCGACATCATGCGCGAGACCCGCGAAGGGATCGCCTGGGTCTACCGCCACATCGCGGAGTACGGCGGCGACCCGGAACGGCTGTACCTCTCCGGGTCCTCGGCCGGCGGTCATCTGACGGCCAGGGCGCTGAGCCATCGCTGGGAAGAGGACGGTCTCCCCGAGGACATCATCAAGGCCGCCGTGGCCATCACCGGAGTGTACGACCCCGATCCCGTCTTCTACGTCTCGTCCAACGAGGACATTCGCCTGACCCCTGACAGCGCTCGGGAGATCAGCGCCATGTTGCATCCGCCCCTGGACCGGGCCCCGTTCGTGGTAGCGGTGGGCGGGGCGGAGACCCGCGGGTGGATCGGCATGTCCAGGGACTTCTTCGCTCTTTGCCGGGACCGGGGCCTCGACTGCAGTTTCCTGGAAGTGCCGGGCACACACCACTTCTCGGTCTCGGGACAACTGGGGGAACGGGGCAGCCTCATGTCGCGCACCGTGTTGGGTCAGATGGGTTGTCTCTGATGAAGCTGCCGCCAGCGACCGTCCGCCGCGTGGGACTCGCGGCCTTTTGGATACTAGCATTCAGCACGTTGTGCCACGCACAACCCGCGTACATCAGCGGCTATCGCGAGGTCATGCTGCGCACGGGACCGAGCGTCGAACACCGGATACTCGCGGTGCTCCGCACCGGCAACGAGTTGGAGATCATCGGAGAGGACGCCGACTACAACTTCGTCTCCCTCCCGGACGGACGCCAGGGCTACGTGCTCAAGAGCTTTTTGACGACCGAGGCGCCGCCGCAGAGGCGCCTCGAAGAGTTGAACGAGATGGTCGAAACCCAGGCGGCCGAACTGGAGCAACTACGGAACGAGAACCAGGACCTCATGGCGCGCAACGACAAGCTCGCAAACGACAACGAGGGCGACCGGCGCCTGCTGCAGCGTCTGCAACAGGAAAGGGCCAATATCCAGCGCGACGAGCGCGTGTGGTGGTTCATCAGCGGCGCCGGCGTGCTCCTGGTCGGCTGGCTCATGGGCATGACACGGGTGCGTCTGAGGAGGAAGGTGCGCGCCCGGAGTTTCACGTAGTGGGAGGAAGCATGCACCCGGTACAACTGTTCTGCTGGCACTTCATGGCCTACCCGCATCTGCCCGAGGACTTCGACGAGAAATACGACACGGGCTGGGTGACGGTCCCCAACAGCCTGTGGGATTCGGAGAAGTCCCGTGGGCTATTCCAGGAGTACATCGACCAGCTCGCCTGTGCCGACGACCTGGGCTTCGACGGGCTGGTGCTGAACGAACATCACCAGAACATCTATGGCCTCATGCCCTCGCCCAACCTCATCGCGGCGGCGCTGACGCAGCGTTCCAGCAAGGCCAGGATCTGCGTTCTGGGGAACCTGCTGCCGCTGCACATCAACCCGCTGCGGGTGGCCGAAGAGTACGCCATGCTCGACAACATGAGCAACGGGCGCATCATCGCGGGCTTCGCCCCCGGCGGCGGCCCGGAGAACTACAACTACGACATCCCCTCGGTGACCTCGCGCGAGCGGTTCTGGGAAGCCGTGGACCTGGTGGTGCGCGCGTGGACCGACGACGGCCCCTTCAACCACGAGGGGCACTACTACCCGCTGCGCTACGTGAACCCGTGGCCCAAGCCCACCCAGAAGCCTCATCCGCCCATCTGGGTGCCCGGCTCCCGCAGCGCGTCCACCCTCACCGAGGTGGCCAAGCGCGGCTACTGCTACTTCCTGTCGTCCCGGAGCCACGGCGGCGAGACCTACAAGGCGCGCGAACAGTTCTCCAAGGTGCTGGAGGACCACGGCGACAGCTACCAGCCGTACCGCATGGGCATCCTCATGTCCGCCTACGTGAGCGAGACCGACGCCCAGGCCAGGGAGGAATGCGAGGAAGGGGTGTGGTATTTCCTGCGCAACTGCCTCAAGGGCCACCTGCGCAAGGAAGGGCGCCAGCTCACCTTCGGCGCCGGCGTGCCCTACATCCCGGCGCCCGCCTGGAAGGAGTTCCTGAAGCACTCCGATCCCAACCGCTCGATGCTGGGCGACGTCAATGACTGGGACGAACTCGACAAGGCCCAGTCCATCGTGGTGGGCAGTCCCGAGACCGTGCACCGGAAGATCCTGGACCTCATCGAGAAGTCACAGGTGGGGAACCTGCTGATCCAGTTCCACCTCGGCAACATGCCGGGTGAACTGGCACTCAAGAGCCAGCGCCTGTTCGCCACCGAGGTGGCCCCGGCCCTGCGGGAAGATTCCGCGCGCGTGTTCGCCAAGGCCTATCCGCGGATGGAAGAGACCCTTGCGGCCGGAGCCGTGGCATGAGCGGGCGGACACTCGACCTGAACGGCCGGAAGGTTTCGGTACTGGAGGACGGCGCCGGCGAGCCCACCCTCTACCTGCACGGCTTCGCCGACGTGCACGCGGTCACGGAAGGCTGGCTGCCGTTCCACGAGAAGCTCATGGAAAGCTGCAGGCTTTACGCCCCGGCCCATCCGGGGTGTGCCGCCTCGGACGAGATCGAGTACCTGGAGTCGGCCGAGGACCTCGTGTTCCATTATCTCGAGGTCATCGACGCCCTGGAACTCGACCGCTTCCACCTGGTAGGCACCTGCGTCGGGGGCTGGATCGCCGCCGAGCTGGCGACACGCCACCCCGAGAAGGTCCGGCGCCTCGTGCTCATCGACGCCTCGGGCCTGTTCGTTTCCGGGGCGCCCATCGGCGACATCTTCATGATGTCCCACCCGGTGCGCGGCACGGACTACTCCGAGCTGCGCGCCATGCTGTTCGAGAACGACCGGACGCAGGTGGGGCACGCGCTGTTCCCCGACGGCCGGGCCGAGAACATCGAGGACGAGCTGCGGCGTTACCAGATGATACGCTTCAGCAACCGGTTCGGCTTCAACCCGCCCTACTTCTACAACCGATCGCTGCGGAGCCGCCTGCGCCGCATCGCGGCGCCGACCCTTGTGGTGTGGGGCGAGTCCGACCAGATGGTGCCATTGGCCCACGGCGAGGCCTACGCCGCGGGCATTGACAACTCCAACGGTGTGAGCTTGGTGAAGGGCGCCGGCCACAGCCCCCAGGCGGAACAGCCGGAGGCCACGGCGGACTTGGTGAAAGGTTTTCTCAGCGGGTAGAGACCTTCCGACGGCCGTTGCGATGAGCTCGAAGGGATACCTCAGGTCGAACCCCGCCACCGGCTCGGACGAGGAGACCTCCATGAGATCATCGCGACGTTTGACACTGGCCGCGGTGTTCCTGGCGACGTTATCGCTGACACACGTGGGTCAAGGAAGGTCCGCCGAACACTCGGACATTCCCGACCCGATGCGCGCCTACGCCCATTGGCAGCAAGGCTACCTGTTGCATCTCAGCGGCCGGTACCAGGCCGCGGTCGACAGTTTCCGCGAGTCCATCGAGATTCTGCCCACGGCCGAGGGGCACACCTTCCTGGGCTGGTCGCTCAGCATGCTCGGACATACCGAAGAAGCCCTTGCCGAATGCAAGAAGGCCATCGCCCTCGATCCGGACTACGGCAATCCCTACAACGACATCGGGGTCTACCTGATCGATCTCGGTCGCCCGGACGAGGCGGTCCCGTGGCTCGAGAAGGCGGTCTCGGCCAAGCGATACTGTTGCTATCAGTTCGCACACTTCAATCTCGGCCACGTGCGTTTGTTGCAGGGGAATTTCCACGCGGCGAAGCGCTCGTTCGAACAAGCCTTGCGGCACGATCCCGACTATCTGCCCGCGCGGAAGGCCCTGGAGTATCTCGACGCGAAGATCGGGAAACCGCTGTAGCCTGATCGCCCCACCCCCCTCCGCGGAGCCCAGGAAAAAAGATCATCCCCAATATTGGGGAGGCCATGGAGCGCTCAAACTTCTATATTCTCTGAGTTCGTGGCCAAGTTGAACACTCGGAACTGAAAAGGTTGAACACTTCTGCACGAGGGCCTCTCATGAACGGACCCGCGTTTGAGCACATTCTGGCGTCATTGCACGAGGCGTCGCTGGACGATGCCCACTGGCCGACCGCCTCCGCGCTGATCGACGAGGCCCTCGGCGTGCACGGCAACTGCATGGGGCTCTTCGACTGGCACTCCCAGGCGGAAGTCCAGCTCTTCTTTGTGGGGTTTTTCTTTCGTGGGCAACGGCGCCTTGACTTGGAACGCGAATACTACGAGGACTACTTTCCCCTCGACGAACGGTACGCGCGCGCGCAGCAATTCCCCGCCAGCCAGCCGGTCCATATCACCCATCTCTACACCGAGGAAGAGTTGAAGAACTCCGTGGTGTACAACGATCTCGCTACCCGCATGCATGCTCAGGACAGCATCAACCTGCGCCTGGACGGACCCGATGGCTCAACCATATGCTGGGGCATCAACGACCCGGTTGACGGAAACGGCTGGCCGTCCGCCCGGCTTGAATCGATCCAGCGTCTCCTGCCCCATATCCGGCAATACGTGCGAATGAGACACGCGCTTGCCGCCGCGCGTGCGCTGGGCGCGTCGCTGACGGAACTGCTCGACACCGCCAACGCGGGCATCATCCAGCTCGACTGGCGCGGGCGTATCCTGGAAGTGAACGACCGCGCCCGGAATTTGCTCCGGACCGGGGACGGCCTGTTCGACGAGCGCGGTTTTCTCTCGGCCCGGTCGCCGGAGGACAACACCCATCTCCGGGCGCTCCTGAAGCAAGCCCTGCCTCTGTTCAAGAGTCAAGGCGTTGCCGGCTCGGTGATGGTGCGGCGGGAATCGGGCCTCCCGCCGTTGGTCCTGCACATAAACCCGGTAAGCCGACACGAGACGGACTTGCGCATTGGGCCGCTGGCGGCGCTCGTGCTGGTCGTGGACCCGATGGACCGGCCCCGCATCGATCCGGCCAGGGTCGAGGCGGCTCTCGGCCTCACCGGGACGGAGAGCCGGGTAGCGGCGCTGTTGGCCGAAGGCATGAGCGTCCGTGACATCGCCGCGGCCATGGGCCGGAAGGAAAGCACGATACGCTCGCACGTGAAGCACATGTTCGCCAAGTACCATCTTTCGCGGCAGGCTGACCTGGTGCGGCTCGTGCTGTCGCTGACCCACTTTCCACCATCCAGAGCCTGAGGGCTGCAGCCGCTAAGCGGCACTGGCGCTCGCGGCGGTACTTGCGCGAAAGGTGAGTACCTGGGCCGGCACTTCCATAACGAAAACAATGACGGCGGCCTTGCCTCACTCATTACCCGGATCGTAACCCAGCACCGGCCCGAGCCACCGCTCCACCTCCGCTATCGTCATCCGCTTTCGCTCGGCATATGCCGCCACTTGGTCCCGGCCCACGGCGCTTACCGCGAAGTAGCGTGACGCCGGGTGGGCCAGGTACAGGCCGCAGATCGACGCCGCCGGCCACATGGCGAAGTTCTCCGTCAGCTCGATACCGGTGGCCCGGCGTGCATCGAGCAGGTTGAACAGGATGGGCTTCTCGGTGTGGTCGGGGGTGGCGGGGTAGCCCGGCGCGGGGCGGATGCCGCGGTAGCGCTCCCGTACCAGGTCCTCATTGCTCAACTGTTCGTCCAGCCCATAGCCCCACTCCCGCCGCACCCGGGCGTGGAGGCACTCGGCTAAGGCCTCGGCGAGGCGGTCGGCCAGGGCCTTGGTCATGATGGCGTTGTATTCGTCGTGCTCGGACTCGAAGCCCTTGGCCAACTCGTCCGAGCGGTGCCCGGCGGTGACCGCGAACGCGCCGATGTAGTCCTCGCGGCCGGAGTCCCGCGGCGCCACGAAGTCCGCGAGCGCGTATTGGGGCGTCCCCTTGCGCGCCTCCTTCTGCTGGCGCAGGGTATGGAAGCGGGTCAGCTCGGCGCTCCGCGCCACGTCCGTGAACAGCACGAGGTCGTCGCCGTCGGCGTTGGCGGGATAGAAGCCGTAGACGCCGTGGGCCGTCAGGAGGCCCTCCTCGACGATCCGGTCCAGCAGTTCGCGGGCGTTGGCGAAGAGCTCGCGCGCGGCCGGCCCGCGCACCGGGTCGTCCAGCAGGTCGGGGTAGCGGCCGCGGATCTCCCACGTGTGGAAGAACGGCGACCAGTCGATGTAGGGCACCAGCTCCGCCAGCGGGAACTCCCGGAGCACCCGGCTGCCGGTGAACTCGGGGACGTCCGGCTCGCAATCCTCCCAGTCGATGCGGAAGCGACGCTCCAGGGCGTCGGCGTAGCTCAGGAGCCGCGTGCCCGCCCGGGTCTCGTACTCTTCCCGCATGCGTTCCTGGTCGGCGCGGTTGGCGGCGTCCAGGGCGGCGCGGGCGTCGGCGTCCATGAGGTCCTGGACCACGGGCACGGCGCGGGACGCGTCCAGCACGTGGACGGTTTCCTTGCCGTAGGCGGGGGCGATCTTCACCGCGGTGTGGCGCTTGCTGGTGGTGGCGCCGCCGATGAGCAGCGGCAGCCTGAGGCCGCGCCGCTCCATCTCGCCGGCCACGTGCACCATCTCGTCCAGCGACGGGGTAATGAGGCCGCTCAGGCCGATGGCGTCGGCACCCTCCGCCACGGCGGTGTCGATGATCCGGTCCGCCGGCACCATGACGCCCAGGTCGATGACCTCGTAGTTGTTGCAGCGCAGCACCACACCGACGATGTTCTTGCCGATGTCGTGGACGTCGCCCTTGACGGTGGCGAACACGAGCTTGGCGCGCTTCATGCCGCCGCCCGACGCGGCGCTCTCGGCCTCCATGAGCGGGGTCAGGCGCGCCACCGCGCGCTTCATCACCCGGGCGCTCTTCACCACCTGGGGCAGGAACATCTTGCCCGATCCGAACAGGTCGCCGACCACGTTCATGCCGTCCATGAGCGGCCCCTCGATGATGTGGAGCGGGCGCTCGTACTGCTCCAGGGCCTCATCCACGTCCTCGTCGATGTAGTCCGCGATTCCACGTACCAGCGCGTGGGAGAGGCGGCTCTCCACCGGTTCCTCGCGCCAGGCCTCTTCCTCCACGGCGGCCGGACCCGCGTCCTTGACCTGTTCGGCGAAGGTCACCAGCCGCTCCGTGGCGTCCGGGCGCCGGTTGAAGAGCACGTCTTCCACCAGCTCCCGCAGGTCCGCCGGTATCTCCTCGTACACCGCGAGCTGGCCGGCGTTGACGATGCCCATGTCCATGCCCGCCTGGATGGCGTGGTAGAGGAACGCCGCGTGCATGGCCTCGCGCACCCGGTCGTTGCCGCGGAAGGAGAACGAGATGTTGCTCACGCCGCCGGAGATGTGACAGCGCGGGAACAGCGCCTTGAGCTGCCGCGCCGCCTCGATGAAGTTGATGGCGTACTCGGCGTGCTCCTCGATGCCCGTGGCGACGGTGAGGATGTTGGTGTCGAAAATGATGTCGGCCTCGTCGAAGCCCACCTCGTCGGTGAGAATCCGGTGTGCCCGGCTGCACACCCGCACCCGCTCCTCCACCGTCGTGGCCTGCTTCTCCTCGTCGAAGGCCATGACGATGACCGCGGCGCCGTAGCGTTTCACCAGGCGCGCGTGCCCCCGGAACGCGTCCTCTCCTTCCTTGAGCGAGATGGAGTTCACCACCCCCTTGCCCTGGACGCACTTGAGGCCGGCCTCGATGACCGAGAAGTCGGAGCTGTCGAGCATCACCGGCACGCGCACGATCTCGGGCTCCGCGGCCACGTGGTTGAGGAACGCGGTCATGGCCTCGGGTGAGTCGAGCATGCCCTCGTCCATGTTGACGTCGATGATGTTGGCGCCACCCTCCACCTGCTCCCGCGCGACCACCACCGCCTCTTCGTACTCTTCTTCACGGATCAGCCGGGCGAACTTGCGGGAGCCGGCGACGTTGGTGCGCTCGCCCACCATGATGAAGTTCGCGTCCGGCCGGATCACCAGCCGCTCCAGACCGCTGAGGTGGGTGAAGCGGTCGGGCTCGGGAGCCGTCCTCGGGGCAAGTCCCTGGATCCCTTCCCGGAGCGCCGCGATGTGCTCCGGCGTGGTGCCGCAGCACCCGCCCACGAGGTTGAGCCAGCCCTCCCGCGCCCACTCCGTCAGCGCCCCGGCCATCTCCTCCGGCCCCATGTCGTAGCCGCCGAACTCGTTGGGCAGGCCCGCGTTGGGATAGGCGAACACCGGCAGGTGCGACAGCCGCGACAGTTCCTCCACGAAAGGGCTCATCTGGTGCGGCCCGAAGGCGCAGTTGATGCCCACGGCGGCGAGGTCCGCGTGCCTGATGGAGGTGAGGAACGCTTCCAGGGTCTGGCCGGAGAGGGTACGCCCGCTCTGGTCCGTGATGGTCACGGACGCCAGCACCGGCAGCCGCAGCTCCCGCTCCTCCCGGAGCCGCGCGATGGCGAACAGGCAGGCCTTGAGGTTCAGGGTGTCGAAGGTGGTCTCCGGCAGCAGCAGGTCCACGCCCCCGTCCACGAGGCCGCGGGCCTGGTCGTAGTAGGCCGCCGCCAGCTCGTCGAAGGAGACGGCGCGGAAGCCCGGGTCGTTCACGTCCGGGGACATGGAAGCCGTGCGGTTGGTGGGTCCCAGGGAGCCCGCCACAAGACGGGAGCCGTCGTCACGCGCGTTGAACCGGTCCACGGCCAAGCGCGCGGCCGCGGCGCCGGCCGCGTTGATCTCGTAGGCCAGGTCTTCGATGCCGTAGTCGAGCAGCGAAATGGCGTTGGCGTTGAAGGTGTTGGTCTCGACGATGTCGGCCCCCGCCTCCAGGTATTCCTCGTGGATCTTCTCGACGGCCTCGGGCTGGGTCAGGCACAGGATGTCGTTGCAGCCCTTGAGCGGTTTCGGATGCTCACCGAAGCGCGCGCCGCGAAACTCCGTTTCGCCCAGCGCCAGCGCCTGGATGCGTGTACCCATGGCCCCGTCGAACAGCAGAATCCGGTCCGTCAGAAGATCTTGCAGCGGCCGTGCCGACATGCCCTCGCCTGCTCCTTTCCTTCGTGTGCCGCGTCACCAGCAGGCTTGTGGGAATGCGCTCGCAGACTCACATGCCTGTTTGTGACACGGTACACTAACGCGGCCGCGTCGCCTCCGGCGTGACGTAGGCCGCGGTAATGCCGCCGTCCACCACGAACTCCGTGCCCGTGACGAAGGACGACTCGTCGCTTGCCAGATAGAGCGCGGCCCGGGCGATCTCCCGGGCCTCGCCGAAACGTCCCATGGGAATGTGCACCAAGCGCCGCTGTTGCTTGCGCGCGGTGTCGAGAACCTTCATCAGCAACTCGGTGCGCAGCGGCCCGGGGCACAACGCGTTCACGCGAATGTTCTCGCGCGCGTGGATCACCGCCAGCTCACGGGTCATGGCCACCACGCCCCCCTTGCTGGCGGTGTAGGCAAGCTGCGGCGTGGCCGCGCCCATGAGGGCGACGAACGAGGCCGTGTTGATGACCGATCCGCCGCCCGCCCGGCGCAACGCCGGAATCCCGTGCTTGCAGCCCAGGAACACCCCCTTGAGGTTCACCGCCAGGGTCCGGTCCCACACCTCCTCCGACGTCGCCACCGCGTCCGCGTCCTCGGCCAGCATGATGCCGGCGTTGTTGAAGAGGACGTGGAGCGCGCCGAATTCAGCTTCCGCCACGGCCACCATGCTCGCGCAATCGCCGTCCCGGGAAACGTCCGCGCGGCAATACGCCGCCGCGCCGCCGGCCCGCTCGATGCGCCCGGCCAGACGCTTGCCGCTCCGGTCGTCGACGTCGGCGATGACCACCCGCGCCCCCTCCCGTGCGAACAGCAGCGCGGTCTCCCGGCCGATGCCGCCGGCACCGCCGGTGATGAGTGCGACCTTGTCCTTCAAACGCATGGCGTTACTCGAACCAATCCGTCATTACCGCGAACAGTCTGTGTCAGACTCCCGAGGCAACGACGCCCCTTTACCCGTCATTCCCGCGGAAGCGGGAACATTCCCGCGGAAGCGGGAATCCAGGCGGGGTGAGGCCGGGCAATGAGGCCGCCACACCCCCCACCCCTGGATTCCCGCTTCCGCGGGAATGACGTTTCGGGTGGCGGGTGCCGCTCCCTCTCCGAGCCGAGTTCCTACACGACCGCTTCGCGGGGTTGACGGTATGGCAACGTCTCCCGGATACCTGTTCGGCGGCCTCGGCTCAGCGTGTTCCGGCGGCCTCCACCAGGGCGTCGAACAGGCGTTGCTGGATGGGGTCCTCCGCCGCCGTCAACTCGGGATGCCACTGCACCGCCACGAGCCAGGGGTGCGCGGGCATCTCCAGCCCCTCGATGGTACCGTCCGGGGCGTGCGCCACGACCTCGAAGCCCGGCGCCACCTGGCGAACGGCTTGGTGGTGCCACGACATGCACGAGAAGTCCGTGGCGCCCAGAAGCCCGGCCAGCCGGGACGCCGGCTTCACCCGGACCGCGTGAGGCGTGGGCTCGCGCGGCGGCACGCGGTGGTTCACCGTCTCTCCCACCTCGTCGGGCAGGTGCTCGACCAGGGTGCCGCCCTTGGCGACGTTGAGGATCTGGCTGCCGCGGCAGATGGCCAGGGTCGGGACCTCCAGGTCGAACACGCGCCGGGCGAGATCGATCTCGGAACGGTCCCGTTCCGGTTCCACCATGTAGATGGTCTCGTGGTGGCTGCCGCCGTAGAGGTCGGGGTCGAGGTCGCCGCCGCCGCTGAACACCACCGCCTTGAGAAGCGGCAGCACCGCGTCCATGCGCTCCTCACCGGGCGGCAGCAGCAACGGAATTCCGCCCGCGCGGCGCACCGCGTCGACGTATTCCGCGGGCAGGATGTACCGGTTGTGCGGGCCGCGCCCGTAGGTGGTGATGCCGATGAACGGCGCGTCGGTGGCGCGCATTTCAGATCCGCTCGAAATAGCGTTTCCTTTCCCAGTCGGTGACGGCGTCGCGATACTTCCTTTCCTCGGTGCGAAAGAAATGGACGTAGTGCTCCACCACGTCCGCGCCGAAGTTCTCGCGCGCGAACTCGCTCTCCGCGAACACGTCGGTGGCCTCGCCCAGGGACCCCGGCATCTGGAGCACGTCGCCGGCGGCGTACAGGTTGCCATCGAAGGCCGGAGGCGGCTCGGTCCGATGGCGGAGGCCGTCCACGCCCGCGGCCAGAGCCGCGGCATAGGCGAGGTAGGGGTTGCAGTCGGCGCCGGGCACGCGGCACTCGATCCGGGCACCCCTCCCCTGCCCCAGCACCCGGAAGCCGCCGGTGCGGTTGTCGTGGCTCCAGCCGATGCCCGTGGGCGCCCAGGACTCCGCGCGGTAACGCTTGTAGGAATTGACCGTCGGCGCGTAGAACACCATGGTCTCGGGCAGATGCGCCAGCCAGCCGCCGAGGAACCAGCGGAAGACGTCCGAGAACCCACCCGGACCGGTCCCGGCGAAGGCATTCCCGCCGTTGCGCCACAGGCTCAGGTGCACATGGCAGCTCGACCCGGCCAGCTCGGTGGCGAACTTGGCCATGAAGGTGACGCTGAGCCCCATCTGCTCGGCCACTTCCTTGAGGCACTCCTTGTAGACGCAGTGGCGGTCGGCCATGGCGAGCACGCCGGCATAGCGCACGTTGAGTTCATGCTGGCCCGGCCCCCACTCGCCCTTGGAGCTTTCCACCGGCACGCCCGAGTCCCGCAGGTGGCGCCGCGCGGCGCCGTGGAAGCGTTCCTCCCGGAAACCCTGGAGCACATGGTAGTCCTCGATGTAGCTGCCGGCCGAGGTCAGGTCCTGGAAGTGCTTTTCCGCCGCCTGCCGGTAGGAGTTCTCGAAGAGATAGTACTCCAGCTCCGACCCTGCCATGACCTCGTACCCCAGGGAGCGGGCGCGCCGCAGTTGGCCGCGGAGCACCGACCGGGGCGCTTCCGCCACCAGTTCGTGGGAGACGGTCTCCTTGACGTCGCACAGTACGAGCGCGGTCCGGTCCTGCCAGCTCAGGCGCCGCAGGGTCGTCAGGTCCGGCACCAGGTGGATGTCGCCGTAACCGCGCTTCCAGTTGGCCAAGCGGTACCCCTGCACCGGCTCCATCTCCATGTCCACGGTCAGCAGGTAGTCGCAGGCGTGGGTGCCTCCCGCGGCCGCGGTGTCGAGAAAGAACTCCGCGTCCAGGCGCTTGCCCAGGAGCCGGCCGTAGAGGTCGGTGAACGCCACCACCACCGTGTCCACCTGGCCCACCGCCACCGCTTCCTGGAGTTGGTCGAGGCTGAACATGCCCGTCACCGGGGCCACCCCGTTCTCTCTTCTCTGTTCCTGTTTCGCCATGGTCTTTATCGCCCGGCGGACAGCGCGAATCCCGGACCCTTCAGGACTTCCTATCCCAGTATCCGGCAAATATCCACTGACGGGTCGCTGCCATGGACGGGCACGGCTTTTCCCCGCCACACGATTCCCTCGCCATAACGAGCAGTTATGGCGTGGCGCCCCGGTCACGATTCGCGAGATCGCCGTGCGAAGCGACCTGTTCAGGTTGCAATGCCTTACCTGATGTGGCATGGACACGACTGTTGGTTTCAAGGATCTGGTTGCCTTAACCTTAACTCGAAGGAGGTTCCCATGAAGCGTTTTCTCGTATTTGTGCTGGGTCTGGCGCTATGCGGCACCCTGACCATGACGGCCAAGGACGCGTCCGCACAGAACTTCCTGGTCATCGGCGGCGGCTCCACGACCGGCGTCTATTACCAGGTGGCTTTGAACATCTGCAAGATCGTCAACGACAAACTCGGCGCCAAGGGATACAACTGCATCGGCCGTCCGGCGCTCGGATCGGTCTTCAACATCAGGTCCATCCAGCGGGGGCTGCTGAACTACGGCGTGGCCCAGTCGGACCGCGTCTGGCAGGCCGCCAACGGCATGAAGGACTGGAAAGGCAAGGCCGACAAGGGACTGCGCACGGTCTTCACCGTCCATCCCGAGGTGATCATGCTCGTCACCCGCAAGGACACGGGCATCAAGTCCATCGCGGACCTCAAGGGCAAGCGCGTCAACATCGGCAACCCGGGATCGGGACAGCGGGGCAACGCTGAGGATGTGCTACGCCTCTCGGGCATCGACAAGGACAAGGACATCAAGGCCGAAGGCCTGCAGCAGAACGAGGCCAACCGCGCGCTGGTGGACAAGAAGATCGATGCGTTCTTCTACACCATCGGCGTTCCCTGGGGCGGCGGCCTGGAAATCGCCAACAGCACCGCCATCGACATCGTTCCGGTGAACACCGCAGCGATCAAGAAGCTGGTGGCGGACAACCCCTACTACGTCATGACCCAAATACCCGGCGGGACCTACAAGGGCGTGGACAACGACGTTGAAACCTATGCCGTGAAGGCGACCTTCGTCACCGGCGAGAAGGAGTCGGCCGACTCGGTGTACACCGTAGTCAAGACGATCTTCGAGAACCTCGACACGCTCCGCAACTCGTACGCCAACTTCAAGCACCTGCAGCCGAAGGACATGTTGGGCGGCCTCTCGGCGCCGTTGCATGACGGAGCCATGAAGTACTACAAGGAGAAGGGTTGGCTGAAATAGCCGACTCCTTCCCCGAAATGACGAACCGTCCGGGGCGCGGGCGGCAACGCCCGCCCCCGGGCCGGTTCACTTGACGGAAACACCAACGGCACAGGCCAGCCAGGCGGCCCCGTGAGTTCATCCGATCGCGACGACACTGCCGGCGAGACCGTCGACCTCGAAGCGCTGGCCGAGTTGGGCGAGGGCGAAGGAAAGACCCGTTCCCCCGGCGGACCGATCGGGGGGTTCCTGTGGCTGCTTGCGCTCTCCTGGTCCCTGTTTCAACTCCGCATCGCCTACGATCCCATCAACTCCGTCATCGCCCGCAGCATCCACCTGACCTTCGCCGTGTTGCTGGTCTACCTGGCGTTCCCGGCCATTCGGCGGACCGCGACGCTGGAGCGCCTGAACGCCCTGATGCAGCAGTTGTTTCCGGGCCGGCGCAAGCGGGATCCGGTCAAGATTCCCTGGTACGACTTCATCATCGCGGCCCTGGCGGCCTGCGGCACCGCGTACCTCGCGTGGGACTACGCAGGGATCATCGAACGTTCCGGGCTCCCGCTGGCGCGCGACGTTTGGATCGGCGGGGCATTCGTCCTTCTGCTGCTCGAGTCGGCGCGGCGCTCCCTGGGGCTGGCGCTGCCGGCGCTGGGAACGGTCTTCCTGGTCTACTGCTTCGTCGGTCCGTACCTGCCCAGGTTTCTGGCCCACCCCGGGATTCCCTTCGAATTCGTCGTCGACCACATGTACCTGTCGGACAGCGGCATCTGGGGCGTGCCCTTGGGCGTATCCACGGATTTCGTATTCCTGTTCGTGCTGTTCGGGGCGCTCCTGGACCGGGCGGGAGCGGCGGAGTACTTCGTGCAGGTGGCATACGCCATGGTGGGCCGTTTCCGCGGCGGACCGGCCAAGGCCGCGGTGCTCGCCTCGGGCCTGACCGGCATGGTGTCCGGCTCGTCCATCGCCAACGTGGCCACCACGGGGACCTTCACCATCCCGCTGATGAAGCGAGTGGGACTTCCGGCCTACAAGGCCGGGGCGGTGGAAGTCGGCGCCAGCACCAACGGGCAGCTCCTGCCGCCGGTCATGGGCGCGGCCGCCTTCATCATGGCGGAGTTTCTGGGGCTTCCGTACATCGACGTCGTCACGGCCGCGGCCATACCGGCGGTGCTCTCATACATCGCCCTGCTCTACGTGGTCCACCTCGAAGCGCTCAAACTGAACTTGAGCGCGATACCCCAGGAAGAGTTGCCGCCGTTCTGGATCACGTTCCTCAAGGGCGTCCACTTCCTGATTCCTATCCTGGCGCTGATCTACACACTGGTCATTCTCCGGTTCTCCGCGATCTCGGCGGCGTTCAATGCCATTCTCCTGACCCTGGCCATCATGGTCATACAACGGGTGGTGCAGAGTTGCGCGGCGGTGCTCCGACCCTCACCGGACAACCCGGCACCCGGCTCCCTCGTGCAGGCGGTATTGCAGGGTCTGGCCGTCAGCATCCGGGAGATCCTGCAGGGCTGCGTGTCCGGCGCCCGCAACATGGCGCCCATCGCGGTGGCCACGGCGGCCGCCGGCATCATCGTCGGCACGGTCACCCTGACGGGCCTCAGCAGCCGGTTCATCGAGGCCATCGAGATCATCTCCCTGGGCAACGTGGTGCTCATGCTGATCCTGACCGCGGTCACCAGCCTGATCCTGGGCATGGGCCTCCCCACCACCGCCAACTATATCGTCATGGCCACTCTGACGGCGCCGGTGATCGTGACCCTGGGCGGTCAGGCCGGCCTGGTAATCCCGGTGCTGGCGGCTCATCTGTTCGTCTTCTACTTCGGGATTCTGGCCGACGACACGCCGCCGGTGGGCCTTGCAGCCTTCGCGGCCTCGGCCATCGCCGGCTCCGACCCCATAAGAACCGGAATCCAGGGGTTTACCTACGACCTGCGTACGGCCATCCTGCCGTTCGTCTTCATCTTCAACCTGGAGCTGCTGCTGATCGCCGGCGTGGCGTCCGACGGCGCCATCATCTGGCTGACGGACATGTTCTCGGTTGTCTGGGTGATACTCAACGGCCTCGTGGCCATGATGGCCTTTGCCGCGGCCATGCAGGGCTTCTTCGCCGACCGTTGCGGCTGGCCCGAGCGGATTCTGCTCTTGGCCATCTGCGTCGCCGCCTTCCGCCCCGCCCTGCTCGTGGGCGACACCGACTCGCTGCGCATGGCCGTGCAGTTCGGTGCGTGGGTCGTGTTCGCCGGGCTGTATCTGCTGCAGAGGAGAAGACGCGGAACCGGGCTCGCGGCGGCGTAGCCGTATCAGCCGCCGGCATGCTCACAAGGACAAACTCAACACTCAACGACGGAGGACACTCGAACATGGCGGACACGATTCCCTATCTCGTAGACGAGAACGATCCCGAGTTGGACTCGGGAATGGTCGAATACGGTAGCTGCACCGGCTACCTGTCGCGCCCCAAGGACGGCGCGAATTTGGGCTCGGTCATCGTGATTCACGAGAACGTCGGCTTGGTGGACCATATCAAGGACGTGGCACGGCACTTCGCCAAGGAGGGTTATGCCGCGTTGGCTCCGGACCTGCTGCAACGCACCGGCGGCACCGCGCAGTACACGACCTCGCAGGACGCCATCGCCGCCATCCGTAGCCTCGATCCGGCAGGTTGCGTGGAGGATTTGACCCGCACCCTCGAGTATCTCAAGGGCCAGGGCTTCGCCAACGGCAAGGTCGGGGTGGTGGGTTACTGCTGGGGCGGCGGCCAATCCCTCAACTTCGCCACCAAGTGCAACCAACTCAACGCCGCGGTGGTGTACTACGGCCGCAACCCCGATCCGCTGGACCAGGTGGCCAACATCACCTGCCCGCTCATGGGCAACTACGCCGAGGACGACCCCAACATCATGCCCGGCATCGAGCCCCTCAAGACGGAACTGGCCAAACACGGCAAGAGCATCGACCTCAAGATCCACGGCAACGGCGCCAAGCACGCGTTCAACAACAACACCAACGCCGACCGCTGGCACCCCGACGCCGCCAAGGACGCATGGCAGCGGACGGCGGATTTCTTCAAGGCCAACCTGTCGGGCTGACCGACCGCTCAACGGGCGGACTTGGCAATGGACGTGGACCTTGCCGAGTCCGCCTTCCTCCCCACGCTCGCTTGTCGACCTTGTGAGTCGTACTTTACATTTGGACGGACAGATGTAAAGTACGGCTATGATTGAACGCGCACTTTGGTTGGACCGGGTCCGCCGGGCGTGGTCGCGTCGGTCCGTGGTCTGGTTGTCGGGTGTCCGCCGGGTGGGCAAGACGACGTTGACGCGGATGCTGCCGGATGAGAACGTCGTTCACCTCAACTGTGACTTGCCCTCCTCGCTTCGGGCTCTGGAGGATCCGGAGTTGTTCCTGGACGGTCAGGCGGCGGGGACGGTCGTGGTGTTGGACGAGGTGCACCGTCTCGCCGATCCCAGCCGCCTGTTGAAGATCGCCGCCGACGAGTATCCGCACGTCAGGGTGTTGGCCACGGGTTCGTCGACGTTGGCGGCCACCGGCAAGTTCCGCGACTCGCTCACCGGGCGCAAGGCGGAAGTGCACCTTTGCCCGGTCTTGTGGGAGGAATGCTCCGGTCCGTTCGGTATCGGAAGTCTCGATCGCCGTCTGCTGCACGGCGGACTGCCGGAGCCGCTGTTGGCGGACCGCAAGGACCCCGAGTTCTTCAGCGAATGGATCAACGGCTTCTACGCCCGCGACATCCTGGAACTGTTCGCCATCCGCAACCGGCAGGGCTTTCTGTCGCTCTTCCGGCTGCTGCTGCGCCAGAGCGGGGGGCAGCTCGACTACGGCAAACTGGCCAGTCTCAGCGAACTGAGCCGTCCGTCCGTCAAGGCGCACATCGAGGCCATGCAAATCGCTCACGCGGTGCATCTGGTGCGCCCCTTCCATGGCGGCGGCCGGCGCGAGATCGTCAGCCGTCCCAAGTGCTATGCCTTCGATACGGGTTTCGTCACCCTGGAAAAGGGTTGGGACAGCATCAGGGACGACGACCGCGGGCTGCTGTGGGAACATCTCGTTCTGGACGCACTGCGCTTCAGGCACCAGGAGGAGGACATCTTCTACTGGCTGGACAAGTCGCGCCGCGAAGTGGACTTTGTAGTCCGCCGGGACCGGGATCGGTTGGACCTTTTCGAGTGCAGGATCGATCCGGACAGGCTGAACGCCGCCGCGGTCCAGGCGTTCCGCGACATCTATCCACTGGGGGACAACTACCTTGTCAGTCCCGCAGCCAAGCGGCCATACCGCGTGCGCCGGGGGGACCGGGTGTTCAACGTGTGCACGACAGCGGGGTTACCGGCGACCATCGGCCTTCCTTGACGAGAGCACGAGCCTCTCCGACCCGCTCGCTTCGCCGCCGGGGTCCATCGCCTGCCCGGGGCGAGGGTCCTGTTTATTCCGGGTAGGTCTCCAAGGCGTGTTCAGCGATGGTTGCAAAGACTGTTTCGCTCAGCACAAACACCGGACCCCTTCCCACCAATCCTGGATTCCCGCTTCCGCGGGAATGACGATTCGGGGCATTGGTACCAATTCTCATTCGAGCGGAGCTTCGACACAGCCTGTTTCGCAGGAATCACGGAACGGGGATGCGGGCACTAATCTCCACCTTGCACTCCGGTCTGACGTAGCCCCCCGAAGGCGCCGATGAAGCCCCGTTCGCCGTCCTCGTCGGTGGCCCCGAATGTCCCGGCCGTCGACCCCGGAAAGCCGGAGTCCTCCGCGTTGCCGTAGAACCGCCCGCCCCACCGCCCTGAAAGGGCCGTGCCATCGTAGTAGGTCCCGCTCGTCCCGCCCGCGAACAGACCGCCGTGCGCAATGCCGATGGGAGCCGACCCGAGGGTGACGGCCGCGGCGGGCCTGGAGACGAACCCTCCCTGGTCCGACACCTGGAAGATGAAGTTCTCGATCTTCCCGCCGATGGAACCGGGCACCGTTCCGTCCCCGAAGTCGGCCTCCAGATTCACCAGCGCCTGAAACGAATATCCACCGAAGGCCGTTCCCTCGGGCGCGAAATAGACGCCGCGCACGTCCCCGCGGTAGCTCGCCGCCCCGGTTATCGCGGCCAGGCGCTCCGTCCCGAAAGGGTCGCTGCCGGTAGCAAAGGCGCCTTGGCGGATATCCTGCTGGGCCTCGGCCGTCTCGGGCACCTCCGTCCACGATCCCCATACCAGGTAGTCGGCGTCCGCCGGACCATCCATGTCGGTGTGAAACGCCAACCCGATTCCGTCGGTGAGCACGCCGGCGGACGCGCCGGTCTCGCGGCCCCGCCCCTTGAACGCCACCACCGCGGTGACGGTCAAGCCGCTGGCCGCGGACCTGGCCCGGCGGTTGATCAGGGTCTCGGTGCCGTCGTCCGTGCTGTCCAGGAACCAGTGGCTCCCCCGGGCAACCCGGTAGTCCACCTCACCGCCGTCACGCCATGTCACCCGCGCCGAAATGTCGACGGGCGGCGGATCATCGCCGCCGGTGGACGACTGCACCACGCTCTCGCCCGCCACCGGCGCGTTTCGCGCCGCTTCCGGTATGCCCATGGGCTCCTCCGGCATTGCCACCGGCGGTTCGGGCACGGATGCGGGACCCCCGCCGTCACCTCCGCCACAGCCCGACAGGAGAACCGCCAGTATCGCGGCCGCGAACGTCCCCTGTAGCGCGTTCTTCAGGACCATGAATCTTCCCCTTTCTCCACAAGCCTGCCGGGATCCGCCTGTGCAGCAGCACGGTCGGCGGCCCTCACCACCGCGCCGCCAGCCCGAGTTCGACGCGGTACTCCGACCGGTTGTCGTCATTCGCCGCCTGGCGGTGCGTTCCCCTGAGCCGGAGATCGAACCTGTTCCGGTTGTGCCGCGCGAGCCTCAATCTCCAACCAAGGCTCGTCTCCCGCGCCGACTCCAACAGCGCAAGCCCCACCTCCGGAGTGCCGGTGAACCGGCTGCCGAACATGGGGAGTCCATAGGCGAGCACCGCCTCGAGCTTCCGACTTTCCGGACCGTCACCGCCGCCATGCCCTGCGGCGGACCTCCACAGGGCCGGTTGCGTGAGCAGGGCGTCCGTTCCGTCCGCCTCCGATGTCCCCAAGGTCTGACTCAAGCTCAACGAAAGACCCCGTTCCGAGAACGGGTCCGCATCCCAGGCAAGCGAGCCGGTGAAGCCGCGTTCGCGGAAACTCTCATCCGAGTGCACCACCAAGCCACGCCCTCGGGCCTCTACGGTGATGCCGAGTCCCGGATCGCTCCAGGCAACCCCTCCGCCAACGTCGGCTCCGAACCCCGTCTCCGCGTCGCCGCTGTCGTGACGCAACCCGACCTCGAGCGACGGCGTCAACCGGCCCCCAGCGACATCGAGCCCACGCCACGTGCCCTCCAGACCGAGCCGCAGGCGCACCGTCTCGCCCCGCGCCGACGCGAGGTCCCGGGTCTCGTCCGAGGAGGTCCACACCCCCAGCGCGTCGGACTTCACCACAAGCTCCGCTCCAACGCCGGCGGGCGCCCCCACAAGCAGCCCGCGAAGCCCGAGCGCACCCAGGGCCAGGTCCGTGTCGGCTTCCATGGATGCCCCGCTTGTCGGGGTCAGGGTAAGCGTACCCGCACCGTAACCCCCGACGCCCCAGAGCGACAGCTTCTCGCTCACGGCCACGCGGCCGTATGGAAAGAAGCCCGTCAGCACCGACTCGACCTTGCCCCCGCCCGGCGGCGACCGGTAGACGCCGTCTCCCCGGCTGTGGGAAACCATCACGCCGGCCGCCAGCCGTCCGTGCTTCCAGTCCGCCCCGAGCAATCCGGTACCCACGTCCCCATCCAATGCCACGTCACCGGCCCCGTCGAAGCGCATGCTCGCGCCCCGACCCCACAACCCCGCCAGGCCGTTCTCCCGGGTACCCGCCGTTAACGCGAACGCCGTGCCCATCAAGACGTCGCGACCGGCCGCCGCTCGCCAGGCGATGGGTTCGCCCTCGTCGTGCCCGTGACGCAGGCGTGCCGCCAGCGCTTCGACGCGCTCCCCCGCCCCCCGTACCCCCACCTCTCCGGACGCGGCTCCATCGCCCACCTTCCAGCCCGCCAACGCAAGCTCCGCCCCCGGCTGCCGGGCTGCCCGGAAACGCCCCTCGGCGGCCTCGATGACCTGCCCGGCCACGGTACGTCCGAAGCGCGCAAGCCACGCCCGCGGCATCGGATCCGCATTCTCGATGGTACCCAGGGCCGTACCGTCTCCGATTCCTGCGCCCACCGGATTCGTCAACACCAACGTCAGCGTCTCGCGGCCCTCGTCCACCGCGTCATCCAGGACTGCCACCCGCACCGTCTGCTCGGTGTCGCCGGCGCCGAACCGGAGCGTCCCCGACGCCGCGACGTAGTCCGATCCCGCGCTTGCCGTGCCGTCGCGGGTGGCCCAATGCACACGCGTCTCCCCCTCCCGCGGACGATTCAGCCGAACCACGAAGTCGAGTGTCGTGTTCGCGCCCTCCCGTACGCTGGCGTCCGCCACGGAGAGCAACACCGGATCCTCGGGCGCGAATGCCACCGAGAAACCCACCACCGTGTCGGGCGACGGCCGGTCCCCCTCCGTGGGCACCACGTCGTCGTCCACGAGCGTCAGCGACGCCGGCGTCACCGTGAACCCCGGCGCCGTCCCGGAGACCGTCAGCGTCTCTCCGGCGTCTTCATCCACCGAGTCGTCGATCGGCACGAGCCGGAACGTCCCCGTCCCCTCCGCTTCCCCCGCCGGTATGGTCACCGTGAAGCCGGGCACCGCGACAAAATCCGCTCCCGAATACGCCGTGCCGCCCGCCACGGTCACCGCCACCTCCGTCGTCGTGGTGCGCGTCTCACCCGACAGTGTCGCCGTCACGGTCACCGTCGCCGGACCGCCGTCCTCCGTCACCCGCTCCGGGCTTACCGCGAGCCGCACCAGACCCGGCGTCTTGTCGTCGTCCTCCACCGTGACCTGAACGTCGCCCGCCGTGACCCCGTTCTCGCCGTAGTCCGCCCCACCCACCACGTGCGCCACCGTTGCTGCATCGTCGGTGGGGTCCGTATCCTGGGCGGCGAGTATCGTCACCGTCCTGGCCTGATTCCAGGTGGCGGCCGTAAAGCTCAACAACGCCGGCATCACCGTCACGTCGCCGTCGCCCGTCACTGACGGCCGCACCGTCACCGTCCCGCTCGGCAGCGTATCCAGCACCACCGTGTAGTTGCCGCTGCCCCCCTCCCGGACGGTGATCGCCCCTTCCGACACCGTCACCCCGCGGGTGTCGTTGTCCGTCACGGTCACCGTCACTCCATCGCCGCTCACTCCCTCGTAGTCCGCCCCCGATCCCATGTGCCGCAACTCCGCCGTGTCGTGGCCCGCATCGTCGTCCGCCGCCGCCGTCACCGTCTGCGCCACGTTCCACGTACCCGGGCCAAACGTCAGGCTGGCCGGCTCCACGGTCACGTGACGGTTCTCCGACACCGTCACGCGCACCGTCACGGTTCCCGCCGGCTCCGTGGCGAGCGCCACCGTGTATGACACGCTCGACTCCTCGGTCACCGCCACCGACTCCGTCGAAACCCGGATTGCCGGGGTCTCGTCGTCCACGATCTCCAGGGTCGTGCCGTCGACCCTGAGACCCGCCACCGTCGTGCCCGTGAGCCGCACCGTCTCGTCGGCCTCGAGCACGGCATCATCCAGGGGCGTCAGCGTGAACGTTTCGCTCGCACGGGTCGAGTTCGCCGGTATCGTCACCGTGAAGTTCGCGGGCGATGCCGTGAAGTCCGTCGCCGACGCCGTCCCTCCCGTCACCGCCACCTCGATGGCCGTATCCTCCGGCCGCGCCGCCCCATCGACCGCAGCCGTCACCCTCACCGTGCGCGGCCCCTCGTCCTCGCGCAACGAGGTCACGTCCGCCGTAAGCCGCACCGACTCCGACAACGCGTCGTTGTCTTCGACCGTCACCGCCACGCGGGCACCCGCGACCCCTTCGTAATCGGCCCCGGACGCGGTGTGGATCACCGTCGCCGTCTCGTCGTCCCCGTCGGTGTCGTTCGCCGCCGATACCGTCACCGTCCGTGCCACGTCCCAGCTCTGCGTATTGAACTCCAGGCTGGCGGGCGTCACCATCACGTCGTCGTTGTCGGTCACCGAAGGAGTCACCGTCACCAGCCCGGTCGGCTGCGACACCAACCGCACCGTGTAGGTCGCCCTGTCCTGCTCGGTCACCCGGAGCAGCGAAGGGGATGCCGTCAAGCCCCGGCCGTCGTCATCCACGATGGTCACCGTTGCCGGCGTCACAGCGAGGGTCGATCCGCTCACCGAACCACTCACCACGACCGTCTCGCCTTCGCCTTCATCCAGCGGATCGTCGGTGGCGGTCAACTCGAAGTCGCCACTGGCGGAAACCTGATCCGCCGGTATGGTGAGCGCCAACGCAGACGGGTTGGCCGCGAAGTCCGTCGCCGATGCCGTGCCGTTGCGCACCAGCACCGTCACTTCCGTATCCGTCTCCAAGGCCGCTCCGTCAAAGGCCGCCGTCACCGTCACCCGATGACTGCCCCCGTCCTCCGGCACCTCCGGCGGCGACACCGTCAGGACGATGGCCGTGGAAGCTTCATCGTCGTCGTGCACCTCGACCTGGACTCGATCCACCGTCCGGGTCGCCACCCCCGAGACCGTGTGCGATACCGTCGCGGCGTCGTCCCTGCCGTCGCCGTCATCCTCTGCCTTGACCGTCACCTCCTGCGGCACGTTCCAGTTCTGCGTCGTGAACACGAGAGTTGGCGGCGTTACCGTCACGTCGGGGTCTCCGGTCACGCTGGGACTCACCGTCACCGTTGTCGCCGGCCGCGCGTCCAGCACGATGGTGTAGATCGATTCACCGCTCTCGGGCACGTCCAGCAACTGCGTCGATGCCCTCACTCCTACCCCGTCGTCGTCCCGCGTCCGGAGTGCCACCGTGGACGCGGTCACGGCGGCATAGTCGGCCCCCGTGACCGTATGCGTCACCGTCCCCGATCCGTCCGCCGTATCCGCGTCATCCTCCGCCGAAACCGTCACCGTCTGCCGCACGTTCCAGTCCTCGGTCGTGAACGTCAGCGAGGACGGCGATATGCTCAGGCCGGCGCCCGATACCGACGCGCTCACATTCACGTCGCCGGTGGGCTGCGAATCCAGCACCACCGTGTAGGTAGCGGAACCGTTTTCCCGCACATCCAGCGTCCTCGGCGACACCGTCACCCCCCGCCTGTCATCATCCGTGATGGTCACGCTTGCCGGGGAAACCGTCAGCACCGTCGTCGTGCCCTCCACGGTTGCCGTGGTGGTCCCGGTTATCGAAATCGTTTCGTCGTCCTCGTCCAACCGGTCGGGCGCCGGCGTCAGGGTGAAGTCCCGGTCCACGGAATCCGCGTTCGCCGGAATCGTCATGGTGAAAGTAGACGACGATACTGCGAAGTCCGTTTCCGCGGCCGTATCTCCGGATATGGTCACCGACACGGGCGTCGCCGTCACCCGAGGCGTACCGTCTATCGTCGCCTTCAGGTTAATCGTGACCGCACCGCCGTCCTCCACCACGGCGCCTCGGTTCACCGTCAGGAGAATACCCTCGGCCTTGCGTTCGTCGTCCACCACCGTGATCGTGTAGTAGTCGGTATGGCCTGCGTAATCCCCATCCCTCCCCTGCAGCTCGAGCCGCCAGACGTCGTTCGCCGCATCCGTGTCGTCCGCCGTGTTCACGGTCACGAACTGCGGGACGTTCCAGTTTTCCGTCGTGAAGCGGATGTTGAAAACCCGTCTGTTGCCACCGCTCGATCTCTGCAAGAAACGCAGCTCGTCACTTCCCGACAAGCGCAGCGCGATGTTCAGGTTCTCCGTGGGCTGCGAGGTCAACACGATCGAGAACGCGTTCGCCGTGGTCTCGTCCTCCGGAACCGTCAACGCCTCCGGATCGAACGTGAACCCACGCACGTCATCGTCCGTGATCGTCAGGGTCACGCTCTCCGGATTCCCGGCGATCCCCTGGGTGTTCAACGCCGTCCCCGCCACGGTCGCGGTCTTGTCGGGCGCATCCACGAAATTGGGCACCCCACTCACGGTGACCGTCCCGGTGCTGTCGGTCGTACCCGCCGGGATCGTCAACAGCGTCCCGGTCTGGACGATGTCCTCGGGGACCGCCGGCTCCGTCGCCGTCACCGTCGCCGTCACCGTTACCGTGGTGTCCTCGCTCGACGGATGGCTGAGCTGCGCCGTCACCGTGGTCGATCCTTCTTCCTCGGTAATCGCCGCCGCCGACAGGCCGAGGGTCACGCCCGGGGCGTCCTCGTCATCGGTGATCGTCAGGGTCAGACTCTCCGGATCGCCCGCGATCCCCTGAGTGTTGGAAGCCGTCGCCGACACCGTCACGGACTGGTCCGGCGCGTCCACGTTGTTGTCGGTCGGCGTCACGGTTGCCGAGGTCGAGCTCTCGGTGGTGCCTGCCACGATCGTCAGCGTGGCGTTCGTGAGTACGAACTCCGCCGCTTTCGGGTCGCCCGCCGCCGTTGCCACGACCACCGATGTATCCTCGCTCGACGGGTGGCTGAGCCGGGCCGTGACCATCGCCGATCCGGTTTCCTCGGCAATCGCGGCCGCCGACAGGCTGAGCGTCACCGTCGGCGCCGGGTCGTCGTCCTCGATGGTCAGAGCCACGCCCGCGGGCTGTTCGATGCCTTGGGTGTTCACCGCCGTGGCGTTCACCGTCAGCTCGTTGTCCGGCGCGTCCGTGGTGTTGTCCACCGGGGTCAACGTCACGGTGCCCGTGCCGGTAATGGCCCCGGCCGCGATGGTCAGCACGCCGCCCGCGCTCACGGTGTAGTTGTTGGCGGAAGCCGCGATGGTCACGACCGTCGCCTCGCTCGACGGATGGTTCAGGCTCCCGCTCACCGTGGTCGTGCCGTCCAACTCCGAGATCGAATCGTCCGACAGGCTGAGCGTCACCGTCGGCGCCGGGTCGTCGTCCTGGATGGTCAGCGTGACGGCCGCCGGATTGCCCGCAATCCCCTGGGTGTTCGACGCCGTCGCGGACACGGTCACGGTCTTGTCCGGCGCGTCCGTCTCGTTGTCCACGGAGGCGAGCGTCACCGTGCCCGTGCTGGTGGTGGCTCCGGCCGCGATGGTCAAGGACGTCCCGGTCTGCGTGTAATCCCCTGCCACCGCCGGCGACACGGCCGCCGACGAAACCGTCACCGTCGTCTCCTCACTCGACGGTCGGTCCAGGCTGGCCGTCACCGTGCTGCGCGCCTCATCCTCGCTGATGGAGGAAGGCGCAAGCACGAGCATGACCACCGGGGCCGGGTCGTCGTCCTCGATGGTCAGCGTACGGTTGGCCGGAGCGTTCACGCCCAGTTCGTTCGATGCCGTCGCGGACACGGTCACGGTCTTGTCCGGCGCGTCCGTCTCGTTGTCCACCGGCGTCAGAGTCACCGTGCCCGTGCTCGCCGTCGCTCCCGCCGCGATGGTCAACGTCGTCCCGGTCTGGCTGAGATCCGCGGCCACTGCCGGGGACACCGCCGTGTACGACACGGTTACGGTCGTCGCGAAACCCGACGGATGGTTGAGCGTCGCCGTCACGCCGGACGACTCGTCGTCCTCATCGATGGACGCGGACGACAGCGCCAGCGTCACCGTCGGCGTTGCGTCGTCGTCCTCGATGGTGCCCGTGGCCGTGCCATCCGACAGAGTCACGTTCGAGGGGCTCGACAGCGTCACGGTGAAGGTCTCGTCGCGCTCGTCCACCGTCTCCGCCCGCGTCGACACGGTCACCGTCTTGGCGGTGTCTCCGGCCGCGAATTGCAACGCCGTCGCCGCCACCGCCGTGTAGTCCGCGCCACCAGGCGCGCCGCTGGCCGACGAGGCGGTCACGTCCGAAGTGGCCCAGTTCATCGAGATGGTCTTGCCGCTCACCGCGGAGAGTGCCACCCTGAACGCCACGGCCGAGCCTTCCGTCGCGCTGCCGTCGTCGATGCTCACCGTCGGCGCGGCGTCGTCGTCATCGATGGTACCCGTAGCCGAACTCATGCTGGCCAGTGTCGCGTTCGTCGGGGACGAAAGCGTAACGGTGAAGGTCTCGTTGACCTCGTCCGTCTCGTCGTCCCCGGTGGAAACGGTGATGGTGCCCTGGGTGGTGCCCGCCGCGATCGTCAGGGTCTGGTTGGTCCGCGCCGTATAGTCCGCCCCCCCAATGGCCGTCGTCGAAGTCGTCGCCGTACCGTCCGAGGTGCTGAAGCCCACCGTGACCTGTCTGACGCTCGCCGCCGAAAGGCTCACCGTGAAGCTCACGCTCGATCCTTCGGTCGCCCTCGCGTTCGCAATGGCCACCGTCGGCGCGGCGTCGTTGTCGTTGATGGTCCCGGTGGCCTCCGTGGCGCTGCCGAGGGTGGCGTTGGTCGGGGACGAAAGCGTGACCTTGAGGGTCTCGTCGTCCTCGTCCACTCCGTCATTCCCAGTGAGAACGGTGATGGTGCCCGCGGTGGCGCCCGCCGCGATCGTCAGGGTCTGGTTGGTCCGTGCCGTATAGTCCGCCCCCCCAATGGCCGTCGTCGAAGTCGTCGCCGTGTCGTCCGACGTGTTGAACTTGACCGTGACGGTCTTGCCGCTTACCGCCGACAGGGTAACCGTGAAAACCAGGCCGGAACCTTCCGTCGCGCTGGCGTTGGCGATGCTCAGCGTCGGCGCCGCGTCGTTGTCCTCTATGGTGCCGGTGGCCTCCGCCACGCCCAGCGTCGCGTTCATCGGGTTCGACAGGGTCACATCGAAGGTCTCATCGGGCTCGTCCGTGGAGTCGTCCGTGGTGGATACGGTGATGGTGGCCGTGGTGGTCCCTGCCGCGAACGTCAAGGTCTGGCTGGTCCGCGCCGTGTAGTCGGCCCCCCCAATGGCGCTCGTCGAAGTCGTCGCCGTGTCGTTCGACGTGTTGTAGCTGGCCGTGACGGTCTTGGCGCTCACCGCCGACAGGGTAACCGTAAAGTTCACGTTCGAGCCTTCCGTCGCGCTGGCGTCCGCAATGCTCAGCGTCGGCGCCGCGTCGTTGTCCTCTATGGTGCCGGTAGCCTCCGCCACGCCCAGCGTCGCGTTCATCGGGTTCGACAGGGTCACATCGAAGGTCTCATCGGGCTCGTCCGTGGAGTCGTCCGTGGTGGATACGGTGATGGTGTCCGTGGTGGTCCCTGCCGCGAACGTCAAGGTCTGGCCGGTGCGCGCCGTGTAGTCGGCGCCCCCCACCGCGGTGCTGTCCGTCGTCGCGGTGCCGTTGGATGTACTGTATCCGACGGTCACCTCCTCTGTGCTCGCGGCGTTCAGCGAAACCGTGAAGTTCGCGGTCGAACCCTCGGTGACGGACGCATTAGCGATGGAAAGGACCGGGGGATCGGTGTTGTCCTGGCCGAATGCTTCGGGTGCGATCCCGAAGGCCGCGCCAACGAACAGCAGCATGCCCGCGAGCGCACGCCAAGACGACAGGCTCCGCGCCCGTCCGCACGAGGTCCCTTTCCGATTCAAGGCCCGGGGATGAATCCCCGAAGGCCGCGACTGCCAAGCCATGGTCGCACGATCCATCTGTATCCCTCCGGTCACTCCCGTTCCTCCTGGAGAAACAGCACCCACAAGCACATCACCCAAAGGCACGATTCGACGCCCTGGAGCGACGCCCCGGACGTACCCGCGGGAACGGTTTAACATAACAACTAACAGATCGATACGGAAACTGGAAAAAACGAGCGATCAGTTTACAACCGCCGGCGATCGCTGGCTCGGGTGGAGAGATGGACGTCACGCAGGACACCCCGCGCGGAAACCCGCTACGATTCGCGAAGTCTTGTTGCCCGTTACGCGGACACGAGGCGCCGATCAGCAGTCGTCGGAATCGAGGTACGCCAGGAGCTGGCGGCGGATGCTGGTGTGGCCGGGATCGTCATAGTGGCGGATGCCGAAGTAGTAGCAGCAGCTTTCGTTGTCGAGGTCGTTGTGGAAGACGCGGAGGCGGCCGTCCTGGAAGCGGATGCGGGCAAGGCAGGTGCCACCCGGGACGCTGGAGGTCATGACCTCTTCCACGATGCCGACGCCCCACTGGAGGTTGCGGTTGTGCTTGACCTGCTCTCCCGCCCTCAGGAATAGTCTCACGTCGTTCCTCACGGTCGCGCTCCTTGCAACGCTTGCACGGTAGCAACATCGGTGGACCATTTCAAATCGGCACTTGGCGCCATGGCCGCGACACTCCGGCGCCACCAGAAAGTGTTCGGGCTTCAACGGTCCGGCACTTCCCGCGGCGGTATCTCGGCGAAGTCACCGGCATCGGCATCCCACGCGTACACGGCTACGCGGCCCACTTTGCCGTCCATGACGGAGATGACGATCTGCGCGGTTTCCGGATAGGTGGGCTCGCCGAAGGGCGTGGCGCAGGCCTTGTCCTCCGCCGAGAAGTAGGCGTCGTGGTCGGGATGGGAATGGTACAGGGCCTTGAACGTCAGACCCCGACTCTCCGCCCGCTCCAGGACCGCCTCCAACTCCTTGGGGTCGAGGGTGTAAGCCGTCCGCGCGTCCCTGGGAAACGTCTCGGGGTCGGTGGCGTGCAGCCGGTTCTGGATGTTCTCGAGCCGATGGACTTCGTCGCTGCCGTCACCCCCGAGGATGACCCCGCAGCATTCCTCCGGGTAGGTCTCCAAGGCGTGTTCAGCGATGGTTGCAAAGACTGTTTCGCTCAGCACAAACACTGGATCCCTTCCCACCACTCCTGGATTCCCGCTTCCGCGGGAATGACAATTCGGGGCGTTGGTACCAATTCTCATTCGAGCGGAGTTTCGACACGGCCTGTTTCGCGGGAATGACGGGACGGGGATGCGACACTAGTCGATGATCCCCTCTTGCGTGAATGTCTCGAATTCGCCTTCCGAGAGGCCCAGCAGCTCGCGGTAGAAGTAGGCGTTGTGCTCGCCCAGGAGGGGGTCCGGGCGGTCGGGACCGCTGTCGCTCTCGGACAGGGTGAAGGGTGCGCGCTGGTAGGACATGGTGCCGATTTCGGCTTGGTCCATGCGGGTCCACTGGCCCCGGTGCACGAGCTGGGGGTCGTCGTAGATCTGCTCCATGCCGTTGATCATGCCCGCGGGGACGCCGGCGGCCTGGAGCTTCTCCGCCAGCTCCCGCGCCTCGAATTGCCTCGTCCATTCGCCGATGCGCGCTTCCAACTCGTCGGCGCGGGAGCGCCGGCGCTCGGCCGTGGAGTACTCGTCGCGTCCGCCCCAGTCGGGGCGGTCCATGGTCTGGCACAGCGCGCGCCACTGTTCGTCGGACGCCACGCTGAGCACGCACCATTGGTCCTCCCCCGCGCATGGGAAGGCGCCGTGGGGCGAGGCCTCGGGATGGCGGTTGCCGTCGCGCTCGGCGATGTGCCCGTTGACGGTGTAGTCCAGCAACAGCGGCGCGATGTACTGGAGCCCGGTCTCGTACTGCGCCAGGTCGATGTGCTGGCCGCGGCCGGTGGCGTCGCGGTACTCCAGAGCCGCCAGCACGGCCACGACGCCGTAGCCCACGGCGATGTAGTCGATGTAGGGGCCGTAGAGGATCTGGGGGGAGCCGTCCCGGTAGCCGGTGAGGTTGGTAAAGCCGGCCAGGGAAGAGAGCTGGGAGCCGAAGCCGGGATGGTGCGCGTGGGGTCCGCTCTGTCCCAGGTTCGAGCTGCTCAGCATGATGAGCCGCGGGTTGACCTCCTTCAGCGCGTCGTACCCCAGGCCCAGGCGCCCCATGGTGCCGGGGCTGAAGTTCTCCACCACGATGTCCGCCCAGGCGGCGATGCGCTTGGCCAGCGCGGTGGCCTCCGGTCCCTTCTTGAGGTTGAGCGTGATGCCCAGCTTCTCGCTGTTGCACAGTGCGAACAGGCCCGAACGGTTGAGGCCGTGGATGTTGTCCTTGTACGGCGGATAATGCGTGCGGAAGCCGTCCGGACGTGTGCGCGACTCGATGTGCACCACCGTGGCCCCCTGGTCCACCAGGTGCTTGCCTACCACCGGCCCGGCCGCGAACGCGGCGAACTCCACGACCTTGAGGCCTTCCAGTGCTTTCATGATGCCTTCATTCCCCGGATTCGTTCACGGCGCGACGGCGCGGACGGATCTGTAATGGCGTCCTTCGACTGCACTGCGGGACACTAGTGTTGTGTCTCACAAACAAGCCACTGGGGCGACCGCGGGTCGCCCCTACGAGTCATCGCGCCTTGCCGGCGACGAAATCCGGCGCATCTTTGCAAACCTGTTTGTGAGACACGACACCTAACCACGTGCCTCCTGCAGCTCATCGAGGAACTCCGCGTACCCGGCCTTGCCGCCGTTCTCCCAGCGTTCCAGCAGCGCCGAGCCCACGATGGCGA